>DATFYI010000279.1:0-24769 GCA_035315125.1 Anaerolineaceae bacterium | reverse complement strand
TGCAGTGATCATAGCCTTGATTCTCTTAAGAAAAGCACTCAACTTACAGTATTTCTTACGGCCAGAACATTTTAATGGTATGGCCACCTTCTTATTGCTGCTCTCGCTGACCTGGGATTATTTCTACTTCAACGATTACATTTCGCCCTGGTTTGGCGGAGCCCCGACCGATAAAACAATATTTGCGCTACTCTCCAGCGGACCCGCTGCTCCATTCTGGTATACCATGCTCTTTTGTAATGTAATCGTTCCAGCTTTTACACTTTGGTCCAGGAAAATACGCACCTCGCTACCCGCCCTCTTTATCGTAGCATTATTCGTAAATATCGGCATGTACCTAGAACGGGTAATTATTGTGCCTATCTCCCTGGGACAGAATGAGATTCCATTCAGTTGGGGAGTTTACCACCTCCAGCTCCCTGAGACGCTGATCACAATCGGTGCATTCAATCTGGTATTCTTCTTGTACATAATCTTCACCCGCATCTTCCCGGTCATTCCAACCTGGGAAATCTATGAGGGGCAGGTTATGCAAGGGTTGCGCAAGATTGGCCGTGCATTAGTCCCCACCCGGTCTGAGTCAGATTAGGAGGGAAAAAATGGCAGAGCAGCAGTTACTTGGACTATTCAACGATCCGGGCCATGCCGCAGATTTTATTGATGAAATCCGCAAGCTGGACGTCTCCGAAGATAAAATCACGGTTATGTCTGGCGCACCCTACAGCGCTGTAATGTTGGGACGTGAGCGCTTTCACGCCCGGGTTGGGCGCGCTTCAATGACCGGGGCTGTCTTGGGTATCCTGCTGGCAGTATTCCTGACGGCAGGCATCTTCTTGCTCTATCCCTTGATCCAGGGCGGCCAACCACTGATCCCCATTCCAACTTCATTGATCATCTATTTTGAGGTGACCATGTTGGGAACGATGTGGGGCGCATTTTTTGGGATGATTTTTTTGAACCGCTTCCCAATCTTCAAACAGCAAATATACGACCCCCACATTACTGAAGGAATGATTGGCGTCCAGGTTGAGGTGGACGATGACGAGCTGGCCAAATCGGCAGCAGATATCTTTAAAACGTTCAACGCCAGTTATTTTATACAAACCGAAGCCGCTCCGCGAACTGATCGGGGGTTCTGGATTTTCTGGACTGCGGTGGCTGGGGTATTGCTGGTGGGTGCTACAATCACGGTCTTGTTTTTCTATAATATATTCCAAATTCCCTTCCCTACAAATATGGCGATCCAGGATTCGATCGGATTTGATGAGGGGCCTCGCCTGGCAGCACCAACCCAGGCCATCCCTATTCAAGGGCCAGTGCTGATTGACGGCCAACCAGCCAGCCAGCCGCTGCCTGCTACCAAAGATTCTCTGCAACGCGGCCAGGTGCTTTTTGGTATCAACTGTGTCATGTGCCACGGACCCCAGGGGCTTGGAAACGGCCCGGTAGGCGGTTTCTTTAATCCAAAACCCTACAATCTCTCCAGCGCCAATGTCCAAAACCTGACAGATAGCCAGATTTACGTGATAATCAGCCAGGGTTTTGGAATCATGCCCAGCATGGCAGAAAACCTCGACGCGACCGAGCGCTGGGACGTCGTCAATTTTGTACGTACTTTGAAGAAATAACGGAGGAAGAGCATGTCAACCCGAAGCTGGATCATTCTCCTTATATCCTTTTTATTCATCTCAGCATTGGCTGCCTGCTACCCAAATCCACAACCCCCTGGGCTGACACCGGTACCTTCGCTGGCGCCCGCCGCAACTCTTACCCTCTTGCCTGCTATTCAGGGTGGTGTATCTTCCGGCCCTGCGACAGCCGGCACTCCAGAATCAGCTGCAGGCGTGCAAATTTATATGTTGCATTGTAGCCAATGTCATGGAGTTAATGGCGAGGGCGGTGTTGGACTGCCTTTACGCAATAGCGCCTTTGTACAGGCTGGCGGCCAGTCTCTAATAGATACCATCTCAAATGGCCGGCCGGGTAGCGCTATGCCAGGCTGGTTAATAGCCAGTGGGGGACCATTAACACCCGTAGAAATATCTAATGTCATAGGTTTCCTCGACACCCTTCAAAATTTATCTGCGATGCCATCGGAGACTCCCCAACCGGAACAACCAACCGATACCCCGCCTCCAGCAAATGTACCTACGGCAACTCTCGAACCGGCATTGCCTTCAAATTCCGGCGGCACTGGTGCGGCAATCACGCTCGTTGGCGACCCCGACCGAGGCAAACCATTATTCGGCCAATACTGCGCCGCTTGCCATGGGCCACAAGGTGTCTTGGGCATTCCGAACCCTGGTTCAGATGATGGAACCGTGCCGGACATAAACCCGATTGATCCAACGATTCTCAACTCAAACTACAAAACCTTTGCCTCCAATGTGGATGTATTTATAGAGCACGGCTCCATACCCAGTGGTCCAAGTCCAATGATCATGATGCCGCCCTTTGGGGATAACAAACTGCTGACTGCTCAAGAGATTTCCGACATTATTTCCTACTTGATTCAATTAAATGGAGGAACCCCCTCAAAATAACTGCAATGACAACGTCATAATGCAAGTTTTTTCCTTCCGTGCAATGAGGGACAGGGTTCTTAAATAAATAATCCGGCCAATCTATCATAATGGCCGGATATTTTTTTACTCAAAGAGGATGTGATGATTGTTACGGAAGATCTGCAAACAGGGTATTGAGACCTTCCGAAAAAGTGGGGTGAGCAAAAGTCGCATCCCGCAGAACCGTGTAGGGCAGCTTTCCCAACATGGCAATCTGGATCATCGCCATGATCTCACCACCGTCCGCGCCCAGCACCGCCCCTCCCACAATCTGTTGCGTGTCCATGTCGACCAACGCTTTGATAAAACCGCGCGCCTGATCGGTTTCCAGGGCTCTGGCAATATAGCTCATTGGAATTTTTGCCACTTTCAGGTTAAGGAACTGCTTACGCGCATCTGTCTCGATCATACCAATCCGGCCGAGTTGTGGATCAATAAACATGGTATAAGGGATCATTCGTCCCAGGATGGAGGCATTTCCCTTTTCCAATAGATTTTTCTTTAGAATACGAAAATCGTCGTAAGAAATATGGGTAAACGCAGGGCCGCCTTTTACATCACCAATTGCATAGACTCCGGGCACATTGGTCTCCAGTCGCTCGTTGGTACGAATATATCCTTGCGGATCTGTTTCAATCCCGGCTGCCGGAAGATTTAGCCGGTCCGAATTTGGGATCCTACCAGCCGCCAGCAGCAAATGCGAGCAAACCAGGTTGTGGTCTCCTTCGGGGTTGGTTACTTTTAGATGAATTTTCCCGGCCGAGTCTCGCTCAACTTGCCTGGTTTCGGCATTCAATAGCACTTGGATGCCATCATCTCGAATAATTCCAAGCACCGCCTCGGCCACATCCACATCCTCGCGGCCAAGTAAACATCCACTTCGCTGAATTATTGTCACCTGGCTGCCAAACCGGCGAAACATCTGTCCAAATTCAAGCGCCACATAACTTCCGCCAATGATCAGGAGATGATCTGGCAGTTCAGTCAGATCCAGAATGGATGTGGAATCCAAATAAGGAATCTGCTCCAAACCATCCAATTTTATCGGCCGCGACCGCCCGCCCGTATTGATCACAATCGTCTCGGCGGTCATCTGAAGAGGTTCGCCCCCGTTATTGAGGCTCACTTCAATGGACTTTGGCCCGATAAAACTGGCTCGGCCCCAGATCAGCTGGACGCCGTCATTTATCAGGCGGCGCTCATCGCCATTTCGAAAGCTGTTTACAATGTCTTGTTTACGCTGGTAAATAGCCTGCATATTAACCGATACATTCCCCGCCTGTACTCCAAAATTCTTGGCTCGCCGGGCCATATATACAGCTTCTGCACTGGCCACCATGGTTTTGGTTGGGGTACAGCCTTCGTTAATGCAGGTTCCACCAACATGTTTCTGTTCTATCATGGCGGTTTTCCAACCGGCTTTAGCCAAAGCACGGGCCAGCGGCATACCGCCCTGACCCGATCCAATAATAATAGCGTCATATTTTTCCATAAGTGACCTGTAATGAATCTATTACAAAGTTCAGTTATTTGTTTTCTCCCCGGATTGTTATCTCGGCCCGGCGTTCCAAAAAATGCAGCAAATAGTTTGCTGTAATAGCCAGTAATGAAACCGCGATGCTGCCTGCCAGAAGCGCTGCCAGCCGCTCATTCCCACGCCCTTAGCTGCTTCAATAATTGAAGGGTCGATGCTGGTCAAACCGATCACCCAATTGCGCACCAACATCAACTGAGCATAGGCGACCAGCGCTGCCCGCAAATCGCTGAAATTAATCTCGCCAACCGGCCGGCCCTGGAGATCAACAACTTTCAATATATTCGCACCGCTGTTCAGCAGCGTCGAAAGCGCACTGCGCAGGTCGTCATTGGGATGGACGACCGCCGAGCCATCCAGGTGCAAATTGGCCAGTGATTTTTCAGATGACCAGTCGGCGCGGGTATCCAACACCGATTGTACATCAATCAGGCTTAACCTTCTCAGCATATTACCGGTGCCAACCAGTTCCTGGACAAATTCGTTTTGCGGCTGAGTGACAATTTCAAGAGGTGTGCCATATTGGACCAACCCGCCTGATTTCATTATCACAATCTTGTCGGCTAACCAGAAAGCTTCTTCGACATCATGGGTAACAAACAAGATGGTCTTATTGACCTTCATTTGGATCTCCAAAAATTCTTCCTGCAGGCATTCCCGGGTGATGGCATCAATGGCAGCAAACGGCTCATCCATCAAGAGGATCGGGGGATCAGCTGCCAGGGCGCGCACCAAACCAAAGCGCTGCTGTTCACCGACTGAAAGTTGGTGGGGATAGCGCTCCAGATAATATTGGGGAAGGCCAAAACAGTCAGCGCGACCAGCGATGGAAGATAACCCAAGCCAAGGTAATGAAGGGCCAGGAAAAGTATCGCCAGGCTAGGGATAACCCTGAGAGCGTTGAATATATTGATGCAAATCAAGTTGCAATCTTACCCTTACACACCGCTTCTTTGCACTTAAAACAGTCAAAATCCAATCAGTCAGTTAGGAAGATAGCCAGGCTGTAATCACGTCTTCATCTGATAAAGGCTATTAATAAATAGGCTGGTCACTTTCCTTGACATGGATACCCAGGATGCTAACCACCTGGATGGCTTGTATTGGAGCAATTATAGCGCCCTGTAATTCTTTGATACCGGTTTTTAAACCATCGATGGTCGAGCTTCGAAAATCAGTGTCTTTCAATTTCGCATTACGGAGATCGGCGCCGCTCAGATCACATTCGTGAAACACCACCCCGGTCAGGTCTGCACCTTCAAAAGTTACACCCTTGAGCACACATTTTTCAAAACGTGCCGCTTTAAAGATCGAGGTTACAAAATTCGCACCTTCGGCATTACAATCACTCAAGCACAGGTCATCGAACCTGCCGTCCATAAAGATTGCTCCCAGCAGCCGGCAGCCGGACACCTCTACTCGCTGGAATCGCGCTTTCTCCAGGTTGGCTCCAGATAAATCACATCTTTCGATCTGACAATCTAATAGGCGAACGGATTTCAATTGAGATCGTTGAAATATAAGGCGCCGGAGAACCACTTTTTCAAAATCCAGGTTCCTGGCGTTTTGGCCCGAAAAATCATGATCCGCCATAATACAGTCTGTTGCCTGGATCTGATCTTCAATTTTTGTGAAGTCCGACGGACTCAAGTGACTTGGAATACGAGGAACCAGAATATTGTTTTTTGATGGAGGTTTCATTTATTCCTTTTTGAGCAGAGAACAACAAACCAGCAGGTCAGCTGGTTTGTTGTTCTCACCCTTCTCTAAATTCCACCTGCCAGGTTAGGTTTAAATTCCTTGGCATGGCCGTTTCCATTACCATTGCCGCTGCCTTTTTCATTTCCGGTAGCATTCGCATCGATTTTCCCGGATTCATCCTGCCGAAACTGGCGCATATACAGATTATAGTACACACCTTTTGCTTCAAGCAGAGAGGTATGTGTGCCACACTCGACGATCTGGCCGTCATCGATCACCAAAACCTGGTCTGCATTGCGAATGGTGCTGAGGCGATGAGCAACTACAAAGCTGGTTCGTCCTTCCAATAATTTTTCAAGCGCATGTTGGATCAGCCGTTCAGTACGAGTATCCACGCTGGAAGTTGCTTCATCCAGGATCAGGATGCGAGGATTTGCCAGGGCGGCACGCGCAATGGCGAGCAGCTGGCGTTGGCCCTGGCTCAGACCGGCTCCATGCTCACCGAGAACGGTATTATATCCATTCGGCAGCCGCTGAATAAAATCATCTGCGTGGGATAGCTGTGCCGCTGCGAACACTTCTTGATCCGTTGCTTCCGGACGACCAAAGCGAATATTATTTATAACCGTATCACTGAACAGGTATGTGTCTTGCAAAACAATCCCAATCTGTTTGCGCAAGCTGGCGCTGGTCACATCCGCCACGTTGACACCATCAATCAATATTTTTCCGGAGACCACATCATAAAACCTCGGAATCAGGTTGATAATGGTGGTCTTGCCAGCCCCGGTCTGGCCAACCAGAGCAATGGTCTGCCCAGGTTCGGCTTTGAAGCTGACATCACACAGTACCATCTCGCCCGGCAGGTAAGAGGCGGAGACATGATCGAACTCCACCCTGCCTTTGATTGGAGCCATATCCGGAGCGTTTGGTTTGTCCTGCAGGTCAGGGACGGTGTCCAACAAATCAAAGATACGTTCAGCTCCGGCAACTGCGCTTTGCAAATTGGCCCACAGTTGGGATATCATAGAAATGGGTTGGTTAAAACGCTGTACGTATCCAATAAAAGTGATGACCAAACCCAAAGAGACAATCACTCCAAATAACGCCTGGCCGCGCAGCAGTAAGAACCCACCGGCGATTGTTACAATGGCGATGGCAATATATCCTAAAGCTTCCAGAGTCGGCTGAAGTGCGGCTGTATAAGAAACTGCCCGCACGTTTGCATCGCGGTTCATCGCATTGGATGAACGGAAAGTCTCAATGTTGACTTCTTCACGACCAAAAGCCTGTACCTCACGTACACCGGCGATGCTTTCCTCCAAATTGGCATTGACTTTGCCAATCTCGACCCGTGTTTCTCGGAAGGCCTTGCGTGCCTGAGCCGACAACCAGAGGGTTGCCACGATCATGAACGGCACCACCAGCATACTGATCAGGGCATAAGGAACATTAATGGTGAACATTTTGATCGTTACCCAGATGATCAGTACGACTCCGCTCAAAAGATTTACCAGCACGAAATTAATGGTTTGTTGGATGGTATCCATATCGTTGGTGATACGGCTCATCACGGAGCCGGCTTCATGCGCTGCATAATAGCCAATCGATAGTTCGTGAACGTGATGAAATACTTCCACCCGCAAGGTTCGCAGAACATGCTGCCCGGTCCAATTCATTAAATAAGCCACCAGGCCACTCATCAACGCCCCGGCAATATACAGCCCTACCACCACCAGAATAAGTCCGCCTAAACCTATAATATAATCGTTGGCAGTTGCATTCGTGTTCAGTTTGTTAAACCAGCAGTCGCTTGCTGCAGCAGATGTTGCACTGCTTACTAAACCCTGTGGGACATTGCTCTGTCCGGCAAATATTAAATTTGAGGCCGGGGTAAGGAAGCAGTCAACGGCCTGACCGGCCAACTCAGGCGTTTCGGTATTCACATAGGCGCCCCCCAAAATCAGCGCAAACACCCCAAACATGGCCACAGTATATGGGGCAAAATAATTCCACAATCGCCCTAACGTCGCGCCGACCTTTCTCGGTTTTATCGTCTCGCGATTCATCAATGCCCCAGGACCACCGCCCATCATCATAATAGTTTCTCCTCAAGGGTCAATGGGGATAGCGTCTCAAGCGAGGCAGGCGCATCTTCCACCAGTTGCGAACTGTAAATTTCGGCATAGATCGGGCTGTTTTCCATCAAATCTTCGTGCTTACCCATCGCAACAAGTTTCCCCTTATCCAAAACCAGGATTTTGTCTGCATTGCGTACAGTACTGATGCGTTGGGCAATCACGAAACTCGTTCGCCCTTTCATCAGCTTACTGAGTGTTTGTTGAATTTCAAATTCGGTTACGTTATCCACACTGCTGGTCGAATCATCCAGGATCAAAATACGAGGATCCATCAGCAGGGCACGCGCAATTGCAATGCGTTGTTTTTGACCTCCGCTCAAGGTCGCCCCGCGCTCACCGACCGATGTCTCGTATCCATTTGGAAAGCTGATAATAAAATCGTCTGCCTTGGCTGCTTTAGCCGCTGCAATCACTTCGTCCATACCGGCCGTTGGACGACCAAAGGCAATATTATCGCGGATCGAGCCGCTGAAAAGGGTGGTATCCTGCAAAACAATGCCAATTTGGGCACGCAGGGAATCCAGACAAACATTCCGGATGTCATGCCGGTCGATGGTGATGGACCCGGTAGTGACATCATAAAAGCGCGGGATCAAATTAATAATCGTTGATTTTCCTGAACCAGTGGCGCCTAACAGAGCAATCGTCTGTCCCGGTTCTGCATCAAAGCTGACATTATCCAATGCCGGCTCACCAGTGCCAAAATAGCGGAAAGATACCTTATGAAACTGCACACTTCCCTGGATTTCGGGCAAGTTAAATGCACCCGGTTTATCAACCACATCGCTTTTGGCGTCCAATATCTCAAAAATACGATCGGCTGAAGCGGAAGCCTGGGACATCAAATTGATGATCATCCCCAACATCCCTAACGGAAGGAATATAAACATTAAATAAAGGCTGAATTTTTGCCATTCGCCCAGGGTCAATGTATTCATAATGATCTGGCGACCGCCAAAATATTGGACGGCTGCCTGACCCAGACTTGACACCAGGAATACCAGTGGAAACAGGAAGGCAAAGACACGTGCCAGCTTTATTTGCTGCGCCAGCAGGTCGTTAGCAGATTTTTCGAAGCGCTGCTCTTGCTCAGGCTCGCGTACAAACGCTTTGATAACTTTGATACCGGCCATATTTTCTTGCAGAATGGTGTTCAAGCGCGACAAACGGATCTGCACCTGAGTAAACATGGGTGTGGATATTTTGCCAAAGGCATAGAAAATTAAGAAGGACACCGGCAGTAATGGAATAATAATCAAGGTCAGATTGACATTGGTCAAAAAAAGAATCAACAATGTTGCAACCAGCAATATGACCGCCTGAGTAGCAAAAAGCAAACCCTGCCCAATAAACAGGCGCACTTTTTCGACATCATCGGTGGCGCGTATCATAAGTTGGCCGGTCTGGTTTTTATCATGGTAGCTAAAAGATAGCCGTTGGATTTTTGCAAACAGGTCATTGCGAAGATCAAATGCCACGCTCTGCGAAACGCGTTCGTTCATATAGGTCTGGGCATAAGAGAAGAGACCGCGCAGCACCGCAAAAATTAGAATGAGGAGACCGGCTATTGCCAGGGCATACTCCCAGCCATTTTGATAGGTATTGTATTGATCGGTCGTCCAGCCAAGTTTGGTCAATGCTGCAGTGAGGTAGGCAGCTGGAATTTTTGCCAATTCCTGAGCGACCAGTCCTTTCGTGATCGCATCAATAATGCTCTGGACGAGTTGTGGAACCATTAATTGAGCGCCAGTAGCAATCACAAGAGCGCCATAGGCAAAGAAGGCGATCCTTTTGTAATGGCCAAGGTAGCCAATTGCCCGGCCTAGACCGTTTCTTGGAACTTTGCCTGTCCCGCCGCCAGGCGACTTTGCAGGATGGGCAGGTACATTGAATGAAGTTGTGTTTCGAATTGCCAAATTTACCTCCAATAGCCAAGGAACTATAATTTGTCGTATTCATATTGTCAATAGCGATAAATTATATCCAGATTAGAGATTTTATATACAACTAACACAGAAATGGATTTGAAGCATTGCAATAATTTACCAATAGTGGTAAATTATTGCAATGAATTTTACTAATCTGATTGATCGGATTGGAGCAGCGCCTGTCTTCGAGACAGGTCTATTGCTTGCCGGTGAAGGCGATCCATTCGAAGTTCGCAAGCAGCTCTCACGGTGGGTCGCGGCCGGTAAGATTTATCAGCTCCGGCGAGGTCTATACACTCTGGCCCCACCTTTTCAAAAAGTTAGTCCCCATCCATTTCTGATCGCCAATCATATCCAGCCCCATTCTTATGTCAGCTTGCAATCTGCATTGGCCTTTTATGATCTGATACCTGAACGGGTACTGGTGACAACCAGCGTCAGCAGCGGACGTCCGTTCGTTCAAAGTACGCAACTGGGCGAGTACCAATTCCGGCATATCCGGCGGGATTGGTTTCAAGATTATTCGAAAATAGATTTTGGAGCAGGTCAGACTGCCTGGGTGGCGACACCCGAAAAGGCTTTACTCGATCTGATTTACCTTGAACCACACAGCGACAAAGGTGCATATCTGCAAGAATTACGATTGCAAAATATGGGGCAGTTGGATTTGAAACGGATGCAATTGCTGGCACTTAATTCCCATAAGCCTAAATTATTGCGGGCCTATCAAGAAATTTGCAGACTAACTTTGGCAGAAAAATCGGGGTTCGAGACCTTATGAATGAATATCTTTACAAGTTAATACAAGCAAACCCCGATCCCAACCAGAGTCGCAATCTGATCCAGGAATATCTTCAGGCGCGCGTGCTGGAAAGCTTGCAGGATAGTGGTGCCATGCTGCCGTTGGCATTTCGCGGCGGCTCGGCGTTACGTTTTTTATATAACATTCCTCGCTTTTCCGAAGACCTGGATTTCGTCTTGGAAAGACCTATTGCCGGTTATAACTTCCGCGCCTATTTAAAAGCAATTCAACGTGATCTCACCGCTGAAGGCTTTCATATCGAGATCAGGGTCAACGACCAGAGGGCTCTCCATTCAGCCTATGTAACTTTTTACAAATTGTTGAGCAAGCTGAACTTGCCTGGAGGGACGAACCAAATCATCTCGGTCAAAATTGAAGTGGATACAAATCCACCGGCCGGCGCCATATTGAATACAACGATCGTTCACAGGCATGTCCCGCTCCAGATCCAACATCATGACCGGGCCAGCCTAATGGCCGGGAAGATGCACGCCATATTGCAACGCGGTGTTGCTAAAGGCAGAGACCTGTATGACCTGATGTGGTATCTCTCCGACACGGATTGGCCAGAGCCAAACTTGATCTATTTATCGAACGACTTGAAACAAAAAAATTGGCAGGGAGCGTTACCCAACCCTGAAAATTGGCGCGGCATTCTTCTTGACCGGCTGCAGGCATTGGATTGGAAAGCAATATCAAATGATGTCCGGCCATTCCTCGAAAGCAGTCGGGAGACCGATCACCTGACGTTGGACAATTTCAGCCGATTACTATACTGTCCTCAAAAGGCCGACTTACTGTTCTAAATATTTCAATCCGCTACCGGTATTGAAAAGAACAATACGCTCCTGTGGTTTTACCCAACCCAGCTCGACCAGATGCTTAAGACCGGCGTAGGTTGCGGCCCCTTCAGGGGCTGCAAAAATTCCTTCAGCCTCACCCAGCTCGTGCACGGCCCGCAGGATTTCATCATCTCCAACTGCCACAGCAATTCCATGACTTTCAAAAAGATCATGGAGAATGATCTGGTCCGCAAAGCTCTTGGGGACGCGCAAACCTGAAGCAATGGTTTTTGCCCCGTTCCAGAAATCACAGGAGAGTTTACCTTGCTCGAATGCTTTGACTACCGGAGCACAACCAGAAGCCTGAACAGCGACCAGACGCGGCCACTGCTTGCTCTTCAACCAACCCAGTTCTTCCAATTCCGCAAAGGCCTTCCACATCCCCACCAACCCCGTCCCTCCGCCAGTGGGATAAATTATTACATCCGGTAGTTCCCAATCGAATGATTCGGCCAGTTCATACCCCATTACTTTTTTCCCTTCAACCCGGTAAGGTTCTTTAAAAGTAGAAAGATCGAACCAACCTTCTGCCCTGGCTTTTTCACCTGCCCGAGCGGCAGCATCGCTGATCAAACCATCTACCAGGATAACCTCTGCTCCAACAACCTGGCTTTCTTTGATATTTGCAAATGGGCTATCCTTCGGCATGAATATGCAGGCCTGCAAGCCTGCTCTGGCCGCGTAGGCTGCCATTGCGCCACCCGCGTTGCCAGCAGTAGGAATGATCAGCTTGTTAATCCCAAATTCCTTGGCTTTCGAAACAGCAGCCGCCAATCCGCGTGCTTTGAAAGAACCAGTTGGATTGTTGCTTTCATCTTTAATATACAAATTGAAAAGTCCCAACCTTTTCGCCAGGCGGGAGACAGGCAGTAACGGAGCATCTCCCTCCCCCAACGTCACGATATTTTCTGGTTTTACTACCGGAAGCAGCTCATGCCAGCGCCACATTCCGGTTGAGCGGCTGCGAATTTCATCAGGATCAAGTTGCTGCCGGGCGGTTTTTAGGTCATAGCGTGCCAGTAAGGGCGCCTGGCAATCCGGACAATAGGTTTGCACCTGATTAGCCGTAAAACGATTAGCACATTTTGAACACTCTAAATGCGTTATGTAGGACATTTTTTCTGATCCTGTTGAATTCTCTCCCGCTGAGATGGGAAAAATCCTGCCGATCAACATCCCATTTGCCAGACGGGTACAAGTCTAACCTTATCTCAAGTGAAATTCCTTAACAATACTGCAAAGTCTTACAATTTTATCCCTTTAAAAATCTTCCCCAACAGGCCGGTATTTCCACAGAAAGTTCTCCAGCGCCTGTCGATTGAAATTCAGCGCCTGGATTAAGCAGGTCCTTCAAACGGTTATTGAAACCTGCTGGCAATTTAAACCGAATGGTGACCGGTTTTTCGGCCGCATTGACTGCAACAATCACTCTTTCCGCATCAGCCTGGCGAGTAAAGACCAGTTGCTCGTTTTGGACCAAAAGCTGCTCGTAATTTCCTTCCCTCAGAGCAACCGAGTTCTTTCTAATGCCGGCCAAACGAGCCAGGTCAACCGGCAGCCTAGGTTGCGGCGCAGTTTGGATGGCTTCTTCCAAATTAAGCTGAGGTCGCAGTGGTAGATCGCTGTAACGGGTTCTCTTACCGCTAATGCCCCATTCACTGCCATAGTATATCGACGGGACGCCCGGTAAACTAAACAGCAGACAGTACAGCGGGTACAGATGAGCCGCGTTGGTCAGGCTGCTTGCTACCCGGTTGACATCGTGGTTATCAGCAAAAGCATAAAGGGATAAGCCCTGGTACACTCCATCTGGTCCAAATTGGCGGTTCAAGGCATAAGCTATTTCGAAATAATTGTGGTCTATGTGGCTGGAATACAGGCTTTTATAGACTTCATAATTTGTAACCGAATCCAACATTTCAGAGTTTACCCAGCGACGGTAGTCACCATGGATCACCTCGCCCATCAGCCAAAAATCCGGGCGCAACTTGTGACAAAAAGCGGCTAATTCCTTTATAAAATTAAAGTCCAGACTGTCGGCTGCATCCAGCCGCAATCCATCGATCTTGAAATCTTTTATCCAGCTGGCGATTGCTCCAAACAGATGCTCCTTTACTGATGGGTTACATAAGTTCAGTTTGACCAACTCGAAATGCCCGTTCCAGCCTTCGTAACTGAATGGGTCGTTGTAAGGGCTGCGTTGATCGAAGCGCAGATTAGCAAACCAATCCCGATAGGCGGAACGCTCACGGTTTGCCAGTACATCTCGAAAGGCCCAAAAATCCCTGCCCACGTGGTTGAAAACTCCATCCAGCACCAATCGCTGACCGCGTTCGTGCATCTCTTTGCTCAGGTACGCCAGGGTTTCATCCGAGCCTAAGCGCCGGTCGACGTGATAATAATCGGCCGTATCATAGCCATGCGTGCTGGATTCGAATAATGGCCCCAGATAGATGGTATTGGCTTCCAGCGACTGAATGTGCTCCAGCCAGCCGTAGAGTTGCTCCATGCGCGGCTCTATCGGAGCGTTGAAATCATTCCGCAGCGGCGCTCCGCACAACCCCAGGGGATAAATATGATAGAAAATTGCATTGGAAAACCAGTTCTTCATTTATGTTTTTTCCTTTTATATTATACCTACCATTAGGTATATTCTTTGGATAAAAAATTTAAGAGAAAATACCATGCATGAACTGGTGCGTGGCCTGGTAGACCAGTGTATCGCCCAACTCAGCATAGCCGTTCAAGTACATAGCGATATAGGTATTGAGCATGCCCAAAAAAGTAACCGCATAAGCACGCTGTCTGCCGCGCATGTTGCCGTGATCCAGAGCTGCCCCGGCAAATAAATTCTCCAATAATCCGTATTGTTCTAAACTAAAGGGTAGCACCGATTGGTAGGATTCGCATTCCGGTGAAGCAAATTGCATACTCATCTGCATGCGGTAAAAAGCTGAGTGTTTTTGTGCAAAATTAAAATAAACCGACGCCAGATTTTGCAATGTGCCGGGTAAATCGTGCTCGTAACAGGCTGCTTGGCGTAACGCGGCATTTAATTCTTCAAAATGATCTTTCAGTAACGCATTCAGTAAGCCGCGCTTACTGCTGAAATAATGATACAGGCTCGGTTTGGTTACTCCGGCTGCATCGACAATCTCCTGTACGCCAACGGCATCATAACCACGGGCAGTAAATAGCTCTAGTGCACAGTTGAGAAGGCGGGTGCGGTTATCCATGGCAACCATTATACCGAACGGTATAATCTCTGTCAATGGCTGGGAACCGCTACGTATCATTCCATGCTAGTTGATGCCTTCAATCCTGTATTTAATCTTATTCCAGCTCTCTGTTATCAGAAAACTTTCATCCATATTAGCGACCATATCGACGAATTTAGGGAACGGGATTGAGAGGGTCAGCTCATCCGGAGGCACCCACGGCCGCGCGGACACATCAAACATCCCTAAAATGGCGTGTGGATGGTCACTATTTAATTCATTGAGCGGTATCTTGATGGTAGAGGAACAACCCGAACCGAACGGCATAATGACGGCATTCGAGCCGTGTTCATCGTAGTTCGCCAGTACCGCCAGGCCTGACAGAACGTCTGGGCGGGCAAAAAAGATAACAATCAACGGATCATCTATCTCGGCCAGTTTATCCCAACGTTTAAACACAATCTTTTTAGCCGGCGCAATAGTGGGTGGTTCATTCTGCAAGCGTTCATCCACCAGCTCAGGGCTGGCCTTGTAACGTTCGCCTTCCATCTTACCCGGAATCCCACAGGATAGGAAATAACGGAAATCCGGACGCAGATGCTGGGTAAAACCAAGATAATAGCGGCCGCCTGGACAAACCACTGCCCGGCCTTCAAAACTGAGCGATTCTCCCTCCCGTACTCTGGCCAATTCCCGTATCAAGCAGTGCCTGCCCTTGGCAGGTTGCATTTCCAAGGCCTGCTCTTCCTGGTCGGCGTAATAAAAAGTGATCGGCAAGGGCGCAGAGGGGAAGTATCGCACCCATTTTTCAATAAAAAGCTCTTTAAACCCGGATTGCATAATCAAGCCTCCACAATCGTTACAATTAATGAAGATCTCGAATGACTTTTCCCCCGCCTTCCTATTGTAATCCAATTGCTAATTTTTGACCCCGATAAATTTTCTTCAATGATCATGTAAAATAAAATAGAAACCACGATTACCCGTAATTCATCCAGGTAAAAAAAGGAAAAATCATGAGACTTGCTGCATTGATAACCATCGGAATCCTGGCAGGTGCATGTATCTCGATTCAAGGGGTATTGAATTCAGACCTGGGCAAAAGGATCGGTAATTTTGGATCCGTCCTGGCCTTGTCGATCGTCACTGCCCTGGTCATCATCGTTTTGATCCTGATTTTCCCCGGCACTGCCAACTTGAAAAACCTGCCCGGATTAAAAGATTCCTATTTATACCTGGGCGGTATCCTGGGTATCGGCATTATCGCCGCCCCAATTTTCCTGATTCCCAGGATCGGCGCCACTTCTACGCTGTCCGCTATGGTCATTGGGCAGCTATTTCTTGCAGTGATGATCGACCAATTTGGATTTCTGGGCGCCCAGAAAATTCCCATCGATCTGACAAAAATTATCGGGGTGTTATTATTAATTTTCGCAACCTTTTTAATTACAAAAAAATAACCAGCGGCTTTCTTTCCATGATTTTATGGTCGTATTAAAAAGTACTCGAACAGTCAAGTCAAAATCGCGTGCACAGCTTTCATTCAATTCTCCTGGCGATCGCTGTGATCATTTTCGGCATAGGGCACATTTCTATGGGAATGATCGAACGGGCACAAGCCGAACAGCTATACAGAACTAACAATTCTGTATCTGGATCGGATTAGATCCGGGTCAATCTTGTACTTTTTATTTAGAGGCCGGTGAGAGCGTCGTTTTAAAGACCTTGCCGTCTTTTTTGCAGATCATTTGCAGCACGCCACGCGCCGAGGTCGCCGCCGGAGGTAAGCCGCCGCCCGGTTCTACCCACTGCCCGATCTGGTAAAAGTTTGCCAGCCCCGGCAGAGTCTTGCTCATCTGCTTGCCGGTCATCATCCAATCTAATGTTTTGGTGGTCATCATCCAGCCTTCCATCGAGCCCTGCCAGTTGCCGGTATAGCGTTCGTAAGTCAGCGGAGTGGCCACATCCACCACCTCGACCTGTCCGGTAAAGCCGGGGTAGTGCTTTTCGATCTGGTTCATGACCTGGATGGCAATATCCTTCTTTTCGGCTTCATAACGTTCGGGATCTTCCGCCAGTTTTTTCCAATAGCCATAATTTGAACTGCAGATTACCTCGACAATCGATTTGCCTGCCGGAGCCAGGGTTGGATCATAACAGTAGTGCTTGACTTGCAAACTCTGGCGCTCCTCGCCGGCGATCGAGATAGGCTTATCCAAATAATAACTTGCCATGCGAGGCTGGTCCGAAAAATCGCGCGCTACCCCTAATGAAATCTGAATGATCGGTTGGAAAATGGGTAAGGTATCGTAATAGCCACGAATCTCATCTGTCAGGTATTTGCCATCCAGCATTTCAAACAGGGTGGCATGACCATCCGCCGCCGAAATAACAACATCGGCTCGATATTCCCTGCCATCCGCCAGACGTATACCCACCGCCTGGTTGTTTTCAACTAAGATTTTCGCCACTCGCGCTTTATAAGTGATTTCTCCACCCAGGCTGCAAAAACGCTTCTCGATCGATTGGGCAAACTTGAGTGAGCCGCCAACCGGATAGCCGGCATCATGGGCGCTCATCCAGCCGAGACTCATCGCGGCCCCGATCATCGGAAAATCGAGCACACCAAACAGATCCTCAAACGCTTTCCGTAAAAATGGATCCTGGAAGCTTCTGGAAAAATCCTGCATGGTAACCTTGCTATATTTTCGTAGTAATGCCGTAAATGATAGAAAACCCGGTAGTGCTATTACAAATTGGAGCATTTCTGATAGATTGGTCGGTTTTCCGGTCGGCAGACTGATGTGCGACATTTTTCGAATAACGCCCGTAAATTCTTTAATAGGGACTGCATCCTGTGGCGCCAGCTCGAGCATATGTTTTTCCAGCCGGTCCGGATCGGTATACAGAACCAGTGTTTTGCCATCTTTAGCGATCACACGCATAAATTCATCATGGTTGACAATCTTTTTACCGTCTAAGGCGCCCAGCTCGTTCCAGATTCGCCGGAAGTTTGATTTTTCACCTGAACCCACCAACCAATCAATGCAGCCGTCGAAAGTATAACCCTTGCGGTCCCAGGAAGTACATAGCCCGCCCGGCAGGGTATGTAGCTCAAAAATGTGGGCCTTATAGCCGTTCATTTGTGCATAACAGCCAGCTGACAATCCTGCAATCCCAGCCCCGATGATAATGATCGATTTTTCTGCCATCATTCCCTCTCAATAGAACTTAAAGAATATAGCCCCGCCTAAAACAGGCACAGCTTTCACGCTGATAACTTACCGATAATTCTGTATACGTAAAAACCTGGCACGAGTTTCTGGATTCTGTCATTTATAGCCAATTATCCAGGCCCAATTCTCAAACCAGCATTAGAATCAGTATACTGGAAACAGATTTTTAAAACCATTTCGTCTGATCTCTATCAAGTCCAATCTACACGCCAGTTTCCAGCAAATGCATGAAAAGAGAAAAACATGGTAGGTCAACCTGATTGCCAGAATTGCAGTACCGATTCTACACTGGAAATGCTCTGGAACCAATTCCATGACCGCTTGTACCGGTTTATCAGCAGTCGTCTCTCCAATGAGCAGGACACCGAAGACATCATCCAGGAAGTATTTCTCCGCATTCACATGCACCTTGAGACCGTTCGTGATATGAATAAATTGGAGAGCTGGATCTATCAAATCGCCCGCAACAGCATCATCGATTATTATCGCAGCCGGCGAAAATTGGTAGACTTGAAACCCGACCTGCCTGTTGAGGATGAATATCCCGAAGAGGATTTGGCCGAGAGCCTGGCGCCATCTATTCGTGAAGTGGTTCAATCATTGCCGGAGCCTTATCGACAGGCATTGCTCCTGACCGAATATGAGGGCTTGAGCCAGCAAGAAATGGCCGAAACACTTGGAATTTCTCTTTCCGGTGCAAAATCACGGGTGCAACGCGCCCGCCAAAAAGTTAAAGATATTCTTTTGGCTTGCTGCCACTTTGAATTCGACCTGCGAGGCACTTTATATGAAGTTCGACAGCATTGTTGCTGCTGTGAAGGTGAGGCAATGCCAATTTGATGGCCATTCTGAAATGTTTTAAAACCAGCTAAAAATATATATTTCTTGCGCCCTTTTTGCGTGACCTCCGTCTATGGTAATGAAAACCACATTCATACAGGAGAAAAACAAAAATGGACGCAATTGAGAACTTGATCTTTCTGACAATTCAACAGGTTTTAACCAGCCTGGCTCATAACTGGCCGTTCTTGATCTTCAGCATCCTGATCTCGGCCCTGTTGAAGCTTTATGTCAATCCGGATCGGATATCTCTTCTTCTTCTTCGCCACCAAAAAGCCGGTGTAATTGGCGCTACCGCGGCTGCGGTCGGCACCCCCCTATGCTCATGTGGAACCACCGCGGTTGTTTTGGGGATGATGGCCAGCATGCTACCCTGGGCGCCAATTGTGGCATTCATGGTTGCCTCTCCGCTGACTTCACCGGAAGAATTAGTTTACAGCGCTGGGCTTTTTGGGTGGTCCTTCGCCCTGGCTTTCTTCCTTTCTTCAATCTTACTGGGTCTTTTGGGCGGTTTAGCGGCCGGTCTATTTGAAAAATATGGATGGCTGGCTAACCAGACGCGTCTTGGCAATCCGGTTCGCTCTGATAACAAATCTGCACAACCTATTGAGCCTTGCCATTGCGGAAACACCTCACTTCTGACCCAATCGGCCACTAAACTACCAACAATCAATTTGAAAGAGCCAGTGTTGAACGGTTGCTGCGGATCTGCCGGCCTAGCAGTAAATTTCGACAACCCTTCATTCTCACTTAGAGAACCCTCCAGGAGCTGTTGCGGTAGCTCTGTAATTAAGACAACAACTCCACCTCCTTTCAATGACAAGCTGTTGGATCCCAAAAAAGAAGCTTGTCAATGCGACCGAAAACCGCTGCCAGCAGAATCGAACAAAGTGACTCTACGGGTATTCTTAAGCGAGTTATTAAACACGGCAAAACGCCTGATGCCTATGTTCCTGGGCTTTGCTTTCATCGGCTATTTCTTGAATGGCCTGATTCCGCCAGCCTGGGTTTCTGCGATATTTGGTAAGGGAAACATTTACAGCGTCCCATTGGCCGCCACCTTGGGTTTGCCACTCTACATCAATACCGAGAGTTCGTTACCGCTGGTACGAGCCCTGATCGACGGCGGGATGAGCCAGGGGGCAGCTCTGGCATTCATGATCACCGGCGCAGGTACATCAGTTGGTGCGATTGCCGGAGCGCTGACTATCGCTCGCTGGCGTGTAATTGCCCTGGTGGTTGCGACTTTATGGATTGGCGCAATCTTCATGGGTTTTGACTATAATTTCTTACTGGGTCTGGGATTATTCTAAGCTGCACTGCCCTTCAGAGGCAGGTTTTCAACCCCTTGACAGTCTGCCGCAATATCGTATAATTACGATATAGGATTTCATCGCATGTCAAAAATTAATTCCACCTTTCGATCTCTCGGACCGGATGAAGAACGCCTGATAAAAATGCTCAAGGCATTGGGCAACCCGGTGCGCTTCCAAATTGTCCAGATTTTGGCAGAAAAGCAGGTCTGCATTACCGGCGAGATCGTTGAGTTTACCACCCTGGCGCAATCCACCGTCAGCCAGCATCTGAAAGTGCTGCGGGAAACCGGTTTGCTCGAAGGGGATATCGAAGGCCCGGCCACCTGCTATTGTTTGAACCAGGAGAATATCCTGTGGCTCAAAGATCAGATCAGCGCCTGGCTGCCAGATTGCTGTAAAGATGTCGGCGAATTGAGACCTGTTTCAGGCAAATCATCTTGCTGTTGAGCAGCTAATTTTTTTCGTTGGCTATATCGCATTTTTACGATAAAATAACTATAGGAGATCACCCATGTCAATGACAAAAGATTCCGCTGAATATTTCAAACAGGTCGCCGATCAATGGGACAGCATCCGGGCCGGTTATTTCACCGAAGCCGTGAGAGAGGCTGCAATTGCCAAAGCCTACCTGCGCCCGGAAATGCTGGTCGCCGACGTCGGGGCCGGGACGGGCTATATGACTGCCGGGCTGGCGCCGCTCGTTCAAAAAGTTTTCGTTTTGGATGGCAGCCCGGCTATGCTTGACCAGGCTCGTAAGAACCTGCAGCAGTTCGAAAATATCGAGTATTATCTGGCCGACTCTCAATCCCTGCCCCTGCCGGATGGATCAGTGGATGCCGCCTTTGCCAACATGTACCTGCACCACTGCTCCGACCCGCTGGCTGCCATCCGGGAAATGGTGCGCATCCTCAAACCAGGTGGACGATTGGTCATCACGGATATGGATACACATCCTTATTCCTGGTTCAAAGAAGAAATGGCCGATGTGTGGCTGGGCTTCGAGCGCGAACAGGTGCGCGCCTGGTTTTCAGAGGCCGGGCTTGTCAATTCAATCGTCGATTGTAGCGGCCAGAGTTGCTGCGCTGAAAGCCACAGTATTAATCAGAAGGACGCACTGGGTAAACCGGTCAACATCAGCATCTTCTTAGCCACCGGCACGCGCCGGATTGCCATGCAAGCCGCCGTTCAAGAGGCTTATTCGGCTGCCGCCCAGACCGGCTGCGGTTGTGGAGGGGAGCAAGCAAATAGCTGCTGTTCAATTACAAGCGTGGCTGATATCCAGGAAGTAAACCTCTCCAACGGTTACAGTATTGTAGACCAGGCTCAGGTGCCCGCCGAAGCTGCCGAAATTTCGCTTGGTTGCGGCAACCCGATTGCACTGGCAAATCTTAAGCCGGGCGAAGTCGTGATGGATATTGGCAGCGGTGGTGGAATGGATTCCTTTCTGGCAGCCAGCAAGGTGGGTGCAACCGGAAAAGTAATTGGCGTCGACATGACACCGGCTATGCTTGAAAGGGCCAGGGCTACCGCTCAAAAAGCCGGCATTCAAAATGTTGAGTTTCGCCAGGGCCGGGCAGAACAATTGCCCACCCCGGAGCAATCCGTCGAGGTTGTCCTTTCCAATTGCGTGATCAACCTGTGTGAGGACAAGGGTCAGGTTTTCCGAGAGGCTTACCGGGTGCTGAAACCGGGTGGGAGGTTGGAGGTTAGTGATATCGTCACCAATAAGCCTTTTCCCTTGGAAGCCCGTCAAAACGCCGGTGAATGGGCCGGCTGCGTTTCGGGCGCGCTACCCGAACAGGAATACCTGGATTTGATCACCCAGGCCGGTTTCACCCTTATAGAAACTCACCGCAGCGCCGGCGCAGGGTTTTCGGAAGGTGAGTCGATTTATAGCCTGATCGTATCGGCTCGAAAAACGAAAGAATGCCCATGTTGCTCTTAGCGGAAAGAACTTTTTTGCCTTTCATCCCAAATTGGGTTGGATCTCCATATCAATTTGATTGGTCATTGCTATAATCATAGTGCCAGCATTGAATTTGGAGATAACTGGTCCGAACCGGTCGGTATGAGGGTCAATCTATGGGGAATATTGAAACTTCAGCTACACCAATAAAATCCAGAAAACTATCGCTGAGAAATATCAATGAAGACATTTGGGTATTATTGTACTGCCTGGGATTATCGATCTGTAGCGGTATCTTGTTGATTATCCAAAATTATGATTACCTGCCAGATTGGTTTCCAGGACCCGATCATTTTATCGTGAGAAATTTACAATTCTATCTACCATGTTTATTTTTCTTTGCTGGCTGCATTTTCTTTTATTTTATGATGATTGGTCTCAAACCTTTTATCATCCCAGCACTGGACGGTTTCAAAGAATTACAATTCTGGCAAAAGTTCAGAATTGCATTGGGTGCAGGATTTGTTTTAATTTCCATTCTGCCATGGTTTTTTAGGGATCAAATCAATCAATATTTGCTTAATTACACGTTGCAACGCTATGACCAAGTGATTAATGGAATCGAAAAATATAAACTCGATACAGGTGTCTATCCTAGAAAACTTGAAAAGCTAATCCCGGGTTATTTACCTACCTATCCTGGATATTATATGAAATTTATCGACGATGTTATTTACAATCGTTCTTCTCATGAATGTTATTATTATCGCGAACCATATTCATTTTGTTTTTCGAGTCGTGTATTGTTTGGTGAAAAGGAATTTCAATTTTGTCCTATAGATGAGCTCATCTGCAAAAACATTCAAACAACTGATTATTCAGATGGAAATATCGAGCGAATAAATCAAAGATGGATTATGATTACATATCCCGACTAGTCGTCAAATTTGTTTTAGTTTGGTTACCGGAAACATTTAATCATACGAGAGAAAACGAGACCGGAATAGGTAATTCTTCATGTTGCGTGTACCCTCCGGGTCAATCTTCATTTATTGAAAGTGTCCAATATTCAAGTAGCAGAGCAAGTTAGATGCCATTTGTCATCCTGAAAAGGTGACAGGTTTTACAGGTAATCTAAGCCATCCAGATTATAATCATATTCAATATTATGAATATGATAACCGAAAAAATTTCCGGAAATGATCCATACGAGCAGCAAGCTCAGATGCTCAAGGTTTTAACCCACCCGGCCCGGTTAGCAATTCTAGATATTTTACGGGATGGCGAGCACTGTGTCTGTCATATGGAAGCGTATTTGGGATACCGGCAGGCTTACCTTTCACAACAGATCGCCGTGCTGCGGGAGGCAGGTTTGATTCTGGACCGGCGGGAGGGCTGGAATATTTTCTACCGTGTAACCGATCCCCGAATTTACACCGTCCTGGACGCCGTACAAGAACTATTCGGCCGGAAACCTTTTAGCCCCCGCACTGAAAACGTTAAGTGTCCATGTCCACATTGCAACCCAAATAATAAAACCTGAGGTAAGACTTTTTCATTTTAAAAATGCAGGTACATTGCATTGCCCGCTATAGGAGAGAGCATGCCAGATTATTTAGAGACTACTGTCGATAAATTCTTATTTAGGGTCGCCACAGACCGCTCTTATAACGCTGTCGGAATCTGGGCCAAGGCGGATGGGAACCTGATAAGAATTGGGCTTTCAGATTACCTTCAACAGCGCAGCGGCGATATTGCCTTTGTTGAGGTCAAGCCCTCCGGATCGGTTTTGGCGGCAGAGGATGAGGTTGCCAGCATTGAAACAATCAAGGTTAACATCAGCCTTCCGTGCCCGGTAGCCGGAAAAATTGTACGGGTAAACCCGGAAATGGAGACTGCCCCGGAGAAAATCAACCAGGACCCCTTTGGCGAGGGCTGGTTATGTGAAATCGAAGCTTCCGATTGGGAAAGAGACCAGGCCGGTTTGATGGATGCACCGGCCTACTTTGCCCGGATGAAGCAAGAAGCGGAAGAAGAGGCAAAAAAGTTATGACAATGAATAAAAAGGTTGCCATCGTGCCATGCAGCGGGATTGGCAAACCCTACGGAACGGTCAGCCGTGTAGCCGCCTATCAGGTGACCGAAGATGACCGGGCGCAGGATACCTGCCTGGTGCCGCTGGCGTTATTGGTGCTGGGAGACGAAGAAACCCGCCAGGCGCTGGCAAACAACCCGGCAGTGACGATCGATGGCTGCAAGCTGGCTTGCGCCACGAAAATGGTTCAGGAGTGTGGTGGTAAAGTGGCGCAAGAGTTTGCAGTGCTGGACATTTACCGGCGCTACCGGGAGTTCAAACCGCAGGGGATCGCTGAATTGAACGAAGGCGGCGAAAAATTGGCCCAGGTCCTTGCAGTTGAAATCGACCGGGTCGTGGATGAATTGACCGGTAAAGGGGGCCAAAATGCCTGAGCTGCCTCAAAGGAAAGTTGGCATCATCGCTTGCTCGGGTGAGGAGCTTCCCGAAGGCACCGTTACCCGTCTGGCTGCCCTGAAGGTATTGGAAAAACTCCGGCCGGACGATACGGTTACCATTTGTCTGCCGCTCTTCCTGGCTGGCGGCGAGGGGGACCGTGCTTTTGCCAAATTCTACCCGACCATTGCTATCGATGGCTGCGAAAAACGCTGCGCATTCCTTGGTACCCAGCGGTACTCCAACAAACCGGCTGCAAGTATTATTGTGA
>DATFYI010000278.1:0-11840 GCA_035315125.1 Anaerolineaceae bacterium | reverse complement strand
TCTTTCTCGCGTACGACCGAGTGAGCCTTGGATAGTTTTTCTACTACGGCTGCACGCTGACCTGCTTCAGCCGGATTGAAACCCAGTTTTCCACCCATCTCATCCGGTAATGAGATGATCATCTCAGTTTCAAAATTGCCTTGCATCAGTTCGATAATGATTTGGGCCCGGTCAAATATCGGCTGTGTACACATTTTGCAAGCCTGCCGTAATCCATCTTGAGGAATCTCTGGTCGCATAAGCGCAGCCGTGAATAATTCTTTCCATAAATCATCTTTTTGCTGACCATTAATTGTAGATAGTTTTATATATTCAGGTACACCGTAAGTGCCAGCGCAATCAACAGAAATTAAAAGCATATCTTCCAGGCTGGCCTGTTGGAATTTAACCAGCTCAACCAGAGCACGCATCTCGCAAGATCGCAGCACCGCCCCAACTTTAGGGCGAGGTTTGCGCATGCTTACCTGACCTGCCAATGTAGCGGCATTGACCGGTAGAACAGGTGCTAATGGATCAGCAAACTCCAACATTTTTGGGTCACTAACCAATGCGGGTGTAACTGTTCCACTCGGTGTACGCATTGGCACAAGTAAAATATCTATAAATTGCTCAGATAACAACTTCTGCAAAAAACTTTGCAGCGCCTTTTGAGTCTCGCCATTTTCAACAGGATAACTTATTTTCATGCCAGAACCTCTTTAGAGTGCCCATTCGCTTTTTGTCTGATTGGGGCCTTTTTCTTTCATTGCAGCCGTAATCTCTCGAATGGCTTCTGCAAATCGCTGGCCTTCACTGGCACTGATCCATCGAATCCAGATACGGTCTTCATCGAAACCTGCGCCTTTGAGTATCTCTTTTAATGCCACGACCCGTCTTCGTTCCTTATAGTTACCTTCCTGGTAATGGCAGTCCCCTGGATGACAGCCACCAATCAAAACGCCATCAGCACCGGCTAAATCGGCTTTTAGAACATAGATGGGATCGACAGCTCCACTGCACATCAGGCGAATAATCCGTACATTCGGTGGATACTGCAAGCGGGATGTGCCTGCCAGGTCTGCTCCGGTATAAGTACACCAGTTACATAAAAAAGCGATGATCCTCGGTTCAAAGTTGTTTTCGCTCATATCTGATTTAACAATTCCCTTTGAATGTGTAGCCTAAGAGATTTATATATTCTCGATAGCAGTATCAATCATGGCGCTAATTTGCAAGAACTCGAAGCCTTTTTGTTGAGAGGCTTTATTTGGACAGGCAACTACACAGGCGCCGCAACCCTGGCAAAGCACGTCGATCACCTCAGCATATTGCATACCAGGTTCTAACCGGCGGGCTCCATACGGGCATATCTCCACGCATACCGCACAAGCTGCGCACAAACGTGGATTAACTGATGCAATGATCGGGGTTGCCGTTAATTCTTTCTTCGCCAGCAGACTGACCGCCCGAATTGAAGCAGCTTGCGCCTGAGCGATGGTCTCATCTATAGAGCGTGGTGAATGCGCCAGCCCGCACAGGAATACACCGTCGGCAGCAAAATCTACTGGTCTAAGCTTTACATGGGCCTCCAGGAAGAAACCTTCCGCCGTCAAGGGTAGTTTGATCAATCTGCTTAAGGTTTCATTGCCCGATTCAGCTTCTATACCAGCGCTTAAGACCACCAAATCTGCCGGTAAATTGACCTTTTCATTTTCTGGTTGGACAGATAGCTCGACCTGCAAAACCTCATCATTTTTGCTGATGACAGGCTTATGATCCGGATCAAACTGCAAAAACATTACACCCGCCTGTCGTGCTTGCCGGTAGAGACGTTCTCGGAAACCATAACTGCGCAAATCACGATAAAGGATAGTGATATGAGCGCGAGGGTTCAGTTTTTTTATTTCCAATGCGTTTTTAATGGCTTGTGTACAGCAAACTCTTGAGCAATAGGGGTGTTCTTCATCTCGGGATCCAACACATTGGATCATTACGATTGAATGTGGCGTATTTTCAACATTTTTCTGATAGTTACTTTTTATCAGCTCTTCAAATTCTTTCTGAGTCACGACCCGGTCTATTTGGCCGTAAGCATAGCCCTTCGGGCGGATTTCCTGTGCTCCCGTTGCCACAACAATTACCCCATGAACGATTTCATTTCGTTCGCCTTGATTGTTTTCTATGACTGTCCGGAATTGACCTACATAGCCTTTAATCTCTATCACCTGGGATTCGCTCATCACCGTGATGCTTGGGTTTTTCGAAATTTGGTCGGTTAATCCTCTCAAAAGGGCTTGCGGGTCGCTTCCATCCAACCCGGTGAGAATGTGTCGCAAATGACCGCCCAAGATAGCCTGCTTTTCAACCAGATAAACATGAAAACCCTGGTCAGCAATAGAAATTGCAGCGGTCATTCCTGCCAATCCGCCGCCAATGACCAGCGCCTGGGGTTCGACATTTAACGTGCCACGTTCCAGCGGTCGCAGACGCCGTGCCTTAGCAATTGCCATTGCAACCAGTTGCTTGGCTTTACGAGTCGCCACCTCGGGCGAGCTGCGATGCACCCAGGCATCTTGCTCGCGCAGATTAGCCAGCTCAAACAAGTAACGGTTCAATCCTGCCTGACGGATAGTATCCTGGAAAAGAGGTTCGTGCGTGCGCGGGGTACAGCTCGCCACGACCACTCTATTCAGACCTTGTTCTTTGACAATGCGCGTGATTTTTTCCTGGGTATCCTGTGAACAGGTATAAAGATTTCGTTCGGCATAAACTACATTTGGCAATTCTTTTACAAACTCCACGACTTCAGGAACATTGACAACCCCCCCAATATTGATCCCGCAATGGCAAACAAACACCCCAACGCGCGGCTCTTCTTCATTGACATCACGCTCTTCGGGATAAATCATTTGGCGTGTCAGCGTTCCCCGAGCAGAAGCCAGATCTGACGAAGCATGAGCAGCCGCACAGCTAGCTTCGATCACCGTTTCAGGGATATCCTTCGGCTCAGAAAATGATCCGGCCACGTAGATACCTGGGTGAGAGCTGATTGTGGGTTTGAAGTGCGGCGATTCAGCAAACCCAAATTCATTCAGGTTGACGCCAAGCATTTCCGCCATTTCTTTTGTCTCTGGCGTAGGCTTCAAACCCACCGATAAGACCACCATGTCAAATTCCTCTTCATGGCTGACCGGATGTCCATCTGGATTGAATGTAGCATAACTCAGACGCAAATTACGGTTGCCCGGGATTTCTTTGACTGTAGAAACCATGCAACGCGTATATCGAACACCCTGCTCTTTTTCTGCCCGCTCGATATAAGCATCGAAACCTTTACCAAAAGCGCGGATATCCATGTAAAAGATTGTTGGCTGGATATGCGGATCATGCTCTTTTGCAATAACCGCTTCCTTGGTAGCATACATACAGCAAACAGAGGAACAATATCCCTGCTCGCAAGATGTATCGCGTGAACCCACACATTGGATCCAGGCTACTTTTTGAGGATGAACATTGTCGGATGGTCTTTGAACAACACCGCCAAACGGCCCAGAAGCGCTGAGCATCCGTTCAAATTCCAGGCTGGTGACCACATTCGGATATCGACCGTAGCCATATTCGGGCTTAATCTGGCCTGGAACTGTTTGAAGTCCAGGTGACAGTAAAATAGCACCCACCTCCAGCTCTATTGTCTTTGCAGGCATATTATGGTCAATCGCATTTGCCCGGCAGGTATAAACGCACTGCAGACACTCCGAGCAAATCCCGCAACTTAAGCAGCGTCCTGCTTCACGGCGAGCCTCTTCTTCGCTAAAACCATTATAGACTTCTGCAAAATCTTGTCTTCGCTCGCTGGCGGGTCGTTTTTGCATTTCATTGCGATTTTCAAGTAAGCCAGAATTTCCCTTAATAAGCTTTTTTATTTCAAGATCGGCCATTTCTACAACTGGTGGGCGGGTAATTTCAATTTTTAATTCTTTCCCTGCCAGATATCGGTCGATAGCGCCCGCTGCTTTATGTCCTGCAGCGATTGCATTAACAATAAAGCTGGTTCCAGTAACTACATCACCGCCTGCAAAAATACCCGGTAGGCTGGTTGCCAGTGTATCAGGGTCAATCTGCAAGAATCTACCGCGCTCTGTCGCTACCTGATCCTTTAAGCTGCCTAATACAGGAACTTGACCAATAGCAAAAATGATAAGGTCAGCAGGAATAATTTCTTCGGTAGCAGGTATTTCAGTAAAGTCCGGTCGTCCATTTATAAAACCGCGGAAATCGATCTGGGCGCACTGCACGCCACTTACCGAACCATTAATTTGGCTGATCTCTTTGAAGGTGCGGGACGGAAAGACTTCGATCCCTTCTTCTTGTGCATCGCGCACTTCCCAATCGTGGGCAGGCATTTTAGAACGGCTTTCTAGACAAGCCATTCCTACCCAGGATGCTCCCAGACGAACAGAGGTCATAGCCGCATCAATGGCTACGTTTCCACCTCCAATCACCAACACTTTTTTGCCTTGAATATCAGAGGATAGTTTCTGACTATTGATATCACCCAGGCTGGCGGTCCGTAGAAAATCAGTTGCCACGATCACTTGCGGTAAATCTGCTCCCGGGATTGGCAATTTGCTTCCGCCATGAGCGCCAATTCCCACAAAAACGGCATCAAATCCCTTTTGTAATAGTTCCGGAATATCTTCTACACGCTGGTTCAACTGTAGTTTGACACCTTCCGCAAGGATGTCATCTATCTCGCGCTGAACCACTTCAGATGGCAGGCGATATTCTGGAACGCCTACACGCATCATGCCTCCTGCCACAGGTAGCGCTTCAAATACCGTTACCTCATGACCTTTTCGCACCAGGTCAAGCGCACAGGTCAAACCCGCCGGGCCGGAGCCGACAATAGCAATATTTTTGCCGCTTTGTACGCGTTGGCCAGCCTCAGCAGATTTGCGAATGGATGCATCCTGGTTCCACCACCAATCCGCCACAAAACGTTTTAACGCCATGATATTGACCGGCGCATCGCTTTTGTTACGGGTGCATTCATCTTCGCAGCGATGGTTACATACTCGACCGCAGATCGACGGAAATGGATTATCTTCTTTAATTGTCCGGTATGCATCGGCAAATCGTCCAGCACGGATCAGCGCCAGGTAGCCTTGTGCCCGCTGGTTGATGGGGCAGGCATTACGGCAGGGCGAGGTACCCAATTTCTCGATTGCAAAGGCATTAGGAATCGCCTGCGGGTAGGGCTTGTAAATGGCTTTGCGCTGAGATAAACCGCTATTAAATTCATCTGAACGAGAAACCGGACATGCTGTCGCACAATCACCGCATCCCGTACAATCCTTGGTCTTAACATAACGAGGGCGTTGGCGGATTTTTACTCGGAAATCACCCGGTTCTCCGCTGATTCCTTCAATATCTGCAGTTGTTAAAATATCAATATTTAGATGGCGTCCAACCTCTACTAACTTTGGCGACATAATGCACATAGAACAGTCGTTTGTCGGGAAAGTCTTATCAAGCTGTGCCATTGTTCCACCAATGGCCGGCGAATGTTCAAGCAAATAGACTTTTAATCCCGCTTCAGCCAGATCGAGAGATGCTTGCATTCCACCAATCCCGGCACCAACCACCAAAACTGCACCGACCGGCTGTTTTTCAATCTTATCCTGTGTATCTGAGGTCATCGCCATATTGTTTCTCAATCACCTGTAGATTTCAAATAGTCCCGAAAATATTTTTTTCTGTCTTTTTTTATAATCCCAAAGAGTTCATAAGGTTCTCCGGGCTAATAAGATGCTTTTTCCACCAGGCGGGCGCTTCCTTTAAGCCAAATGCTAAACCTATCAGTTCTGTAAAATAGAAAAGGGGCATTTTAGTACCTGGAGCCGTCTGTCGCATTTCCAGACTCATCTGGCACAATGGACAAACTGTAACCATAGCCTGTGCGCCAGCTTCACGAGCATGCTCAACCAGACGGTTGACAAGACGTACAGCGATTTCGGGTCTTACCAGGGTCTGATCGCCACCACAACATTCCATGGCGTATGACCAGGGCATCACTTCAGCGCCAAGCGTTTGTAACAACTCCATTAAAAGGATTGGTTTTTCGGGATTCTCAAATTGTGTGATCTTGGTTGGTCTTAAAAGCAAACAGCCATAATAGCCAACGACCTTAAGTCCGGTTAATGGTTTTTGAACGTGCTGATGGATGCGATCCATCCCAATTTCATTACCGACTACATCCAGAAGTGACCGTACCTCAAAATTTCCTTGATATTTGAATCCAACAGCTGCTTCAATCATGGTGCTGTTCAGGGAATTTCGCTTCAGTTCAAATTCAGTTGACTTGTGCCGGTTATAGCAGCCCGTGCAAGGAATAAGCATATCGCGGCCGCTTTTCTGAGCTATCGCCAGGTTGCGCCCAGGCAAAGCCAGCGAAAGTGCATGGTTGAGCGTCGTTGCGGAGGCAGCGCTGCAGCAGTTCCAGTCGTCTAACTCGTACAACTTGATATCCAGAGTTTTAAAGATTGACTGTATAGAATCGTCGAATTCTCGGGCGGTTGAATGCAGGCTACAGCCAGGATAATAAGAGTATTCCATCAATTTGCTCAATTGAATTTCGCTTTCAGAAACATTAATTGCCATGAGAAACCTGTTTTTTCTTTGGGTCAAAGGCGTCATAAATTCGTTTCACTTCACCCTGCCTTCTAATCAGGTGAGGTTTCAATGGTACTTTACCCATCATAAACAATCTGGCGCCGGCAGGTAAATCTGAAAACAGATTCATTGTCCAGAGCTTATGCAAAGCAAGCAGTGATACTTCGTGCATACGGCCCATGTTTTTTACCAACAACAGGAATAACTTATGGAATTTAACTGCACCAGGTTCAGCAACAGCTACATTTTCGGAATACGCAATCTCACGCAATGCGCCCAAAACGCGTGCTGCGTCGATTTCATTTGGACAGCGCGCTCCACAGGTTTCACAGGCAACGCAAATCCAAATATCTCTGCACTTAAGCAATTTTTCCTTCTCACCGAATTGCACCATGCGCAAAATACGATCAGGACCATACTCCATCTGATCAGTTACCGGACAACCCGCTGTACATTTATGACAGTGATAGCAAAGCTGTATGGCCTGGTCGCTAAGTGTATTCACCTGGTCGATAAAATTTATATCCAGCATATCTAAATCACCTCGTCCAACATCGCCAGGATCTGATCAGGTCGCCAGTTATGTACCTGAGAAGCTTTATTCGGGCAGGCCACCACACATGCCCCGCAGCTCTGGCAGAGCGATGCATTTACGGTAGCAATATTCCACAATGGGTGGATAGAACGGGCTCCATAGGGACAAATCTCCACGCACGTTCCGCAAGCTGAACATAACTCAGCTGTTACCGTCGCGACTAACGGGGAAATGGTCATTTTCTCATTGGAAAATAACTGAAGTACTTTTGCAGCCGCTCCACTGGCTTGTGAAACTGTCTCCGGGATATCTTTCGGTCCCTGAGCGGTACCTGCCAAAAAGATCCCGGCTGTCAAAGTTTCTACTGGCCGTAGCTTGACGTGGGCTTCCGTGAAAAAACCGTTGCCGTCCGTGCTGGCGTGCAGGCGTTGACCTAACTCGACTGACCCGCTACTTGGAGCCATAGGTGTAGCCAGAACCACCAGATCAGCAGCTATTTCCAACGCCCTGCCGCTAAGTGTATCTACGCCCCACACTACGACTTTATCGCCATCACGGAAGATCTTGCCAACCTTTCCTCGCAGATACAGCACTTGATAATCGGTCATGACACGCTGCACATATTCGTCATAACCTTTACCAGCCGAGCGAATATCAATATAAAAGACATAAGGTTGGCCCGTGGGTACCCGCTCTTTGTATAACATGGCCTGCTTGGCTACATACATACAGCAAACTTTTGAGCAAAAGGGTACTCCTCTTTCTGGATCGCGCGAACCAGCACACTGTACGAAAACAATTTCGTTTGGAACCTTTCCATCAGAAGGCCGGCAGATTTTTCCACCAGCCGCCAACATCTGTTCAAAAGCCAGGCCGTCAATTACATCTGGGATTTCACCCCCACCGTATTCTGGCAATAAAGCCTGTGAATAGCGGTCCCATCCGGTTGCAACCACAATTGCACCTACATCAAACGAGAAATCGATGGGCACAAGTTCTTTTCCAGGTTCTTCTTGTTCTTTTACGTTTGCCTGATCCTCGTTTTTAGCAGTAACTTTTACAACAAAGTTGCCCACGTATCCATCGACATTTTCTACTTCCGCATTGGTCAGGACCTGAATATTCGGATGAGTATTGACCTGTTGAATCAACTTCTGTAGCAGATCAGGCGCTGCTGAGAAATTTAGATAAGTCCCAGAAAGCTGTGCCATCTTACCACCTAATTGAGAATTTCGCTCAATCAGGACAACCGGGAAACCAGCTTTAGCAATGTCTAAAGCACATCTTATTCCGGCAATTCCTCCCCCAATGATCAGGACTCGCTGAGTTACTGGAGCAGTAATCGGAGCTAACGCTTCATTACCGGAAACTTTCTCGACAATCGACCGGACAATTGCGGTCGCCTTATCCGTCGCTTCTTTCTTTTGCTCTTGATGAACCCAGGAAACCTGTTCGCGAATATTAGCGCTTTCGCATCGAAATGAATTTACCCCTGCGCTGGCGACTGCACGTCTGAAAGTTGTTTCATGCATGGCAGGAGAACAGGCCGCCACAACAACACCATCCAACTGATATTCAGCAATTGTTTTTTTGATGAGTTCCTGACCCGGGTCAGAGCACATATATTTATAATCAACTACAAAAACTACATCCGGGTGTTTTTTCACCTGTTCCACAACGGTAGCTACATCTATCGTCCCGGCGATGTTAATTCCGCAGTGGCAGACAAAGACGCCGATTCTACTCATTTGCCCCTACTTTTTCCTTCACTTTTCTTCCCTGAAATAGCGCTAATACCTTTGCAGCAGCACCACTGGCTTGAGCCACTGTTTCTGGTATGTCCTTTGGTCCTAGAGCCGTACCTGCCAGAAATATGCCGGGGATCTTGCTGGTCATCGGATCCAATTCATCATCGTTCGAAATAAAGTAGCCCTGTTCATCCAGGTCCAGTCCAATTGACTCTGCCAGTGCGGTGCTTTCAATCTTTGGAATTACCGCGGTTGCCAGTACGACCAGATCCGCTTCGATTTCTACGGTACGCCCGCTGAGCGTATCTACGCCTTTGACAATAATTTTTCCGTCTTCACGAAATAATTTGCTTACTTTACCGCGCAGGTAAACAACACTTTCTTCTTCCTGGGCTCGGTTTAGAAACTCTTCATAACCTTTTCCACCTGCACGTACATCGATATAAAAAATATACGCCTGCCCATCGTGTACACGATGTTTATATAAAATAGCTTGCTTGGCTGTATACATACAGCATATTTTAGAACAATAAGGCACACCTCGCTCCGGATCTCGGGAGCCACTGCATTGTATAAAGACCACTTCTTTGGGTATTTTTCCATCCGATGGACGTATTACTTTGCCAGAAGTTGGACCGCTGGCAGCCAGCAACCGTTCGAATGCCAGACCGTCGATAACATCCGGGATGCGACCGCCGCCGTATTCCGGTAATTTCGACATAGGAAACAGATCATAGCCAGCCGCGATTACAACAGCCCCTACCCGCTCCTCGATGAATTTATCTTGCTGATCAAAATCGATTGCGCCGGTTGGGCAAAATTTAACACACGCACCACATTTAGGTTTGGCAGGTTCTCCTTTTGCATTCGTTGCGGGCAGTCTGCCGGCTTCAATATCCCATTTGGATTGTAAGTAACGGCAGTTCGGCGCGTCGATCACCGGTTTATTAGGTACAGCTTGCGGAGATAATGTGTAGACGACCTTGCGAGGGCCCATGCTGCGTTCGAACCAGGAATCCGTTTTAAAGGGGCATTTTTCCTGGCAAACCCCGCAGCCTGTACATAATTCCCAGTTGATATAAGTTGCTTTTTGCCGGATGCGGACCAGAAAATCATTCGAATCCGATTCGCGTTGGATACTTTCCACCTGGCTATAGGTGTATAAATGAATATTCTCGTGATGGCCAACTTCTACAGTTCGTGGTGTCAGGATACATTGTGAACAATCGAGGGTTGGAAAGGTCTCCGAAAGCTGGGCCATGTGGCCACCGATGGATGGCTCTTTCTCTATGAGTACAACTTCGTATCCGCTATTCGCAATATCCAGTGAGACTTGAATACCAGCAATCCCCGCTCCGATGACAAGTGCTCTATCTACCATATCTCTAAACCTTTTGCTCCACAAAAAGTGGCCGGGGATCAACGTAATTATTTTCCATCCCCCACACAGCAGGTTCTAAGCCCAGCGCTACTGCCATGATTTGTGTAAAATACAGCACGGGTATGCCTGCATCAGCCGCATTGATACTACCCCCCATTCTTTGAGGGTAATCCAGGTTAAACTGGCATAAGGGACATGCTGTAACGATAGCCTGAGCGCCATGTTTGCGGGCGGAAAATAAAATAGCTTCTGATAATTTTTGTGGAAGTTCAGGTTTTGAAACTAATAAATAGGAGCCACAGCATTCATCTTGATAAGGGAAATCTACAACTTCACAGCCAAGTGCTGCTAAACAATCATGTAGAATGCGTGGGTTATCTGCTTCATCCAGATTAATTTCTTCCTGCGGCCTGAGTAACAAACATCCATAATATGGTGCTACTTTCAATCCTTTTAGAGGATGACTGACTTTCTCACTGATTGTTTTCCAGCCAATTTGATCTCGCAAAATCTCTAAAAAATGGCTGACGTGGACTTTTCCCTCATAAGGTTCTTCAGTGAACCAATTAATCCTATCCAACATTTCAGGCCGGTGATCGAGGAAATATTGCGTTCGCCGAAGGACATGAAAACAAATCGCGCATAGCGTCGTAACGTTACCACCTGCTTTTTGTGCCTGGGTCAAAATCCGTGTAGGGGCAATCAGCGCCATACTATTATCTGTTGCAAGCGGGAACGTAGCCCCGCAGCATTGCCATTCGGGCAGTTCCACCAGCGGGATATCAAGTTTGCTGGCAACTTCTCGACCTGAACGATCATAGCCTTTTGCTTTTGTGGAGAGCGTACATCCGGGGAAGTAAGGAATACTCATGCCTGTAAACCTCATTAAGCTGAATATTTGCGGAAACCGCCGATAATGGCAAGCTGAGGTACTTCCCCCAGAGTCTCAACAGACACCTGATTAATTGTCAGCCGGTCGCCTTTTTTATGCATGGCTGCCAGGCGCAGTGCCTCCATGACACGCGGCAAGTCAATTCCCTTTGGACAATGTGCAACACAATTCATGCAAGCTGCGCAAGCCCAAATCATCTGAGAATCAAGCACGTCCTCGATTCCTAATTGAGCGAAACGGATCACTTGATTTGGTAGGATATCCATACTGGAAGCAACCGGACATCCGGCGCTGCATTTTCCACATTGATTACATGCCAAAAGACTCTGATTACTGACGGCCTCTATTTGACGAAAAAACTCCCCTCGAACCGCTGCAATTGAAATTTTTGTCCGCATCCGCTTTTTGCCTTATCCTAAATAAGATTTACCCAAAGTAATTGTTCCAAATCTTTAATACTTTCATCTCGCTCACCAATTAATGTCTTGATAACATCACCGATCGAGACCATACCGACCAGGTCATCCCCATTTAGGACGGGTAAATGGCGAATATTTTTGGCTGTCATCACATTCATGCAATCTTCCAGGGTTTGGTCAGGTGTGACATAATAAACCGGACTCGTCATGTATA
>DATFYI010000277.1:0-2384 GCA_035315125.1 Anaerolineaceae bacterium | reverse complement strand
ATCCGACCTGACCGTACAGCGAGCCGGAGATGTAACCGGCCAGGATCGTACAAAAGGCCGGCATTTCCAATAGATATAACAGGATGATCAAGTCGCCAGTGAACGAAGGCAGCGGATTGCCCGGCAAGGGTAGCAGCCCTAAAGCCAATACCACCGAAAAAGTGGATACAATCGGAAGAGCGTAGAATAGGACTGGATTTACACCGCCCGGCACGATCGTCCTTTTTCCCAATAGCTTGACGAAATCGTAAAATGGCTGGTAGAAAGGTGGTCCTTGCCGTCCTTGCAGACGGGCGGTCAATTTGCGCATCATCCACAAGAAGAACCAGCTAAACAGCGCTGCCACGATCAAGCCAGGCCAGATGAGCAGCGCCATCAAATACCGCCACAAACCAGCGCCCATCTTATACCCCCTCGGCTAGCTTGCGCTCGGCTAATAGTTGCGACGCCTGAACAACCCCCTGTAAAATATCCTGAGGCCGCGGCGGACAGCCGGGCACGTAGATATCGACCGGCACCGTCAAATCCAAAGGCGCCGTCACGCTTGGGCTACCGGTAAAAACATTTCCGCTGGCCGGGCAGGAGCCAATTGCCACCACTACCTTCGGCGCAGGTATCTGGGCGTAAATATCGCTCAGGGCTTTCTGAGTGCGCAGGGTAACCGGTCCGGTGACCAACAGGATATCAGCGTGCTTTGGACTGCCCTGCCGTAAGGCACCGATTTGCTCAGGATCATAACGAGGGCAAAGACTTGCACTGATCTCGATGTCACATCCGTTACAAGAGCCTGAGTTCAGACAATAAAACCAGGGGCTTTTCATCCTGGCTTTGCTGAGAATGCGATCCCAAATCGTCATGGCGCGTTACTCCCTCAAATATTACGGTAAAATTCCGGTCCACAAACCCGGGTAGAAACCCAGGCCAATAACCAGCACGCATAAAACGACCAGCACAGTCACTGCGGCGAGTGGTTCTTTTATGATTGCTCCTTTTGCAACAATTGCCTGGTCCGGTGGTCCCAACCAGACCTGATGGATGGCCCGCACGTAGTAAATCAAAGCCAGACCTGTGGCAACAGCCATAGCCAGCACCAGCACAATACCGCCCTGCTGCATGCCGCTCAGATAAAGACGCCAGCGGCCTACAAAACCCAGGGTTGGCGGAATGCCGATCATCCCAAATGCTCCAACGATAAACGCGGCTGCGCTGACCGGAAAAAAGGCGGCCAGGCCGCGATCTTTCATGGTCAAACTGTGCCCAAGCTTGCTCTCTGCCACGGCCACCGCTCCAAACAATATCACTTTCATAACCGAATGGCTGAGCGCGCCGAACAGAGCGCCACTCATACCGGTCTGAGAACCAAGGATACCCAGCACCAGATAGCCCAGATCATCGATCGTTGAAAAAGCCAGCATGCGTTTGATATCTTTTTGAGCTATGGCCAGAATGGCTCCCCCAAACATGGAAAGTAGCGCCAGAGCCAGCCAGAATGGCAGGAAATCTGTAAAAACCCAGGGGGCGGCTGAACGAATATTGTAAAGTTCCTGGAAGGAGCCCATATCGACCAGCGCTACGATCAAAGCGGTTGTCAAAGGGGGAGCGGTTTGGGCCACGGCGGGCAGCCAGAAATAAAATGGCACCAGCGCCAATTTCAGCGCAAAACCTACCAACAATAAAATGGCAATCGTTTTTTCGAGCGGGGCACCTGGCGCCAAAGACTGCTCGCCGCCTAACAGTAAGGCGGCTGCAATACTGACCAGGGCGATAATCAGCAACCAGAAATAATTACGAGCGGCCCGTTTGGCCTCGGGAGTTCCGGTATCCCAGACCATGGCAACCGCCAGCAGGGCAGCTACATCCAACAGAATCACTTTGAGTGTGCCTTCCATTAGAACGCTCAAAACCACCAGCGCTGCCAGACCCACTGCCAGGATCCACCAGAGGCGGGTACTCTTCCGCAGGCTGGCAGCCAAAATCGCAATCCCTGCAAAGAGCACCAGGAAGGTCAGGCTGAACAGTACATTGATGGTCAGACTCATGTTATTTCCATCCCATCTAAAAAGTGATGAACGTGTAAATCTCCACTTCTGCCAGCCAGATAGAGGCAGATATAGGATAGCATCATCTTATCCATATTAATGCAGCCATGAGGACAATCAGTATCATAGCGATCAACACAGGCCAGGTTTCAACCAAGCCGCTAACCGTGTCGGAAATGCGGTTTGATACTGCGTAGATCGCCCTCCAGCCCTGAATATACAGTGGATCCGGATCGGAAAAGCGGTAGAATGGCTGCAAAGTTGTCGCTAACAGATCGGTGAAATCGACCGCTCCAACCGTATCGCCTTCCACCGGCAGTGGATCCCCACCGGTAAAAACGCCGC
>DATFYI010000276.1:0-6846 GCA_035315125.1 Anaerolineaceae bacterium | reverse complement strand
CTTTTAGCTTCCAACGGGTGGCGTAAGCGTATCCCCAAATACGCCAGGGAACCGGCGATCACAAAAAGGACAATTGCCAATAAGATCGCATCCGAACCCGTATAACGAACCCAAGTACCCCATTGTGTCATAATCTAGCTTCCTTCCGGGTATTAATAAAGCACTTTTACTTTGTATGGTTGAAAGAATATTGGCTGGTGGTTCTGCGCCTGGGCAGAAACCACCAGTAAGACAAATGACAAACCACTATATTATTGATGCTCGATCTCTATTCGCTTTTTTTCATTTGTTCAGGCACGATATTCTGCGCCAGGGCTGTTATCCCGCTCAATCCACCCAGATTCATGGTATCTACTGCGCTGGAAGGCACAATCACGATCGCTCCTTTGTCTTTGAGACCTTCAAACAGCATATTCATAGCCCGCAGGTGCAGGGCGGTTGGGTTGGAGGAGTAGGACTCGGCCGCTTTTGAAAAACTATGGGCAATTTGCTCTTCGGATTCACCCAGGATTACCCTGGCCTGGCGCTCCCGCTCGGCCTGCGCCTGCCGGCTCATGGCGTCTTCCAAATCCGGCGGGATAATCACGTCCCTGATTTCGACACTTTGGACTGAAATCCCCCACGGGGTAGTACGTTCATCGATGATGCGCTGCAGTTCGTCGTCCATTTTGCTGCGCCCGGTCAGGATATCGGCCAGCGTCATTTGACCAATGATTTCGCGTAGAGCAGTCTGCGAGGCCCACGCAATCGCGCCGCGATAGTCTTGCACTTCCAGAGCCGCTTTCTCAGCATCCCATACCATCCAGAACAGCACCGCATCTACATCCACCGGCACGGTATCCTTGGTTAGGGTCTTTTCAGCGTTGAACGGTGTCACCATGACGCGGTGATCGATCCAATTCGGCGTTGTTTCGATAATGGGTATGATCCAAAAGAAACCCGGACCTCGTAACCCCTGAAACTTACCCATGCGTAGAACCACCGCTTTTTCCCATTGGCTGGCGACCTTCAGTGAAAAAAGCACATAAAGTCCTACCAGCATCAACACGACAACGTAGATACCGATTAGGGTGTTAGAGACATAATGATTCATCCATAGAGCGCCCAGATTCGCAATTGCAATGATAATGATGAAAATGAGAATGCCAATCCCACTCACATGGGTATTATCGGGCATTTTCTGCAATCGAAACCGAAACCGGCTTGAGTTCGCATCTTGCGACTGGTTTTGATCTTGAGCTTGATTTTGGCTGTTTTTTTTGTTCATTTTAACCTCACATTTCATCCTTTTCGGGTTCTTCGACGATGGTCGTAGTTTGACCGCTATCGATTAGTTTTTGAAGCATTTCTTTCGCTTCCATTTGGCTGTAGCCCAATTGATTTGACTGGCTGAGATAGCTGCGCGTCAGTTCTTCAAGGCTTTTTTGTCGCAGGTTCTGCATAGTCTCCTCAGTGGGCTCTTCCCAGATATAGGTGCCGCGCCCGCGTTGGGTGGATATCAGACGGCTTTCGTCCAGCACGCGGTAAGCCCGGCTGACTGTGTTAAAGTTGATCCGTAACTCGGTGGCCAGCTCACGCACGGTGGGAAGCTGGTCCCCCAGTTTTAACTCACCATTTGCTACTAACTGCTCGATCTGCCTGGCAATCTGTAAATAGATTGGCTCATTCGAGCGGAAATCCAGTCTGATCTTAGCATTCAGAGAGTTCAATCCATGTTCCTCCATTTGTATCTTTGAAGCATTGTATCAATGTATCATTGATATAATTGTATCTTAAATTCTTTATTTGTCAAGGGGGGTATTGATTTTTTTTGAGAATATGGATTTAAATAAAAGCTGAGTGTGACATACACCCAGCTCAAGAGGGTATTAATTCGTACTAAGAATTTCTTCAGGCTTTCATTTCGGCTTTTACTTCATAATGTTGAGAACGAGCATCAAAATGATCCAGCACTTTTCTGGCGCTGACAGGCACGACTGCCGCTTCATAATCTTCTCCGGCAAAAATTCGCACTGCATCCAGGCTGTCAAACCACATGACGGTCACAAATTCGACTTCCTCGCCATTTGCTCGACGAAAGAGCTGGATGCCGCGATAGCCCGGGATTTCCCGCTTCTGTATGCCGGTGAAAATCTCGCTTTTAAGCAATGCTTCATAAGTATCTGCATTTGCTTCCTTTGTCCAACCGTGCCAGACTCGACTGATCATTTTTGACCTCCTGCCTTAATATTACAATGTATTCAAAATTATAACCTACTAGAATGTTATAGATGGTTATATATTACCAATTATTATATAACCTGTCAATGGTTTTATGGTGGTTGAATAATGAATTGTGAGGTTTCGACCGCCTTGATCGTGTCGCATTAGATCCGGCAACCGGCCGGTTCATGATACAGCTTTGGAGAGAAGATAAAGATTGATTTATTATTCCTGAATGATTATACTAAAACCGAGTTTCCTCGAACCCGTAATCACAAATAAATCTACCTGAAACTGACCAGAACCGGGGTCATTAGGTTTTTATCGATTAAAAGGTAGAATACCCATGAGCCAAAAAAAACAAAATTCATCCGGTACCATTCTTGACCAGAAATGGCAGTCGCTGCAAGACTCTATTCTTGCTGCTGAGGCTATCATTGCAGAAGAAACAGCGCAATCCGCCGATACAGAAAAATTAGAGCGCCTGTTGACGGCTCAAAAAAAACTGGCAGAGGCAAAGAAGTTGCTGGGGGACATTTCTGCCGGCATGCCGGCCATGCAGAAGCTTGGCAGGTTGGCCTCTTTTCCCGAGCTCAATTTCAACCCAATCCTCGAGATTAGTATTATCGGTGCAGTTAAATATATCAACCCGGCGGCTCAAAAACTCTTCCCCGATTTGCAGGAAAAAGGATCTGCACATCCTTTCCTGGCAGATTGGCAAGAACTCGTCGAAAGGGTTTTCAATGAACCTGATCTTTATTTGGATCGTGAAATCCGGGTGGAAGGTTGTTATTACCAGCAGACGGTTATCTATAACAAAGAATATAATTGTTTTCGATTATATGGATATGATATCACGAATCGTAAAAACGCCGAGCAGGCCTTACAGCAGAGCGAATTACGTTTCCGTACTCTAATCGATGCAGCGCCGGTCGCTATTGCATTGTCCCGTGAGAGTAAGTTCTTGTATGTAAACCCGGCTTATCTTGATTTGCATGGTATTGATAATCCTGCTGAATTGCTTGGCCATCCGATTTATGAACGGGTTGCTCCTGAAAGCCAGCAAGACTCGTTGGTGCGTGCTGACCGGCATGCCCATGGTCTGCCAGATAAGATGCCTTATGAATATATGGCTTTGCGCAAAGACGGCTCATTGGTGCCTGTGATTGCTGCCGTTACGAGTGTTACATTGGCAGATGGACCGGCTACGGTTGGATTTTTCCAGGACATTCGCCAGATCAAGCAAATACAGAAGGAGCGTGATGAGCTGCTGGCTCAAGTCCAAATGGAACGAGACAGGCTGCGTTCACTGCTTGAAAATATGAACGACGAAGTCTGGTTCTGCGACCCAGATGGCAAAATATTGTTGGCCAACCGGGCAGCCATGCAAAATATAGGATATAACAGCCCGGATGAGTTGCTGACCACTGTCTCAGCCCTGGTCGAAGACCTCGAGTTCTACAATTCTGACGGCACGCCGCGCTCTGCCGATCAAGTGGCTTTTACCCGGACGCTTATGCAAGGCACTACTGTTTTCGGAGAAGATATTGTCCGCAACCGGCGTACGGGTGAGTTAAAGTACCGGGAATACAATACAGCTCTCATCCGCTCCGAGAAGGGCCAGATCATGGGGGCGGTGGCAGTCGTGCGTGACATCAGCCGGCGCAAACTGGCGGAACAGGCCTTGCACCAAAACCAGGCCATCTTAAATGCGATACTGAATGGGACACCCGATCCGGTCTTTTTGAAGGATCGTGACAGCCGAATACTGCTGGCCAATCCAGCCACACTGGCAGCAATTGGCAAACCAGCTGAGCAAGTGATTGGTAAAACCGATGCAGAGTTTTATGATGATCCCGCCGTCGGTTATGCCATAATGGCAAATGACCGGCGTGTAATGGAAACCGGTCAAACGGAAGTGGTCGAAGAGCAAATCTTGGCCCCTGGCGGCCAACGTGTTTTCCTATCCACCAAAACACCTTACCGGGATGCTGACGGAAACATCCTTGGCGTGATCGGAATTTCTCGCGATATTACCGATCGCAAGAAGAGAGAAACTGAACTTTACCAGTTGGGCCGTACTCTGCGAGCTATCAGCAACAGCAATCAAGCCTTAATGCGTGCCGAAAATGAAACCCAGTTCATGGATCAGGTTTGCGATATTATTGTGAAAGATTGTGGTTATAAAATGGTTTGGATCGGGATGGCTAAGCAGGATAATGCCAAATCTGTCCAACCAATAGCCAGCGCCGGTTTCGAACAAGGCTATCTCGACACGTTGAATATTACCTGGGCGGATACGGAACGGGGTCAGGGGCCAACTGGTACCGCTATACGTACCGGCAAACCCAGCCTGTGTAGAGATATGCGTACCGATCCCAAATTTAAACCCTGGTATGCTGAAGCGATCAAACGCGGTTATGCTTCCTCGTTGGTCTTGCCATTATTGTCTGATGGTCAGGCTTTCGGTGCGTTGACCATTTATTCGGAAACGCTCGATCCATTTTCTGATGATGAGGTAAAACTGCTTTCCGAATTGGCCAATGACCTGGCTTATGGGATAACGATGCTCAGGCTGCGCGACGCTCACTTGAAAGCGGAAGAAGCACTCAAGGAAAGCGAAGAAAAATACCGGCGTTTGATCGAAAATGTTACCGACCTGGTCTGTGAAGTGGACTCTCAGGCCAGATTCCTTTTTGTCAATGCACAATACGAACAGAATTTGGGTTATAAGCCGGGCGAATTGATCGGTAAATATACCCATGAATTGATCCATCCAGAGGATCTACAATATTCAACTCCAGCTTTTCAAAAGTTAGTTGACGGCAAATTGATCTCGCATAACGAATGGCGCTTCAAGCACAAGAACGGAGAATGGCGCTGGTTCGACTGTATCGGCCAGAGCTATGAGAAATCACCTGGTGATAGGCGCGTAGTCGTCATTTCGCGGGATATCACTGAACGAAAGCAAACCGAAGAAAACCTGCAAAAAGTGTATGACGAACTGGAGCAACGTGTGCAGGAACGTACCGAACAATTACAAATCATCAATCAAGAATTAAATGCTGAGATTGTCGAACGCAAACAGGCCGAAGAAATCATTCGCCAGAATGCTACCCGCGCTGAAAACCTGGCCGAGATCTCCCGCCGTTTGGCCGCTGCCGGTTTAAGGCAACAAGGAGTCTGCGATATCATCAGCCAATCCGTGTCTGAATTAATCGGCGAGACTGGTGTCGTGCGTTTGCTTTCCGTTGATGGGCAGCAATTGAATCTGGCTTCTATATATCATAAGGACCTGGCGCTTCGAGAGAATATGTACAGGATCATGCGTGACCTACCGATCAAGGTAGGCGAAGGAATCTCCGGCAAGGTGATCACAAATGGCCGTTCGTTCTTTCTTCCGAGCACTGCACCCCATAAACTCATGCATATGGTTGAACTTCAAGAGCAACCCGTAGTCGAAGGTCTGCAAATCCACAGCCTGATGTGCGTCCCACTACGCCAGGAGGAGCGAATCATCGGCACAATCACCGTAATTGGTAGCTCGCAAAGAAAGCCATATACCCAGGAAGAATTACTATTTTTGGAGGATCTGGCTGGCCGAGCCGGTTTATCGCTTGCAAAGGCTCGTTTATATCATGAATTGGAAAACGCTTTGGAACGTGAAAAAGAAACCCGTGTACAGCTCATTCAGTCCGAAAAAAATTCTGCCCTAGCTCGTATGGTTGCATCGGTTGCCCACGAAATTAACAATCCGGTCCAAACCATCAAGAACTGTATGTATCTGTTATCGAACTCGATCGATCAGGCATCGCCAAGCGGTGAAATTCTCAATATGGCAACCTCCGAGGCCAACCGGATTGGAGACCTGGTCTCTCGTTTACGCGATCTCTACCGTCCCTCAAAAGAGCTGGCCCTCAAGACAATCAACATATTAGATGTTTTGTTCGACGTAAATGCTTTGCTTGAACCGCATTTGCAGCATAATAAGATAAAAATGGACATTGAGACCTGCTCAGATCGAGTTTATGTCACTGCCAATGCCGATCAAATCAAACAAGTTTTTCTGAACATAAGCTTAAATGCCATCGATGCCATGCAACCAGCAGGAGGCCGGCTAACGGCCAAATTGTCTTGTCCAACCGCTTTGCAAACCTGCATCTCTTTTATAGACAGCGGAAAAGGCATTTCTTCGGAAGAAATGCAACATATTTTTGAGCCTTTATATACCACTAAAGAAAAAGGCACCGGGCTGGGTCTGGCGATATCCCATGAAATCGTGAAAAATCATAACGGCTTTATTACAGTGGAGAGCGAGTCAGGCAAAGGCGCCACTTTCTCCGTTTGGCTGCCAATTACCGATACCGGTGAAGCTGGCAGCCAATAGATACATCAGGCAAAACGCTCTTCCTTCCAGACATCAGCCTGGTTATGATATCCAGCTTCCTCCCAAAAGCCGAGCCGGTCTTCCTTCAGAAACTCCAATCCGCGCAGCCACTTCGCCCCTTTCCATAGATAGGGCGTTTTCAGATCATTCCGCCCCGGGATAGCCCCGATTACCCCTCTCAGCGGGTAGCCGTGATCCGGGCTGATGGGTTCGCCGTCCAAATGGGTTGCCAGTAGAAAATTCTCAGAAAGCACGAT
>DATFYI010000275.1:0-4590 GCA_035315125.1 Anaerolineaceae bacterium | reverse complement strand
GCTTTATCCCAGAACCAATCACTGTGCGGGCCGGGATGTGTTTCGCGCGAACGCACCCATAAGATCTTTCCAAGCGCCCCGGCTTTGACAGACTCCAATGATTTGAGCGTTTTTGGTGTATAAACCAGATCCTCCAAATAGCCGCAGAAAACACCTGCTTTTTCAGCAGCCTCCAGCATCTCTTTCGCCTCTGCTGCTGTTCGACCCAACGGTTTGGTACAAAGCACAGCCTTTTTGGCCTGGATTGCCTTCAGGACGGCTTCTTTGTGAAGGTAGTTGGGTATGCCTACTACAACCACGTCCGTTTCAGGATCATTAATCGCTTCGTCCATATCGGTAGTATATTTTGGGATTTCAAATTTTTCGGCGAATTGCCTGGCAGAGTTGAGATTTCTTGCGCAAACCACCTGGACATGATCCTTACCACGATGGCCATGCAAAGTCATGGTATAGAAAGAACCGATTAGTCCTGCTCCAAGCATAGTAATTTTATGCATAGGTCAGCCTCCTCATACAAAGTCTTAGGTGAACAATGATAGACGTGATGGAAGAAAACTACTGTCTGAAACCTCTTTGTCGACCATAAATGGAAATCATTACAAGCAGAGTTCCACCCAAAATCATTTGCCGGACGGATTGGTCTAACTGCATGGTGGTTAATAGGCTGGTTATCAAGGTAAGCACGAGCGCTCCAGCCATCGTACCAAAATAAGAACCCTTGCCACCGCTCAGTAATGTTCCACCAACGGCCACCGCAGCGATTGAAGGAAATAAAAATGTGTCGCCCAGGCTAATGAAAACCACGCCGGTATTCCCAACGATCAGGAAACCGCCCAGACCGGCTAATAAGCCCGCTAAAGAGTAAGTTGCCAGGACCATTCCGGTAACATTGACACCGGATAGCCGGGCGGTAACCCGGTTAACCCCAATCGCAAACAAGTTTTTCCCATACACAGTTCGTTCAAGCACAAGCCATAGCAGTCCAGCAAAGATGATCCAGATGAAGATGGCGCCGGGAATTCGAAATAATAAAGGTCTGGCGATGATACGAGTCATGATAGGAGCCACCGCGCCGCTTACATTCCCATGCTGCGTGACCAGGATCAGGCCGGTGATAACACCAGCCATACCCAATGTCATCACTAATGGCGCAATTTTCAGGTAAGCCACTCCAATGCCGTTCAGTAAGCCGATCACAGCTCCAATTGCCAGGGCTGCTAATAGTGCTGGGATGACCATTGAATCACGACCATTACACATGACATAGACAACAATGGCGGTTAAAGTGACCACTGCTCCCGATGACAGGTCAATGCCTTCGCTGCCGCTAATAATAATCAGGGTTTGTCCGGCTGCCACAATACCAAGGAAAACCGAAAGGCGAAGTATGTTTGTGGCTTGCGCAATGGCAATGGAGACGTCGCTCCCATATCCGTTCGGTAATAATCCGCTGGATATAAAAAGGATAACTGCCAGAATAACTGCTGCAACGGGCGGAGAAATTGAGATCTTTTTCATGAGCGTTTTCTCCGCACCAGCTCGATGACACCGGGAGCAGCCAGAGCTCCGACAATAATGGCGGCATTGGCAAAGGTTTGCCACCACAGATTTATATTAGCAAATGAAATAATATTTTTGATCAGGCCCAGGATAAGCGCCCCAATAATAGCACCAGCTATGCCACCAACACCTCCTCTTAATGCAGTTCCTCCGATGACAGCTGCTGTGACAGATGACAAAGTCAGCGCGTCACCAATGCTGGCATTCCCTGCGCTGGTCAGCAAGGTAATTGCAATCCCACTTAATGCTGCCATAAAACCGGAAGCCACATACGTGCTAAATCGGATAGTATTGACTGGAACCGCTGTTTGGTAGGCTGCATCAGCTTTTCCGCCGACTGCGTATAGGTAACGGCCATAGCGTGTTTGCTGGACCAGATACCATACCAGGAGCAGAATTGGAATGATAATAAAACCAAGGGGCAGGCCCAAAAAAGTAGTGTCACGATAGAAATGCGAAATACTGTCTGGAACACTACCGCCCGGAGCGGGAAGAATGAATAAGGCAACCCCCGCAAACAGGAAACTGGAGGCGTAGGTGGTGATGATGGGCTGCAGCCGCAGATAAGATACAAAAAACCCGTTGAGAGCACCTGCGGCCATACCTACGAATAATACAGCGACCAGCATAAGCGCTGTTCTTTGTGGAGATGCCCCGGTACCCAACTGGGTTGCCAGTATCGTATTTACGATAGAGACAATTGCTCCCACTGAAATATCGATCCCGCCTCCCAGGATGACGATTGCTTGGCCAACCGCTAACAAGATAAGCGGGAGAAAAACCCGCATGTTACTATTCAGTGTATCCCGTGTAAATAAATCGGGTTCGAAGAAAAAATTTACTGCAGCCGCCAAAATCAGCAAGAGCAAGGCAAACAGGTATGGGTTGCGGAAGGCAATGTATTGCCAGCGGATCTTTTTCATCCCATACCTTCATTTGTAGCACCCAGGCTGGCACCAATCAGGTTTGATTTAGTCAAAGATGCCCCTTTAAGTTCAGACCTCATAATACCATCGTGCATGACCATTACTCGGTCACAAAGCCCAATCAGCTCGTCATCGTCACTGCTGTAGAACAAAATTGCAGTTCCATCTGCGCAAAGACGTTCCAAAAGCTTATAAAACTCTGCTTTTGTTCCAACATCAACACCCTTGGTTGGGTCATCCAGCAGCAAAAGTTTTGGTTTCCGTAAAAGCCATTTCCCGATAACTACTTTTTGGGCATTGCCGCCGGATAGGCTGCTGACAGGCTCATCCAGCCCGGCCATTTTAAGGTTGAGACTGGTTGAAATCTCCTGGCTATCTTGGACCGCTTTTTTTATTTTGGTGGGGAACCCATATTTTCCCCAGGAAGGAAGTAAGAGGTTTTCAAGAATCGAGCGGATGTATAAAAGACCTTCCTTGGACCGTTCCCCAGGGACAAGCGCAACGCCTTTGTTGATAGCCTGGCGTGTATTTTTAAAATGGACTGATTCGTTAGAAATCTTGACTGTTCCTTCATACGGCAAGTCACCAAACAGAGCTAAAAGTAAATCTTTCTGGCCTTGACCCACCAGACCGCCGACACCAAGCAATTCGCCGTCTTTAAGCTGCAAGCTGATATTTTTTAAGATATTTGTTCTTAAATTTTCAACTTCCAACCTGACTTTCCGATCGGTGGAATTTTCTTGAACCAGACGTTCTCGTTGGACCACATTGGAGGCAGACTCCTTTGCAACCATTAAATTTACCAGTTCTTTTTCTGAAATGTCCTTCATTGATCCGCTGCCAACAGTCACCCCATTCCGCAGGACAGAGAATGTGTCAGCGATACGGAAAATTTCTTCCATACGGTGGGAAACAAAGATTACTGCTTTATCTTCAAGTTTCCATTGAGCAATCAGCTCAAACAGGCGCTGCACCTGTCGGCGATCAAGGCTGGCGGTAGCTTCATCCAAAATTATCAAACGGGGATTAAAACAGATTGCCTTTAATATTTCGATAATTTGTTTTTCATCTGCGGGCAGGGCGCCAACAGTAATATCCGGATTTAGGGAGTTTTTATAAGTTCCTTCAAAAAGAGCTAATAGTTCTTCTGTACGAGCATTGACCGTCTTCCGGTCAACCAGACCGGCTTTATTCAAAGGCTCGCGAGTAAGCCAAATATTTTCTGCAACGGTCATTTGGGGGATCAGGCTGAGCTCTTGAAATACAGTTGAGATGCCCAGGTTTTTTGCAGCTTGCGGCGAAGAAAAATGCACAGGTTTTTCATCGAGGAGTAGTTGTCCTCCATCGAGGACAACTACTCCGTTGATGATTTTGCTCAATGTGCTTTTGCCGCTTCCATTTGCCCCGATCAATGCCACGACTTCGCCCGTATGAACATCCAGGTTGGCGTCGGAGATGGCTACAACACCCCCGTAATGTTTTACGATGTTTCGGGCAGAAAGCGACACAGACATGTTTTACTTGGTGAAGAACTGCTGCACGTCGGAGTCAGACATAATACCGTCGAGCAGATAGGAAGCGGGCTTGCCAGCGCAGGTAGCGTTAACCTGTTGGAAGTTATCTTTGGTGACGATCACAGGGATCGGGATAACGAATTGGCTACCAGAAGGTCCGCCCAGCTTGGTGGTGTCAACTTTCTTGCCTTCCAACATATTGACGGCAATGCGTAAGCCGGTGGGGGAAACACCCGGGGGATTGGCAACTGCGATAGTCTCGTAGTTGGGGTCTGTCTGGAGCCGTTGGGCCCAGAGGGACAAGAATTGGCAGCGACCTTCACCAACGCCAACCGGGAATTTAGCTGGATTTGCAGCTAAGAGGGCCTGCATTGCGCCAATAGCCATACCATCCTGCGTCCAATAACCATCCATGGTCGGGAATGAGGAGATGAAGTTGGACATAACCTGCTGTCCGGTGGCTTCGTCCCAGTTACCGGTCTGTTTGGCGAGGACTTTGATGCCGGGATAGTTCTGGAAAACTGCTGCGACAGCGTCCATACGGGCGATGTTGGCTGGGTGTCCTGGGACGCCTTCGATTTCGACGATGT
>DATFYI010000274.1:0-7974 GCA_035315125.1 Anaerolineaceae bacterium | reverse complement strand
CAGAGCCATTATCCAGAACGCGACGGCCTGGCCAAATTGTTTGTCGAATCCGCCCGCCATCTGCGTGGTTTGGTAGCCTGGGTGGAGAGACCCGGCACGATCTACCCGGAGGATCCGGTTCGTTTTGAAATACCGCAAATCCCCGGCCGCTTCCTGCAAGAGCCGCCAGATCCATCCGCAGGTTGATCGCATAATCTAATCCTAATCAAACACTTAACTCCAAACCCCTTGTTGCAAGGGCCGTTCTGGTGCTAATATAAGCGAAATTTATCATCTATCGATGCAAGCGGGGCAATATTAATGGTAAATACATATCCAACATGGTTACTTTAACAACTTGATTGATAACGGTCTTTTAAACTTACAGCCTGGTAGGCCACATTCCAGCATTAAATTCCAAAATTATTCCATCCGGATCAAATTCTTTGTGGAATTCATTATCATTCTGCCGAGAATAGCAAGGAGAAAAATATGTTTAACAACAAAGTCGCCAAACTCATTTTGTTTGTACTGTTCGTTCTGCCGGTGTTGTTCGCTTCCGCCTGTTATGGAGGGCAGGCTGGGCAAGTTACTCTGACACCATCTGCGGCAGCTACTGCTGCACCTGCGGCAGCTACCGCTGCACCTACGGCAGTTACGACTGCACCTACGGCAACGATAGCGCCAGTTCTGCCAACTGCCGAGCCTACCGCGATACCGCCCAGTCCAACCGTACAGCCAACCATCCCACCCACATCCACAACCCCACCAGCAACCCCCACTTCAGCTCCTCAGGCTGATAAGCTGACCGCCTGGTGCATGCCCGCAGGTTACTTCCCGGTTACTGCGACAACCGACCCAACCATTATGCCAACGAACGGGATAACCGGCAGTACCGTAAAGGGTACACTTTCATTTCAGGTGCCGTTCTCATCCTGCACGTTTGTTTACACCTTCGGGCAACCAAAACCGGCCGGTACAACCTTACAGGTTTATGATCTGAGTTCGGCGCCCTGGTTGACGGTAACTTTGAAGGCTTCCTCCAGCAATCCAAACGCAATGTATGCTGTTCTAACGCATACTTACATCACAAACCCACCGCTTTGGTCGACTACTTACCGTTTTGTAGTGGTCGCTCCGGATGGAACTAAAATCAAGGAAGACTCGATCATTTTCCACAGGTATTCCCCAGCGCTTTGCTGGAATGGGCTTCTGCCAAATGTAAAAACACTAACCTGTCAAAAGCAGCAAGATATCCACCCCTGGGACGCCAGCTACCCCACGAAATATTATAACTGTACGGACCCCACCTGTGTGAAGTAACGTCCTCTCCATCAGTCTCGCATATTTTTAGCTTGCTCGTATAATTCGATTTCTCTGGGAGTCTGTGGGACGATCGTCAGCCCGTGCGGGAGGGGCTTGCCCTCTTTGTCGACATGCACAAAGGTGATAAATCCGGTTACATCGGTTTCACCTGATGCCAGCATCTCAATATGTGCCACCAGACGAGATTTGCCGGCATATACAATCTGGCTCTCGAAACAAATCAGCTCGCCAAGATGGATTGGGCGTTTAAACAGCATGCCATGGATATTCATGCAGACGATATTTTCCGGGCGTGTCAGGCTGGCAGCCGCGATAAAACCCGATTCGACAAACCATTCGGCGGTACGGCCAGCGTAAAGAGTACCGTGATGGTTTAAATCCTCACCCTTGACCAGGTGCTGGGTGATAAATGTTTTGAATTCCATTTTTGCCTCCCGAAGGTGTAGGATGGTTGGCTTGTTTATCACCCCGATTGCCGCCAGTGATTCCCCGCCACAGATTAACTTTACACACGTAAACGCGGCTTGTCAATATTTTAGGTAACATTGTCAGACATTGCACATTATTATGGGTGATAAAGTACACTCTGGTAAAATAGAGAAACGCTGGTTCTCAATTTATGAAAACGATTATCATTGCTTCGAACAACCCCGTTAAAATCCAGGCCGCCTTGCAGGGTTTCCAGCGTATGTTCCCTGCTGAAGAATTTACCATCCGGCAGCTCTCAGTGCCATCCGGCGTCAACTCTCAACCTTTTACGGATCAAGAGACCTACCTGGGAGCATGCAATCGGGTCGATGCAGCCTTCCAGATGGATCCGCAGGCCGATTTCTGGGTGGGTATCGAAGGAGGCGTGGAAGAACAGGATGGAGAACTCAGCGCCTTCGCCTGGATTGTCGTTCGTTCAAAAAATCGTCGCAGTCGCAGCCGCTCCGGCACTTTTCTGCTTCCCAAAAAACTGGTCGATTTGATCCGCCAGGGCATTGAGCTCGGTGAAGCCGATGATATTGTATTTAATCGCTCCAATTCCAAACAGGCCAATGGGGCCATTGGCATTCTGACAGGCGATGTAATCGACCGCACCGAGCTATACCTCCATGCCGTAATCCTGGCACTGGTGCCATTTAAAAATGATGATCTATATTGACCCCAATCTTTGAAGAGGTGTGAGATTATGAAAAACAACGCCGTTGCAAACTCAAGTACGGTAAAGGGCATTTCTGGCTTGCTCAAGGAGTTCAAGGAATTCGCACTGAGAGGAAATGTGCTCGATCTGGCAATTGCCGTTATTATCGGAACCGCTTTCGGCAGAATAAGCACATCGCTGGTCAACGATATTATCATGCCGCCCATCGGTTTGCTCCTGGGCAGGGTTGATTTTGCCAATTTGTACATCAATCTATCCGGTAAACCCTACGCTTCATTAGCAGATGCTAAAGCAGCCGGCGCAGCCACCATTAATTACGGTGCGTTCTTGAATACAGTGATCGATTTCTTGATCGTAGCTTTCGTGCTTTTCTTAATTTTAAAACCGATATACCAGCTGCGCCAGCCTGCGCCGGCAGCCCCAACCTCCAAAGAATGTCCTTATTGCTTTTCAACCATCCCGATCAAAGCAGTGCGCTGCCCGCAATGCACGTCAGATTTAACAACGACAATGGCCAGCAAAGGAGAAACCGCATGAACTCTATGGATTGGATCAGAGAATTTCCCGGCGCCATCACCGTTTGTGATACGGATGGCAAAATCCTTGAGATGAATGATGCTTCTATCGAGTTCTACACCAAAGATGGTGGAAAAGAGTTAATTGGGAAAAATCTGCTCGATTGCCACCCGGAACCGTCCTTCAGCAAGCTAAAAACCATGCTGGAAAATTCCTTATCGAACATTTATACCGAAGAAGAAAACGGCCAAAATAAATTGATCTACGAGACGCCCTGGTACCAGGATGGCCAACCGGCCGGCCTGGTTGAATTCATACTGCCATTGCCTATCGATGGTGCGCATATTGTCAAAGAATAAAAAAACTATCCGCTATAACATGCACCCCTTCGGCCGAAGGCACCTTGCGAGGTGCGCCAATGGTGTACACCTAAGCATAGTTCGCCCAGATCGGAAATCCATATTTTTTTCTCAGCGTCTAAGCGCATTTGCGCCAACTCGATCGGTGTCTCCGCCTGAGACCAGATTTACTCCAACCCGCTAAGCTGTTCTTTTAGACGGCTGGCCGACTCTTTATACGTAACCAGTTTCAGGCGCTCTTTATCCACCACCGCCGCGGGTGCTTTTTGAGCGAACGGGCTGGATAAAAGCGCTTCCAGGCGGGTAATCTGCCCCTCCAGTTCATCCAGGTCCTTCTGGATGCGCGCTCGCTCGGCCTCAGCATCAATCAGGTCAGCCAGTGGCAAATAAACTTCAATTCCCATTACCACCAGAGAAGCAGCGCCCTGGGGTTTCTCATCCAGCGTTGGCACAAGCCGCAGTGCGGCGGGGTCCAGATAAGCCAGCGAAGTGATCACCTTTTTCTCAGCCTGGAGCAGCGGCATGCGTTCGCCGGTTACTAATATGGCCGGGATGCGCTTGCCGGGGGTCACTTTTTTCTCGGCGCGCAGGTTGCGGATGGCGCGCACCAGTTCTTGAACCAGCGTGAAATCGGCCACTCTTTGCTCTTCCCAGCCTTCCAGTAACTGCGCTACCGGCCAATTTGCCACGATCAAGGCCTCCTCCCAACCCAGGCGTGGCGTATAAGATTTGGAGCGCGCCTGGGCTGCGTCTTTGAGATGGCCCCACAGCTCTTCGGTCACGAAGGGTGTAAATGGATGGAGCAGGCGCAGGCAGCTATCCAGCACCTTGACCAGCGTATTGGCAGTATAATAGGCCCGGTCGCCGCCTTCGGAAAGCTGCAACTTGGCAATCTCGACATACCAGTCCGCAAATTCGCTCCAGAAGAAGTCATAAATCTGGCGGCCGGCTTCCCCAAATTGATAGGCGTTGAATAAACGATCCACATCGCGTTCCAGAGCTTGCTGGCGCGCCCAGATCCATGAATCGGCCAGTGTCCACTGCGGATTAGCCAGCGGTTCGGCCGGAGCCTGCTCGAGAGCGCCAATCACAAACCGTCCGGCGTTCCAGATTTTATTCGCAAAGTTACGGTTAGATTCGACTTTCTTGGTGCTCAGGTTCATGTCGTTGCCGGGCGTCGAACCGACCAGCAGAGTAAATCGCAAAGCATCGGTGCCCAGCTCATCCATGACCAGCAGCGGATCGATCACATTACCTTTGGTCTTGCTCATTTTTTGACCGTGTTCGTCGCGTATCAAGCCATGCAAATAGACCGTATGGAATGGCGGCTTGCCGGTAAATTCGATGCCAAACATGATCATGCGCGCCACCCAAAAGAACAGGATGTCGTAGCCAGTCTCAAGTACGGAAGTCGGGTAAAAATAATCCAGATCGGGCGTATTTTCCGGCCAGCCCAGCGTGGAAAAAGGCCACAATCCGGACGAGAACCAGGTATCCAGTACATCCGGGTCCTGGCGCAGGCTGGAAGAATGACAATGCGGGCACTCGCTTGGATCTGTGCGCGCCACAATCATCTCCCCGCAGCCGTCACAGTACCAGACCGGGATGCGGTGCCCCCACCACAACTGCCGGCTGATACACCAATCCTGGATGTTCTCCAGCCAGTTGTAATAGACTTTGGTAAAGCGTTCCGGTACGATGCGCACCTCGCCATCGCGCACCGCCTTCAGGGCAGCTTCGGCCAGCGGTTTAATGCTGACAAACCATTGGGTAGAGATCATCGGCTCGACAATTTCGCCGCCGCGCTGCGAACGAGGCACATTCAGCAGATAGGGTTCTTCCTTAATAATCAGGCCAGCCGCCCGCATATCTTCCCATAAATTGCGCCGGCATTCGAAGCGATCCTGGCCTTGATAGATCCCACCATTCTGGTTGATATGAGCTGTTTCGTCCAGAATGTTGATCACCTCCAGGCCGTGCTTCTGGCCGATAGCATAATCATTTGGATCGTGCGCCGGAGTGATTTTGAGCGCACCGGTGCCAAAGGCGCGATCGACGTACTCATCCGCAATGACCGGTATGGCTCGCCCAAGGATAGGCACGAGCACTTTGCGGCCAACAAAGCGACGATAGCGCTCGTCGTCCGGGTGGGCTGCCACGGCGGTATCGCCAAGAATAGTCTCAGGGCGAGTAGTAGCAACCGGGATGAACTCATCGGGCGCATCCGCCAGGACGTATTTGAAATAATACAGGGTGCCCGGTTCCTCGGAATATTCCACTTCCAGATCCGAAACCGCCGTGCGTAAACCGGGCGACCAATTGATCATGCGCGGGCCGCGATAGATCAGGCCTTTTTCGTACAACCTGACGAAGGCTTCACGCACGGATTGCGAGAGACCGGGATCGAGTGTAAACCGCTCGCGGTTCCAGTCACAGGAAGCGCCCAATCGGCGGATCTGGCGCGTAATGATGCCGCCATATTTTTCTTTCCAGGCCCAGGTGCGCTTTAAAAACTCCTCACGACCAAGCTGATCGCGCTGCAGGCCTTCTTGCGCCAGGGCTTTCTCCACCTGCAACTGGGTGGCAATACCGGCGTGATCGGTGCCCGGCACCCACAGGGTTGAGTCGCCTTTCATGCGGTGATAGCGGATCATCAGGTCTTCCATGGAAACAAACATGGCATGTCCCAAATGAAGCTCGCCGGTTACGTTAGCCGGTGGAATGGCAATCACAAATGTTTTTTGGCTCGGATCGAAACCCGGATTATGGGGATCGTTAGCAGGCGTAAAATAGCCGCTTTTTTCCCACCAGTCATACAGAGACTGTTCGGTAATTTTGAAATCGTACGTCTTGGGTAAACTATTTTCTGGCATAAGTGACCTGAAAGAGTGAAAAGAATGATTTAAACAAAAACCTTTCGTCGAATGAGGACGAAAGGTTCAACTTCCGCGTTACCACCTCAGTTCACCGCCGAAGGTGCCGGTGCACTCCCGCCCGGACACAGCAGGTCCGGGTCTCGCGCTAACGGGCTCACCCGTGCCGTTCTAGTCTCCCAGACAGAAGGGATTTCTTCGGCAAAACTACCAAACGACTTCGGTCAGGGATCGCTGCGGAGGCTTTCAGCCCACGGCCTTCCTTCTCTACCAACACCCTGCTGACCTACTACTTTTGGCAAAACACGCTTAGAATTAGATTGTCATGATTATACGGTAATCCCAAGGGAGAGTCAATGTCCTCAAACCCAAAATGGCTGGAATGGGCTCAGAAGCTTCAGGCGCTTTCACAAACCGGCCTGGCCTTTACTACCAACCCCTTTGATCTCCAGCGCTATACAGAAATTCAGCATATCGCCGCTGAAATCTTATCCAGCTACACTCAGGAAGACCTGGCAACGGTGCAGGGCATATTCCAAAACCAGGCGGGTTATGCCACCCCCAAAGTGGACAGCCGCGGGGTTATCTTTCAGAACGGGCAGATTTTGCTGGTCAAAGAGCTGTCGGATGGCGGTTGGACTTTGCCCGGCGGTTGGGTCGACGTCAATGAATCCCCCAGCGTGGCAGTAGAACGCGAAGTGCGCGAGGAAGCCGGTTATGTGGTCAAAGCCCGTAAACTGCTGGCGCTGTACGACCGCAACAAACACGGCCACCCGCCGTATCCATTCCATGCTTACAAATTGTTCTTCCTGTGTGAATTGCTGGAAAAAACCGAAGCAGATCCAACCGAAACCGCCGATGCCAGTTTCTATTCGGAAGATGGCATTCCTCCGCTCTCGCTAACGCGCGTCACGAATGAAGAAATCAGCCGGATGTTCGAGCACTACCGCCATACGGATTGGCCAACCGATTTTGATTAGTCACACAAGATTTCTATTTTCGGTTAAACTGGACATAATGCACACCGCAATTCCAAAGAAAAAGCCCTGCTCCCCCAGGTTCATCTTTTTTACTTTTATCGCTATAGTTCTGGCAAGCAGCTTGATTCTGTCCGGCTGCCAGTTTTCATACAAACCGAATACAGCTCTCAGCCCGACGGCTCCCAAAACAAAGCCTGCAAGCACATCCGCCGCGTTGAGCAGCCCGCAGCCATTTGCCAGTCCTACCGAGCGGCTAACAGCCATCGAGGTTGCCCCAGACAGCCTGCAAGGTGTCCAGGTTAATTTCTGGCATCCCTGGACCGGCGATATCGGTAAACAAGTTGCCTTGCTGGTAGATGAGTTTAACCAGAGCAACCTGTGGGGCATCAAAGTAAACATCAGTGAGCAGGGCAGCGCCGGATCGCTGGCCGACAACCTGGACAGCAGCCTAGCTACTTCCACCCCCGCCCCCGGCTCCACATCTGTCTCCGGGGCCATAAGTAGCCCGCCGCCCGACCTGATCGCGGCGCCCATCGATGAACTGGCAACCTGGCAATCAAAAAATCAGGCCATTGTCAATTTAGACACTTATATCCGTGATGGACAGTGGGGCCTCTCGGCGGCCGATCTGGCTGATTTTCCGGCGGTTTACTGGAACCAGGATCGGCTGTCCGGCCAGCAGTTAGCCATTCCGGCCGAGCGCAGCGCCCAGGTGCTTTTCTATAACCAGAGCTGGGCGGAAAGTCTTGGATTTAATTCTCCACCCGTTACACCGGACGACTTCAAAAACCAGG
>DATFYI010000273.1:0-3528 GCA_035315125.1 Anaerolineaceae bacterium | reverse complement strand
TTTGTGGATTCTGTATATGTGTCATCTGGTAACCTCTTGAGCGGTGTCATTCCTGGCATATTCACCCCCCGGCAGTCGGGGTAACCTGGACGCAAGCTATTCAGTTGAAATAATTGTGCGATTATTGGTCTAAAAATCTTTGGGCAAGATTTTGAATTATTATATTCATTATGATCATTTCCCCAATACTTTTATGAATATTTTCTGAATTTTATTGGTTGCGTTCTGCTTGGGTTATTCCTTGCTCCCTGATCAGCTTTTGCAGCATATAGGAGCTTACATCGCCCTTTGTGGCGGGCATATTGTAAAGAAATACCAGGTTCTTGTCGTCAATTGCGTCCGGCTGCCAACCCTCCATATCAAATGAAATGGTCACCACACGGGCGCCGGCTTTCAATTGGCTTTCGAGGTGGGGCCGCAAGCGCGGCGCCTGCCCGGAGGTCATGTAGGCAAACACTACATCGGCATTCTGGAGATCTGTTTTATAAAAATTGGCCTGTTTGATAGTAACCTGGCCGCTCAAATGGTTGAAGCGGGCTCTCAGCCAGGCCAGCAGACAGAGACCGCCACTGATCTCAATGCCGACCGCCTGCGCCTGGTATTCGCGGGCGGCAATGATCAGAACACGACCATCTCCGGCGCCAAGGTCAAAAAGCACTTCACCGGGCCGGAGCTTGGCCATATCCAGCGCTTTACGGATGCGCTGATAACGGGTGGGAACCCACGGCAAACCATACAAATAGGGGATCATCAGCCACAACCCGACCAGGAATGCTGCAATCAGCAGGATCAGGGTCGCCAGATTAGCCAGGGTCATGGTTTACATCCATTGAAAAAAGATTTCTGAAAGAATGTGATTGAATAGTTCACACAATATGATAATTCTATTGTAGCCGGTTTTGACCGGTGAAACCAGCGCATGTGACCTTTCATTAGACTTTCAAATCAAGCCAGTCAAAATACCCGCCTTCCTTTCAAAAAGCACATTATCGGTTTGTGTTTTCAGATTACTTTTTCCTCTGACCGGGTACTTACAACGCTTTTACAACCCATAAAAAAGATAACCGGCCAGGGCGGCCAAAGCTAATATCAGGATGATGGGTACACGTTTATTGAGCGCCAGCGCCAGCGCACCCAGCGCAATCGCAACGCCGCGCCAGTCAAAGATGGTGGAACCGGCCAGTTGAAACGAAACGATCAGCGTCAGGCTGACGACGCCCAGCGCCAGACCGTGGGTAAAATCCCGAACAAGTGGCTGAGTTTCCATGCGGTTGTAGAAAGCCGAAACGGCTAAAACCAGCAGGGGTGGCAGGCTGAGGGCAATGGTGGCCAGCCCTGCCCCCAGCCAGCCGTAGATCAGATAGCCGAGGCTGACGCTCCACAGCCCGGACGGCCCGGGGCTGACCTGTCCAACCGCGATGGCCGTAACAAAATCGTTCTCTTTAGCCCAACCCAGCCCAATCAGGTCTGTGTGCAGGAAAGGCAGGTTGCTCAAACCACCGGTCGAGAACAGTGAGGCTTTCAAGAAAAGCCACAAAAAGAGCACTGGGTTCATCCGGCGTCACCCTTGAGCGGTTGTTTGGTTTGAATCGGAACGAGCGCCAGCAGCGGTACGGTGGCCGCTCCGGCCATCAGCAGCACCAGCACCGGTGATATATTTGTGAATGCCATCAAGATGGCAGCCAGGAGCACGATGACAATATTGGCGCCCAGCCGGAATGGTCCCTCTTTATTGGCGCCGCTCAAAAGTGGCGCGGCCATCTGAATACCCATCGCCAGGCTAAGGCCGATAGTGGCGGGCAGAATGCCCTTCATTGCTGCCTGCACCACCGGCTGGCTGCGGATGGCTGAAAAGCCGGCCGTCATCACGGCAGTGACGGCCGCGCTGGGCAACAGCAAGCCAAGCAGGGACACAATCAGCCCGGAGCGGCCGCGCAAGCGGTTGCCGATTAAGATGGTCAGTTTTAACAGGTTTACACCTGGGGCAATCTGTGAAAGCGCGTAATCGCGCACGAACTCCTCTTCACTCAACCAGCCGCGGTTGACGCTGGTCTGGTGGATCAAGATGAAGGTCGAGGAGCCGCCCCCAAAAGATTGAATGCCCAGGATAAGGAAGGTGCTGAATAGCTCCCAAAGACTTGGGCAGGGTCGATCTGTCATCATGTATAAATAGGGGCTCCTTATAAAGATGAAGTGCTGCTTTGGCAAGCTAAGGCGGACCAGGTGAAGAGGTCCGCCTTAGGTTCTGGATAAAAATTATAGCATAGAAGACTAAAACTCCGTTTGCAAGGGGGTTTATTGCAATCGCAACCAGGTTGACGATGATCAAGCCTATTCGAATTTATCTGCTTGTTCTTTTCCAAAGCTGGTAAAGGATGCTTTGCACCATTCGATCTCTGCCGCCATCCAACTACCGAATATCCAGCCGTCTCCCAATTCCTTTTGAATATCCTCTACCTTGCCGTTCGACCAGCGCGTGCTGGTTTTGGCGTTGGCCAAATGGGCTGTTTCGATTAAGGATGCCGGCAGCCGCAAGCAGTATTGCGTCCCAAGCGCAAAGGCAAACAGAATGCCATTGTCTGTTTGGACTAAAGCCGGTGTGCCGCAAACTATGAAGCGGCAATCAGAAGGCATGGCCGAGCCTATCTGCTTCCACACCCGCTCGATGATGTCGGGGTGGCTGCCAAGTGAGAGATAAGGATTTGGCTTGCTGTCAAAAGCAGCCAGGAGAGGCGCGGCTGGGTTCCTGTGGCTGAGGTATGGGATGACCTTGTGGTTGGCAGGTTGAGAAATATCCATATCGGTTTGATTCTCCTGGGCGGTTGAAAGCTTAATTTTAGCATAGAACGGCTGAGATTTACGATTTTATTGATTTATATGTTATAATTAACATAGGTTATCATTAACCTATTTTTGAGCTGGTTTTCCGGAGGTTCTATGTCGATTGAATTTGCCATTTTGGGGATCTTGAGCTGGAAACCGTTGAGCGGGTACGATCTAAAAAAGATGGTCGAAGGCTCAACCGCCCTCTACTGGTCTGGGAACAACAATGAAATCTATCGCACTCTGGTAAGCTTGCATGACCGCGGCCTGGTAACGCGAGAAATCCTCCCACAGCAGAATTATCCCGCCCGCAAAATCTATACGATTACTACAAAAGGCCAGGTAGAGCTAAAAAAATGGGTGCTTTCCAAACCCACTTTGCCGCAGCGTAAGCATACTTTACTAATCCAAGTGGCATGGGCGGATCAAGCAGCCCCAGATGAGCTGGATACGCTCCTGCAAGAATATGAGGATGAGGTATACACGGAGACGCTGCTGATCACCGCTCAGCGGCAATCCAAAGCAGGCCGGCTTGCCTACCTGGATGTTTCTCAAGCTCGCACGAAGCGGGAGGCCTATTTATGGAGCATGATCCAGGAAAACGAAACGACTTACTACCAGAACGAGCTGAGTTGGGTGCGCAAATTGCGCCAGGGGCTGTGCGAGCTTTGAACTCTGGGGCAAGAAATTGAATCGATAATTTAG
>DATFYI010000272.1:0-3597 GCA_035315125.1 Anaerolineaceae bacterium | reverse complement strand
AATTCTCTCCTTGAGACTGCACGATATGTGCAAGGTTCGTTTGATGAGCCTTCGGCATATATCGCATTAGGCAAATTGTTGGATGAATTAAATACTCGAAATGTTCTATTTTATCTTGCAACGCCACCTGATAATTATACGCAGATCATCCAGCAAATTAATTCCAGTGGGATAAAAAATGATCGCCCGGGATGGACGAGAATCATTATTGAAAAGCCTTATGGAAGAGATCTTGATTCGGCCGAAGCTCTTGAAAAAGTTGTCCATGATGTGTTTGTGGAAAAACAAGTTTACCGGATCGACCATTACCTGGGCAAAGAAACAGTTCAGAATATCCTGGTATTTCGTTTCGCGAATGGTATTTTTGAACCGTTGTGGAATCGCAGATACGTTGATCATGTGCAGATCACTGTTTCCGAAACCGTCGGTGTTGGCAGTCGGGCAGGATATTATGAAACCGCCGGCGTGATACGCGATATGTTTCAAAACCATTTATTGCAATTGCTGAGTTTGACCGCCATGGAAGCGCCTGTTGGGTTTAACGCTGATGCTGTGCGCGATGAAAAGGTGAAGGTGTTAAAAGCCTTAAGACCATTCGAGGGAGCCGATGTGGCTTCAAATACTTATCGCGCCCAATATGTTTCTGGTCAAATTGATGGGCAAGATGTCCCAGGATACAAAGAAGAGCCAGGCGTATCAAAAACCTCAGTTATAGAAACATTCCTGGCAACGCGGCTCTTTGTGGATAATTGGCGCTGGTCGGGTGTTCCTTTTTATCTCCGCTCTGGAAAGTGTCTTCCGTGCAGGAAAACTGAGATAACCATCCAATTCAAACAAGTACCGCTCTCCCTTTTCAATTGGCGAAACATGGCTGGTGACGCACCAAACGAGCTTGTATTAAATTTGCAGCCCGACGAAGGAATTACACTTACTTTTGGAGCGAAAGTTCCAGGACCTGTCAATGAAATTGCCCCAGTCCATATGGATTTCAGTTATAACGCTACCTTTGGCAGCGAGCCGCCAGAAGCTTATGAACGTTTATTATTGGATTGTTTGCTTGGCGATGCAACTCTGTTTACTCGCAGTGATGAAGTATATGCACAATGGGCTTTTACCACCAGAATTCTTGAAGCCTGGAAGAGTTTACCAACGCGTAATCTGCCTGTTTATGAAGCCGGCACATGGGGCCCGCCTGGAGCAGATGAATTTATCCAAAAAGATGGACGTACCTGGCGAAATGTTACACCGCAAAATAAATGTGGTTAGCTAAATGCGCTGCCTACAATTTGGGCAAATATTTTCCTGGTGGATGATTGCAAAACCGCAATGTGGGCAGGTGACTGGCTGGACATTCCCCAAAGGTGCGCCGCAAGCTATACAATTGGATTCGCCTACTGGGTTGGCGGTATTACAATACTCGCAAACCAGTCGTCGTAGGCGATCCGATAGCTCGAAACCAGTGCCAATCGCTCGTGCAGTTTCGTCAATAACTTTCCAAACCTCATCGGTTAATTGTAAATCCTCGATATCCTGGGCTATGCTCCCCAATCTACCTATCAGATTGAGCGGATTTTGGAGAGCAGCCATAGCTGTGAATCCAAGGCTGGCAGCAACTCCAAGCCAGGCCTGTTGGCCCATTTGGACAGACACACCATCTTCAACCGATTGCAGTAAAATGCTCAAAGCAGTCTGGCTTCCCGAGGTAGTGGCAATCTGAACTGTAATTTGGTTCCCGTTTACAAATTGTTGGACACGCAAATTGCCGCGGTTGAAATGTCCAACCAGGTTGGTGGCAATATCAGTGGGATTGATTTTTCCGTGATAGATACGTTGGTCCATTCTTCGATTATAATCATAAAAGCTCAAATATTACAAAACAATTCGGAGAAGATATGGGTAAGTTAAATATTAGTCCCATTTTATGCGGGCTACTATTGTTTTTCTCGTTTACACTTTTGATGGCTATCCCTGTATATGCAAGGAATTCGTCGCAGAATGCGGCGACTCAAATTGCTACAGTAACTGGTACGCCGGTAGGTGTTACGATAACTGTAAAAAATGATAACGACCATATTAATGTCAGATCCGGTCCTGGTACTGCATATGAGATCGTTGGGGTCGTTTTAGCTGGCCAGGTTATTCCTGCAAAGGGCCGCAGTCCTGGAGGCGATTGGGTATTAATTGATTATCCGGGTGTTCAGGGCGGCCAGGGCTGGGTGTACGCGGTAAACGTAACAATCAATGGGGGTGAACTGCCTGTAGCTGAGCCTCCGCCAACTCCAACTCTATTATATACTCCAACCATTAATCCAACTTTAGCCGCCCAGTTTGTTATCACGGCTGTCCCGACTCGTTATCCCACGTTTACTCCGCCGCCAGCTTTGATCATCCCCACATTTGCCCCAGTTTCCACTGGGAATCAAACAGGAAAAGTACCTATGGGAATGGTCATCCTCGGCATTGGGGCAGTTGGACTTTTCCTGGGTTTATTTACACTATCACAGGGTCGCTAATTAATATCTGGGATTGTTTTTATAAAAGCATTAAGACCTCGGAAACACGAGGGGCCAAGTTTGTGCCCTGAATTATCCTCACAGTAAATCACCTTGGCTTTGCCTTCCTGTAACTTTTGGGCAGCTTCCCTGGCATGGTGGACAGGCACGGTTTCATCTAACGAGCCATGTGCGATAAAGAATTCTTTTCCGATGAGAGCACCGCTTTTTATAGCCGGTTCAATTCCTTGTGGGAGAAACCCGGCCAGACATGCGACCTTACCAATTTTCACGGCATAGGTTACTGCCCAATAATATGCGAGCGCAGCACCCTGGCTGAATCCAATCAGATGAATCGGGCAGTTGGGGTATTTCAAATTATTTAATAGACCCTCTAAAGCTTCAATACAAGCATCGGTTACCAGCGAAAAATCAGCTGTAGTTGGAAATTTATGATGATTCTGGTTAGTCCAGCTGAATCCCTTCGAGGTTGTTGTAAAAGGTGCACGAGGTGCAATAAACAAAGCATTTTGAGGGGGTTGTTGAACAAAGACCCACATCGAAAATTCGTCACCAGTCAATCCATGTAAGAGCAGAATTATCTGCGGCTTTCTCGACTGGCTTGTTGGCTGGCGTAAGCGGAACATCCAGTTATCCCAAAGGATGGAATAAGGCTCAGTCTCTGTTAGCACGTTTCGCCACCCAATCCATCAGCCATAATACGAGAGCGACTAAACCGATCGGAATCAATCCGCCCCCAATACATAGGAGACCGGTAATTGCAGCATTTGGGCCATAAAATAAATAGATCAGCCCATCACCAACAATGAATAAAAGCACCAATCCACCGATGATTAACCGAATTGTAGTTTCACGTCCGTAGGTGCGCGAATTGTGGCTCATATTAACCTTACAGAAGTGCGCTATTTTTCTTTGCTAATATGCCGATCATCAAATTTGATTATTTTGCCAGGAATAACAGATCGACGAAAACGCCTGGATATTTGATTAGACCACGATAAAGCTTTCATTATTTCCGGGAGTGATTTGATGGTAGCTTTTACACCCGCTTGAATCAATTCTTCTGGATTGGCTTCATCCAGTA
>DATFYI010000271.1:0-5822 GCA_035315125.1 Anaerolineaceae bacterium | reverse complement strand
GGGCGTAGCGCTGATAGCGCTGCGAGCACAGGCGCCAATTTGGCCTGTAGTTTTTTATGGCGGCGAATCGTTTTGGAAAAACCTGCCGCGTTTGAAGCGAACAGATTTCCGTATTGTTGTTGGCAATCCATTTTATCTGGATACAAGGGGTGAGTCACTATCCCGGCAGGTGGCTCAGGAAATGACCGATGAGATGATGTACCAATTGGCTGCTCTGCTGCCCAGCTCGTATCGCGGTTTGTATTCTGATTTCAATAAAGCTCGCCAAACCTATCTTCGTTTTGATGCGGGAGTGACGAGTAATCTGGATATGGCGCTTGGGTCAAACAGCAAAAGTGAACAGGGCTTTCAAGGGAACCTATCGCCTCAATTATGAGTTGGTCAGTTCCGTTTCACACATCACCGAAAGTCTGAAAAAACTCTATGGATCACTCGCTCTATCCAGTAACAGCATTAACCGATGAAAAAATATTGCTCGGTGCGGGTGAGCTGAGCAAGATCGACCCTGACCTGGCTCGGATTTACGAACAACTGGGCGCTCCGCCTTTATGGGGGCGCGCACCAGGGTTTCCAACCTTGATTCATATTATCTTAGAACAGCAAGTCTCCCTCGCCTCGGCTCAGGCGGCCTTTGATAAATTGCTGGCTGCGGCCTCGCCCCTTACCCCGCAACGTTTTCTTGAATTGGATGATGTGGAACTCAAGAAGATTGGTTTTAGCCGTCAAAAAACGGGCTATTCGCGCGGATTGGCCAGAAATATATTGGAAGGACAGCTCGATCTGGATGCGTTGATCAATCGGGATGACGATGATGTAAGACAAGAATTGCTGCAGATAAAAGGGGTTGGCCATTGGAGTGCAGATATTTACTTATTAATGGCTTTGCTCAGGCCGGATGTCTGGCCTAGCGGTGATCTGGCGCTGGCAACTGCTGTCAAAAAGGTCAAACAACTGGAGAGCATTCCATCGCCAGAACAGCTAGAAAAGATGTCTCAACCCTGGCGACCCTGGCGGGCGGTTGCGGCACGTATGTTCTGGCATTTTTACCTGAGCACGCCCAAACGGACCAATCGACCGTCCGAAGGATGATGTTTTGAGTTAAATTGTATAAAAAATGTTTTTAGTATCCCAAAAATAGATTTTCGATATTGAAGAGTTTGACCTCATGATGTACACTTTGAATGGAATTAATTATTTAGTATTCTTAGCTTTGAGCTAAACTAAATCAAAGAATGGGGTCAGGATATGGGGACTGAGACTGGGACTCACGATCTCCCTCTCATAGATCATCTTAAATTAGGCCATCATTTTTGCTTTTTCTTTGAGACCGAAGAAGAACATCGCTCAGTCGTATCGAGTTCATTACGACGATGGTTAGAACACGGAGATAAAGTTCTTTACATCCAGCATGATCATTCCCAAAAGACAATTCTGGATTATCTAACCGGAGTTGGAATAAACGTTGAGCCCATTTTATCCAAAGGCCAGCTAATTATCCTGGATACCAGCACCCTTTCTGATAGTCTGGGGAATTTCCCTCAAAAGAATGTACTGGCAGAGATTAAGAAAGAAGCGGATAAAACTCAAACGCAAGGATTTTCCGCTCTTCGGGTTAGTTGTGAAATGGGATGGGCTTTGCAGGACAAGTCTGGGACGGCCAGCTTGATTGAATTCGAAATTGGGCTGAACGAGATTCTGTTAAACGATTTCACCCAGGCGTTATGCCAATATGATTTACGCCAGTTCGATCCAGTTATATTGATGGATTTAATCGTTATTCATCCGGTTCTCATCGTCGGAACGCAGATTTATGAAAATATCGATAGTGTTCCAGAATCAAATTCAAAGAGTCAGGAATTTTCTGTAGAACACATTCGCCGCCTGATTAAAAAGTTATCAGAACGGAAAGATGTTGAAGATAATTTACGGTTCACGCGCCAATGGGTTGACCTGGTCAGCGATTTTATTTCTTTGATGAACAGTAAGGGGCGTTTTTTCTACGTTAACAACGCCATTTGCAATATCCTGGGATATACCCGCGAGGAAATGAAATCTTTGTTCATCCAGGATATCATCCCGGAATTAAGTACCGCGGCATGGACCGAGCACTGGGCAAAAATGCTTGACGAAGGTACGATAACGATAGAAACCGGTTATCGCGCCAGGGATGGGGGTATTATCCCGGTTGAGCTGAAAGTCAATCATCTGGAATTTAACGGCACTGGCTACGCCTGCGCTGTCGGACGAGATATTGGCGAACGAAAACGAGCAGAACAGGCCATCCTGGATAGTGAACTTCATTTCAGACAAATTGTTGAGAACAGCCAGGCTGGTTATTTTTCTCTCGATCTGGATGGTAATTACGTTTATGTAAATTCTGCCTGGCTGGCCATGTATAATTATTCCAGCCCTCACGAGGTGATTGGGAATCACTATTCGATGATGTATCCCGATTTTGATCAGGCGCAGGCCGACCATATCTTTGAGAAGTTGATTCACGGAGATGTGATACCTAATGGCGAAGGCTCCCGCCTCTGTAAGGATGGCAGCATACGGTACCACACTTTTTCGGCGCAGCCAGTTTATCTGGCAGGTGAAATCGTAGGGGTAGAAGGTTTCCTGATTGATATTACCGAACACAAGCAGGCTGAAGACCGTTTGCGCTTTTTAAGCTCGCATGACGCATTGACAGGTCTGTATAATCGGGCATATTTTGAAGAAGAAATGAACCGGCTCGAATTGAGCCGGCGTTACCCGATCAGTATTGTCATTGGTGATGTAGATGGACTGAAATGGGTCAATGACCGTTACGGACATGCGGCCGGAGATGAGGTTCTACGCCGGGTCGGCCAGGTATTGATGACTTCTTTTCGCAATGAGGATGTGGTGGCACGCATTGGGGGTGATGAATTTGCTATCCTCCTGCCGGGCATGGATGCAGAAAAGGCACAAAAAGTCCTTGATCGTGTACACGAAGCCTTAGCTGCTCCTCTTGCAGAAGACCAAAGACCATTAATGAGTCTTTCGCTTGGGATTGCAACGGCGCATAAGGGGGATGTATTAACATCCGTATTGAAAGAAGCTGACGAACGCATGTATCGATCAAAATCCGCCAAACCCAGACGCTAACTGCAACTTCTAAAGCCCTTTTCCGTATACAACTATGGAAAAGGAGCATAAAAAATGGAAACACGGAAACTATATCGTAGCCGCTCAGACAAGATGCTGGCGGGTGTCTGCAGTGGATTGGCAAGATATTTAAACCTGGATACGACGGTCGTTCGACTGCTATTTGTGTTGCTATTATTCCTGGGTGGGCATGGCTTGTTGATCTATCTCATCCTGTGGATACTCATGCCGGTTGAGGCTGTGCTGGCTCCCGCACCTTAACGTATCTGGAACCATCAGGTTTGACCCACTAAACTGCGATCTGATTGAATATCTGTTGAATAATATTAATCCGCATCGTTCAGGCCATTTTTCTTAACTCTGGCTTGCGGAACCAGATAAAAAAGGCGAAAGCTGCCAGGATCACTGCACTGACAATGACTGCCTGGGTCTCACCGATAGAACTTGCCATAAAGCCTATCAATAGAGACCCCAACGGCATCCCACCAAAGAAAATCAATGTATAAATCCCCATTACCCGGCTGCGTAAGTAGTCGGGTACCTGGGTTTGTACCAGCGCATTGGTAGTATTGACCGTCAGCATATAGCTTAGACCGGTGACCGTGACGGCGAAGAGTGAGAGTGGTATCCAGCGCATGAATGCGAAAAAGATCATGGAAATTGGCAAAATAGCCGTCCCATACGACCATAATTTGCCCTTGACGCCGTAGCGACTGAGGGTGGCGATCAATAAGGCTCCTATCAGTGCGCCTGCTCCGCGAAAGGAAAGCAAGGCGCTATTTGTGGTGACATCTCCACCCAATACATTAACTGCCCAGTCCGGTATTAATGTTACCAGGCTATTTCCGAACATGCTGAGCACCCCCAGGTTCAAGATCAATATGCCGACGGCGCTATTTGAACGTACATAAGAAAACCCGGCTTTAATATCTTCCAGTATTGGTGCGCTGTGTATGATAATCTGTTCAAAAGGCTTCAACCGCATCATCAATAAGGCGGCGATCACTGCCAGAAAAGAGAGACCATTAATGGTGAAGCACCAGCCGGCCCCGAACACAGCGTAGGTGATGCCAGCCACAGCCGGTCCGACTACTGTGGCGGCATTAAACATGGTTGAATTGAGTGCGATCGCATTGGTAAGATCTTCCCGGTCAACCAGCTCAACCACAAACGCCAGCCGGCTGGGCGCATCGAAAGCATTGGCGACACCCAATAAAAAGCTCAGCACCAGGACGTGCCAGGGCTGCACGCTTCCTTCAAAAACCAAACCGGCCAGGATAAAGGCTAAAACCATCATGGAGGTCTGGGTAATCACCAGCAGCGTGCGCCGTGACATACGGTCTCCGATCACACCGGCATATAGTGTAAACAGCCAGGAAGGCATACCGGATGCGAAGCTGACATATCCCAGGTAGACAGGAGATTTGGTGATTTGGTAAATCAAATAACCCTGGGCAGTGGTCTGCATCCAGGTGCCAACCAGCGAGACCAATTGGCCGGTAAACCACAGGCGGTAATTGCGGTGCTTGAGGGCAGAAAAAGTTCCTGTAACTACCGTCAGCATTCCGTTTTGTTTTATTTTTGTACCTTCGATTGGGCTGGACACTATTAGCCTATATCAGCCAGGAGTACTTGGATATTTTCATGGGAAGATCAGTTGAATAAATGTGCTGTTTGATTTTACCGCAATCATCATGGATTGTCGGGTGTTGTCGTTTTTTGACCGCACCAGACTAACTGCCAGAACAAATATTTCGGTGTTAAAATTTGAAATGAAATCGCTCATAATAGCTGTTTTTCAATTACAAACCTGGAGGGTTTTCCATTGAATATGCTGCTGCAGGATTTAATCGATCTGTTGAAACAAGGGCAAAGCATCATTTTAGCTACGATTGTAACCAGTAACGGTTCGGCGCCGCGCGCAGCCGGCGCTCAAATGATTGTCCGGCAAGACGGCTCGATAATGGGCACCATCGGCGGGGGGCTATTGGAAGCCCAGGTACTGAAGGCGGCGGCAGAAATATTTCAAACCCATACATGTGTTGTCAAGGAGTTCCATTTTACGGGGAAAGATGCCGCCACCATGGATATGATCTGTGGCGGATGGCAGGAAATTTTGTTGGAATATCTGGATGGCTCTGAACCTGCGCTAAAAGGTTTTTTTGAAGAAATGCTGGGTAGCCTTCAGCAAAGACAAAAGCTCTGGAGAATAACCGCCTTGCCGGGCGATAGTTTTGCTCCGATGGCTCACAGTTGGTTGGTAAAAATGGATGGATCGGTTATTGAAAATGTAATTCATGAGGATAGCCAGCCAAATGAGACTCCCTTCCAGGTGGAAACCTCTTCGCATGCGGATGGCCTTTTGGATCTGAACTTGGCAGGCGTACAGGTCAATTTGGACAACCTGCATAACCCGCAGGTATTTGCAACCCCCCAGTACGGCCGATTTCTGGTTGAACCGGGTGGTAATTATGGGACGGTTTATATTTTTGGGGCCGGGCACGTTTCGCAGAAGCTGGCCTTGTTGACCTCTATGGTCGGTTTTCGCACAGTTGTGCTGGATGACCGCTCGGAGTTCGCTAACCGCCTGCGCTTTGCCAGCGCCGATGAGATTATCGTGCTGGATAGCTTCAAGGGTGCATTTAAAGGTTTGGAAATCGATTCGGACAGCAGCCTGATCATTGTGACGCGCG
>DATFYI010000270.1:0-8678 GCA_035315125.1 Anaerolineaceae bacterium | reverse complement strand
GCTGTTTGGACTGAGCATTTCTTGCATGCCCGGACCGCCTTTAGGACCTTCGTAGCGGATCACTACAACGTCGCCGGGTTTGACTTCACCCGCCATAATGCCAGACATGGCGGTTTCTTCGGATTCATAGATACGAGCAGAACCGGCGAATTTCATCATCGCAGGACTGACGCCACCGGTTTTGACGACTGCGCCCTTGGGGGCCAGGTTACCGAACAAGATCGCCAAACTGCCATGCTGGGAATAAGCATTTTCTCTGCTGTGGATCACCTGGTCATCGCGCACTTCAGCCGTGGCGATCATTTCACCCAGCGTTTTCCCACTGACCGTCATGCGATCCAGGTGAAGAGTATTTCCATCGGATGCGACCTCTTTCAAAATGGCCGGTACGCCGCCAGCGCGATGAACATCTTCCATATGCCATTTACCGGCCGGGCTGACTTTGCAAAGGTATGGGACTCGATCCGCCACACGATTGATCCGATCCAGAGGATATTGGATGCCGGCTTCATTAGCAATTGCCAGGGCATGCAACACCGTGTTGGTCGAACCACCCATGGCCATATCCAGGGCAAAAGCATCGTCCAAAGCTTCCGGGGTGACGATATCGCGGGGTTTGATTTGCTGCTCGATCAGCTCAATAATCCGGCGGCCGGCCTGGGCGGCCAATGCTTCGCGCTCAGGGCTTTTAGCCAGAGCTGAACCGTTGTAGGGCAGCGCCAGGCCTAATACTTCCATCAAACAATTCATACTGTTGGCGGTGAACATACCCGAGCAGGAACCGCAAGCCGGGCAGGCAAAGTCCTCGACCATTTTTAAGGCGGCACGGTCGATCTTACCCTGCTGATAAGCGCCAACCGCTTCGAAAACCGAAATCAGGTCAACAGTCTGACCATCGGGGGTATGACCGGCGGGCATTGGCCCACCTGAGATAAAAATAGCCGGGATGTTGACCCGTACAGCCGCCATCAACATACCCGGCACAATTTTGTCACAATTCGGGATACACACCATCCCGTCAAAACAATGCGCTTCGATCATCGTTTCCACGCTATCGGCGATGAGCTCACGCGATGGCAGCGAATAATTCATGCCGGCATGGCCCATGGCGATGCCATCATCGACTGCAATTGTATTGAACTCGAACGGCACGCCGCCGGCAGCCCGAACAGCCGCTTTGATTTGTTTTCCAAATTCCTGTAAATGGTTGTGTCCCGGGACAATATCGACATAGGAATTGACAATTGCAACAAAGGGTTTATTGAAATCAGCATCGGTAACACCCGTTGCCTTTAAAAGAGCCCGATGGGGTGAATGTTCAATTCCTTGTTTTATTTGATCTGAACGCACAAGAATCCTCCGTTTTTGTAATTACCATAAAAAAGAGCCACCCTTTGCTTGGGTGGCTCTTTAGGTATGCTTCGTTTTCGATTTGCTTCTAATTTACTTACTTCTCTGCTTTACCTTCACCGACCCAAGCTCAAATTGGCTCTCAATAATTACGAGGACCGAAATTAGTACAATAATTGCAAGAGCGAGGATGAATGAAGTCATAAAAAAGTCTGTCCGCTTACATATTTCTAATCATAATACGTCAATTAAAATGGAAAGTCAAGTGCCAATTTACGATTTGTCAGCGCAACTTGAAAAGTGAACCGATAACAGTTCAATGGATTTAAAAATCATCGCTGCCGCCGCCAAAACCACCCATACCGTCCATGCCGCCCATTCCCCCCATTACGCCAGCTTCCCCAGCTCCCAGATCCGGCAATTCTTTTTCAATCTGATCCGGCGATTGGCCAGATTCAAGGCGTTTAACCACCTCGTCAAATTCCGGGCCCATTTCTTCGCCAACTTGCGAGCTCATCTGGCGCATCATCCGTCCCAAGGATTTGGGATCTTCATCCAATCCGGCCAGATTGCTCGGATCCGCCAGGGTTTCCATGCGGCTTTCATCTGAGCGGGCCATTCTGATCCGACCGATTTTGCGCTGCACGTTACTGCTGTGACAATGTGGACATTCAACCGTCTTCTGGCCGTATTCCGAAAAAGAAAGGTAGATTTCAAATCGCCGATGACAATCCAAACAGCGATATTCATAATTTGGCATGTTATACACTCCATAAGCAAAGAATCAACTAATCAATTATAATCAAACTATTATCAATTTTCCGTTAGAGACGAACCCAAAAATGCCCGATGAAATCCTAACTTTCGACTTTCTTCATCCCCAACCTTTGCTGATTGTTATTTCAGGGCCTTCCGGCGTCGGCAAGGATGCAGTTCTAGAATCCTTAAAAAACCGACATCTTGATTTCCATTTTGTGGTGACCTGTACAACCCGTCCCCCCCGGCAAAACGAACGCCAGGGGATCGATTACTTTTTTGTCTCCAAGGAAGTATTCGAGGAAATGATCGCCCGGGGTGAGTTCATCGAGTATGCCATGGTCTACGACCAGTATAAGGGCGTACCGAAATCTCAAATCAAGCAAGCGATTGAGAGCGGCAAAGATGTCATCATGCGGGTAGATGTACAGGGAGCGGCCCGCATTCATGCGCTTTGCCCGGATGCCATCTTAATCTTTTTAATCCCTGCCAATACTGGGGAATGGCTGCAGCGTTTGCAAGCACGGCAAACCGAAACCCCCGAAAATCTGGAACTCCGCCTGAAAACGGTCCATCAGGAACTCCAACGAATACCCGATTTTGATTATATAGTGGTAAACACGCAAGATTGCCTGGAAGAAGCGGTCGATACAATCGTAGCGATCATCACCGCCGAACATCATCGTGGAAAGTCACGCAAAATAACCTTATGAACAATACTTCGACCTTTTCAAATCCAAATTCCAGTGGAAATACCCCACCGATTTCCAGACCCTATCAACCAGGTGAGCGACAGCCTACCCAGGTCGGTGTGCGCCTGCCAAAAACACAACCCCTGGTAACTTATACCATGATGGGGTTGTGCATATTCGTGTACCTGTTGCAGGTTCTCAGCCAAACCTTCCTGGGCACCGATTATCTGGTGCTATATGGCGCAAAAATCAACCAGTATATCCTGGCCGGAGAATTCTGGCGCCTGATCACGCCCATGTTCTTGCATGCCTCTATCATCCATATTGCCTTCAATATGTATGCCCTGTTTGTCCTGGGGCCAGGATTGGAGAGGTTCTACGGTCATAAACGCTTTCTGGCCCTTTATATGATAGGCGGTTTTGCCGGGAATGTGCTTTCCTTCTTATTTTCTCCCGATTCATCGATCGGAGCCTCAACTGCTATCTTTGCGTTGGTGAGTGCACAGGGAATTTTTATCTATAAAAACCGTTTTCTATTCGGAAAGAATGCGCGCTCATTAATCATTAATACCATTGGAATTGTGATAATTAATTTTGTATTCGGCCTGGCGCCTCAGTCAAATGTCGACAATTTCGGACATCTGGGGGGTCTGCTGGGTGGGTTGGCTTTTGCCTGGTTTGCCGGCCCGGTTTTCAAAGTCAGTGGGCTGATGCCGGATCTGTATCTTGAAGACCAGACCAGCTCCTCGCAGGTGGTCATGAGCGGGCTGATTGTTACTCTGATCTTTTGCATGCTGGCGGCTCTCAAATTCATCTTTCCGGGACTTAACCAGTAGCATCTGAATTTCGATCATTCATACAACTACTGTGTGCACCCAATGGGTCAATCGTGGTTTTGTCAGGTAGGACTTTGCCCCTACCCACCCTATCATTTCCCCGCATAAGACAAAACTTTTGGTCCATTGCAGTATGTTCCGCGTAGGGGCGTAAGCATTCCGCTGTAACCTCGTCTTGGGGGATAACCCAGGCTGCAATAAGGCCACATCCACAGGAAAACAGAAATTCCAGGCTTTCAGGTAGGCACGGATCTATTTGTGCCAGTAAATCCGGCATTCAAATACTCACCCCCATTTCCGAATAAAAAGCACGGCAACCTCGTTATATACTGTGAGAGTAGATAACAGCTCAGAAAGGAAATCGGCCGGTGGCAACCCTTATGGCGGTAACTGAAACGGATCTGGTGCTCCAGTCCCGACAGGGTGACCGTAATGCCTATGGAGAGCTCGTCCGGCGCCATTATCCAGGAGTTGTACGCGTAGTTTTTCGCATGTGCAGCGATACCACCCTGGCCGAGGATGCCAGCCAGGAAGCTTTCATACGTGCCTGGTTGAATTTACCTTCCTATCAGCTCACTGCTCCGTTTCGAAGCTGGTTGTATCGTATTGCCATAAACGTTGCCCTGGACCAGCTACGTCGTAAGCAGGAAGAATCGCTCGAAGAGGAGCAGGTCATGCTGGTAAAGGATACGGCGGCGGGACCCGAAACTTCCCTGATCGAAAAAGAAAGGGCAGCAATGATCCAAAAGGCAATGCAAGAGCTACCAGCGGCGGCCCGCTCTGTGCTTGTGCTGCGGGAATATGGTGAACTTTCCTATCAGGAAATCGCCAAAGCGCTTGACATCCCGATTGGGACAGTCATGTCCCGCCTGAATTATGCCCGCACGCGCTTGCGGGAAGTCCTTAAAGGTGTTTTGTTTCAAATGGAGGGCGAATATGAGTGAACATGTAACTGACCTGCTGGGAGCCTACCTGGATGGAGAACTGGGTAGTGTGAACCTGCACCAGGTGGAAAATCACCTATCAGAATGTGTGGCCTGTCGCAAGGAACTGGAAGAGCTGCGTAGCCTATCCGGACTACTCCATGAAACGGTGCCCGCAGAAAGCTTCACCTCAAGCGAGCGCTTCGCAGCGAAACTGGCTCTGGTACTGCCACGCCGTCCGGAAGTAGCACCGGTGCGAAAGGTTAGCGAGGCAATCTGGTGGTTGGTGCCGGTCAGCGCAGCGGCCATCTGGATTTTCTTTAGCACAGTCACAACCGTCAGCACGCTACTCACAACTGCCGGCGTTGCCGGTCTGCTCGGAAGCGCGGCCCCCTGGCTGCAGAACAGCCCACAACAAAGCTTGTGGTTCTCAGCCAGCATGAACCTTTTTGGAAGGTCCCTGGTCGGCAGCAATCGCATTCTTCTGATCATCCTGAACAATGCCAATGCGTTCTGGACGAGTTTAAGTGCAGAACTGTTCTGGAATGCCGGTATCGTGCTGCTGATCCTGGGCTGGCTGGCAGCCTGGTCAAACAAACGTCGGAAGAATCAAAAGCCACTTTTCCCACAGGAGAGAGCTCATTCGTAGATGAATAACCGGATCCAAATCATTAAATGAACCGGAGCCATTAAAAGGAGTATACAAAATGATCGACTTTGGAAAGATTTTAAAACGCGCCTGGCAAATTTTGTGGAATTATAAGGTCTTATGGATCTTCGGCATCCTGCTGGCTGTGACAGGAGGAAGCGGCAGCAATCCAGGCGGTGGGAATTCCGGCACGCAGTTCAATGCCAACAATAACAACCAGGGCAACAATCCAAGCTTGAACCAGTTTGAGCAACAGCTCCAGCAATGGTTCCATCTAAATATCCAGCCTCTCCTGCAATATCCCGGACAACACATCGGTTTATTCATCGGGATCGGGCTGGCTCTGCTGCTCTTTGTATTGATCGTGGTTGTTATCCTGGCAATCGTACGTTACGTCAGCGAAACCGCTGTGATTCGGATGGTGAATGAGTATGAACAGTCCGGCTTAAAAGTGAGCTTCAGCCAGGGTTGGAAAATGGGCTGGTCACGCGCTGCCTTCCGCATGTGGCTGATCGATCTGATCACCTCATTACCTTTCCTGATCTTCATACCGATCCTGGCAGGGTTGGGTTTACTGGTTTATTTTGGGGTAACCAGCGCCAACCGAGGCTTTACAGCGGTGAGCATTGTGGCCGCGATCGGATTTTTCTTCCTCTGTGTGCTGATCTTTATCCTGCTGGCAGTGTTGCTTGTCATGCTGCGAAAGTTCTTTGTGCGCGCGACTGTGCTAGAAAATTCCAGCGTGGGCGATTCTTTCCGTAAAGGCTGGCAAATGGTCAAGCGCAACTGGAAGAGCACTGCGGTGATGTGGCTGATCATGCTGGGCATCGGGATTGCCTATGCCATTGCCATGACTATCATTTTCTTCCTGCTCATCCCGGTTTATATCGTGCTGCTTGTGCCGGCTGTAATTGTGGGAGCCATCCCCGGGTTGATCGTATTCGGCATCACCAGTATTTTCTTGAGCAGCCCTCTGACCTGGATTTTGGGTCTGATAGCAGCTTTACCGTTCTTCTTTACTGTTCTGTTCGCACCTTTAATCCTGATCAGCGGATGGTACATCCTATTCGAAAGCAATGTTTGGACGCTAACATACCGGGAGATGAAAGCTCTCGATAACATCGCCCCAACCACGATGCCGCTCCCAGTTAACTAATTTCAAAAGGAGCTAACGCAATGACGACCTCAACGATTGATGCACGTTGGAAAGACCTCTACAAAGTAGCCGGAGTTGCTGCGATTATTTCGGAAATTGTGATCTTGCTTGGGCTGATTACCTATTTTATCTGGCCATATGCCCCTGGAAATCAATCTACGGAAAGCATCTTCCTGTTATTGCAAAAAAATACCCTGGGTGGGTTGATCTCACTCGATTTATTTCTTCTGCTGGGGAATATATTTAGCATATTATTGACTTTAGGTCTATATGTTTCGCTCAAACAGGTCAATGAATCCTATGCCTTCATCGCCCTGGCACTTGGATTGATCGCCGCCGTGCTGATCATCCCTGCCAGGCCGCTGCCCGAGTTGCTATCGCTCAGCAGGTCTTATGCAAGCGCAACCAGCGAGGCAACCAAAAGCCAGCTTATTGCGGCTGGAGACGCCTTGCTGGCGCTCTTTAATGGGATTGGCTGGTTTTTGAATACCCTGCTTGGCGGGCTCTCTTTGCTGATCAGCTCTTTGCTCATGCTGCGCAGTCACGTTTACGGTAAAGCCACCGCCATAGTCGGGATCGTCGCAAATGCGGTAGCATGTGGCTTTTTTATTCCAGTTATCGGCATATTTTTACTATTTCTTTCTCTGCCGGGCTATATGATCTGGTACATCCAACTCGCCAGGAGGTTTTTTCAAATGGGGCGGAGCGTTTGAAAAGATAGAAAGCATGAGTGTTTGTTAAGACTATTCGAGCCCTGTTGCAATTATAGATTTAGTGGACTACAATAGTCCTAATTCTTCCCGACATGGAAAATTGAAGAGTTTCGGAAGGAGACGATTCCATGTACTCCAGTAAGCAGACTTCTGAGGTGCTGCCAGAGATGAAGGAACTTCAACCTTTGTTGACACCTTTCCAAGATTCAAGTCTGAAACAAAGTATCTGGCAGTTAAGCACGAGTCTGCTGCCCTACTTTTTGCTTTGGTACCTGATGGTACGCAGCCTGGCGATATCCTACTGGTTGACACTGGCTTTAATGTTGCCAGCAGCCGGCTTTCTCGCCAGAATATTTATCATATTCCACGATTGCGGTCACAATTCTTTCTTCGCCTCTACCAGGGCCAATAAAATCGTGGGATCATTATTAGGCCTGCTAGTCTTTACCCCTGGGGAACAATGGTGGCACGCGCATGCTATTCACCACGCTACCGCCAGCAACCTGGATAAACGAGGCGTTGGTGATGTCAAAACACTCACTGTACAAGAATATCTGAACAGCTCTCACATCGATCGTCTGAAATATCGCCTGTTTCGCTTTCCAGCAATAATGTTCTTTCTGGGACCGTTTTACATGTTCTTTATCATGCAACGCTTTCCAATACCACGTTTCGGTAAAAAAGAAACAGACAGTGTCATCTATACGAATCTTGCACTGGCAGCAATTGCCATTGGCATGTGTTTCTTGATCGGTTGGAAAGCCTACCTGATCATCCAGATCCCTTTAATGACAATTGCAGGCGCATTTGGCATCTGGCTATTTTATGTACAGCACCAATTCGAATACATGTATTGGGATCACAACGACCAGTGGAGTTATGTGGCTTCTGCATTGAAAGGTGCGTCTTACTACCAACTGCCCAAGATATTACAGTGGTTCTCAGGCAACATCGGATTTCATCACATCCACCACCTCAGTCCACGCATCCCGAACTATAACCTGGATCGGTGCTATACCAAAACCCCACTTTTACAAAAATGGGGACGCAAAATTACAATCTGGTCGTCCTTCAGTTGTGTTAAATTTTCACTGTGGGATGAAGTTCACGGCAAGATGATTGGCTTTAGGGATTTAAAGGCTTATCAAACTATACCCATACGGGCGACCACAAAACGTTCTTTCAATAAATAAGATTATTTACCTGTCGGGTAGAATCCAACACTTCCCTTCTCCTTCTGTTCGATTGGTGAGGGGAAGTTCTTTTAGTCAATTCGAGCTTACACCATTGCTATTGGATTGGAATAGTGAAGGCTCCTCCTTGTGATTATTATCACATATTGGATATGACAGAGATGATATTAATCACGTTATTTTTCTTAAATTAACTTGAAAATACCGCTATCTCGGGTTAATATTAAAAAGCTATTTATATGATCTCAAAAGTCGATTTATAAAATCGATTCCAGTATTTTTTTCAACTTTAGAAAGGAGCAGCAATATGACGACCGTCAGCCAGGTACTACTCCAAAAAGGACCGGATGTTTGGCAGGTCTCACCGGATACTACCCTGCGCGCAGCTTTGAAACTGATGAGCCAGAAAA
>DATFYI010000269.1:0-7959 GCA_035315125.1 Anaerolineaceae bacterium | reverse complement strand
CTATCTTGGATGCTCAAATCGAAAAAGTAGCCGCCTTGATTGAAGATTCTGGTTGGTTACTATCCTAAAACAACCTGGCCTGTAACCCCGCCGGCATATAAATTTGCCCTTCTTGTGGGTCTCCCACACAGAGCACTTCCTGCGGTTTGTTGACAGCCAGCCAGGCCAGGTAAGCCATCAGCAAAGCATTAAGCTCAGTGGAACTGTGGATTTTTTCCAGCGGTAGAACCCCATGCAACAGTTTGTAACGGGTGACCTCTTCGAAATAATCCATCGGATCCGCCACCGGCAGATCCAGCTCTTGCAAGATCAGTTGGCGTTGCAGGCGTCCTTCCACCGAACCACTTTCAAACGGGACGCGTTCCAGCAGCACCTGGAAGCCGGCTTCAGCATGTCCCTCCAACCACTGCCGTGCTGCACTTTCTTGCGTGTAGGCCAGGTACCCCATTTCCTGCAACTTTTTATAGAACTCAAAACCGAGCTGCATCCACTGCGGGCTCTCTTCCGCTACTGCTGGTGTGCGTGTGATACTGACACCCTGCTGGTGCAGGCGGTACTCTGCCAGACGCAAGTTGGTCCAGCGTCCGGGAGCCGGTGGCGGAGAGAGTCGGTTGCGGTATTCAGTCTGCGCCATCAGCCCGCCGTTTGGGCTGGAAGGTGCGTCAATCGCAATCATCGCTTCGTTCTGCCCGGCTGCAAATGCCAGCACTTCATCGCTTTGTCCTTGCCCCAGGGCCAGCAGGCGCATTTCTACATCCAGTGCAGCATAGGTAAACGGTTTGCGGCTGCCGGTCAAATCAACCCCCAGGTAAACTGCCTGCTTTGGATTCATATCTTAATAAAAAGTGTATCAAAGAAAGTCTTGCTGCGCAACACAGAATCAGGATCGAAATTATTCCACTGTTTCTTTGACTCTCCGCCTTTCCTGGACTATACTTATTTTGGCCTGGCAAGCCCGGATTATAAGCCTTGCTTCCCATCGCAAAGGAGGAAAATGCAAATATGGCGACAAGTTCATCCTTCAAATTGACCTATGCAACCATGTTCAACCCGCCCGAAGAACTTCACGTTCAATTCGAACAAGCTTTAAATCATTTAAAAGCCAATTTAGGCCAGGAACATGGTATGCTCATTGCTGGAAAAGAGCGGTATTCCGCAGAGAAGGTCGAAGACCGCTCCCCCGCTAATACTGACCTGATTTTAGGTGTCTTTCAAAAAGGCACGGCGAAAGATGCAAACGATGCTGTCGCTGCCGCTCGCAGCGCCTTTCCGGCCTGGAGCCATACCAAATGGCAGGAGCGGGTAGCCCTCATCCGCAAAGTCGCTGATCTGATGGATCAACGCATATACGACATTGGCGCCGTGATGGCCATGGAAGTCGGCAAGAACCGCATGGAAGCCCTGGGAGATGCGGCTGAAACCGCCGATCTTTTCCGCTATGCCTGTACTCAAATGGAAGCCAACGATGGCTATATCCGTGAACTGGGCAGAGAACCGTTGGTCAGTTATATCTCTACCAATACCTCAGTCATGCGGCCTTACGGTGTCTGGGTTGTCATCAGTCCCTTCAACTTTCCGGCGTCATTGACCGGTGGACCGGTCGGATCAGCCCTGGTCGCCGGCAACACGGTTGTAATCAAACCTGCCAGTGATACGCCCTGGACAGCGCGTCTGATCGCCGAATACCTGCGCGATGCGGGTGTCCCGGATGGCGTTTTTAATTTCGTCACCGGGCCGGGCGGTAGCCTTGGCCAGGCCCTCATTGAGAACCCAGATATAGATGGCATTACCTTTACCGGTTCGTATGATGTGGGCATGAAAATTTATTGTGATTTTTGCGGCAACCGCTATGTGCGCCCCATCATCCTGGAGTTGGGGGGCAAGAACCCGACTATCGTCTCGCGTCATGCTGATTTGGATACCGCCGTTACCGGCATCGTCCGCTCGGCTTTTGGCCTGCAAGGTCAAAAATGCTCGGCTAATTCGCGGGTTTTTATAGAAGAGCCAATCTATGATGCTCTGCTCGAAAAACTGGTAGCGGCCACTCAGAAACTGACCATCGGCGATCCGACCGACCGCCAGATTACTTTAGGCCCGGTAATCAATCACAATTCCTACCGTGATTACCAGACTTTTACTGAAGAACTCAGCCAGTCCGGCCGCATATTGACCGGTGGTAAAATCCTGACCGATGGCGCTTATGCCAAAGGCTACTTTGTAGCTCCCACCCTGGTGGCCGATCTGCCGCTCGAACACCGCCTGTGGAAGCAAGAGATGTTTGTCCCGATTACCACCCTGGCTAAGATCTCCAGCCTGGAGGAGGGCATGGAGTTTGCCAATGACGTCACCTACGGTCTGACCGCCGGATTTTACGGCACACCTCAGGAATGTGAGTGGTTCTTCGATCAGATCCAGGCCGGAGTAACTTATGTCAACCGTCCGCAGGGATCTACCACCGGTGCCTGGCCTGGTTTCCAACCCTTTGGCGGTTGGAAGGGCTCCGGGTCGACCGGCAAAAACTCCGGCGGTCTGTATTACCTGCCGCTTTATATGCACGAACAAATCCGCACCATGGTGCGCAAGGCTTGAGATAATTTTTCCTCTCCTTTTCCCCTCTCCCATTGGGATCGCAGAGCATGCCGAATGCTGAGGGGTTAGGGGTGAGGGACGTTCCGGGGGTGAGGGATACAGCAAAGATGAGAAAGGTTGGCTCATTTTTAATCGTTATCGGTGTAGCGCTGATTGTTTTATTTGTTCTTTCTGATGTTGCTCACGCCCGTGAATTTCATTATTTGCTGTACGGCATGATCATTTTGCTGATTGGCATTTTTGTGGTGGGTACAAATCCCAAGCCGCCGGTGGAAAGCAACCGCTTCCGCATGCTCAAGCGCAAAAGCGAGAAACAAAAAAATAGTAACCGCCCTACCGAACATCGCTAGCACAGGGAACAATGCCTATGTCCAAATTATGTTCTCTTACCGAAGCAATTGATCGCTATGTCCATGATGGAGACTGTGTTTATGCAGCCGGGTTTACCCACCTGATCCCTTTTGCCGCCGGTCACGAGATCATACGCCAGCATCGTAAAAACCTGGTGTTGGCGCGTGCTACTCCCGATCTGATCTTTGACCAGATGGTGGCAGCCGGCTGCGCCCGCAAGCTTATTTTTTCGTATCTAGGAAATCCGGGGGTCGGTTCGCTGCGTATCTTGCGCAGCGAGCTAGAAGCCGGCCATCTCGAATGGGAGGAGTATTCCCACTTCAGCATGATCTCACGCCTGCAAGCCGGAGCAGCCGGACTGCCGTTTATCCCCATGAACCCAACCGCCGCCGGTGACCTGGAGCGGGCCAACCCAAATTTTCGGCGCATCGCTGACCCTTTCAACAGCGGGCAGGAAGTGGTGGTCGTGCCGGCTCTGCACCCGGATGTAGCCATCGTCCACGTTCAGCGGGCCGATGCCAGCGGCAATGCCCACATCTGGGGCATCCTGGGCGAGCAAAAAGAAGCCGCCTTTGCAGCCCGGCGCCTAATCCTGACTGCCGAAGAAATTGTTGGCGAAGAAGTAATACGGGCCGACCCGAACCGCACCATCATCCCCGGCTTCATCGTCAGCGCAGTGTGCAGTGTGCCATACGCTTCTCATCCTTCCTACACCCAGGGTTATTACGACCGGGATAACGAATTTTACCTGGCCTGGGATAAGCTCAGCGAAACACCGCACTCCGTTCAGGCTTACCTGGACGAATGGGTTTATGGGGTCAAAGACCGGGCCGAATATTGGGAAAAGCTGGGGCCGCAGGTGCACCAGCGCCTACAGATACCCGAGCGCTTGAGCGGGCCGGTTAATTACGGAGGTTATTAATGGATCAACAATCCTATACTTCCTCCGAGCTGATGACCATCAATGCCGCCCGGCTGCTGCGGGATGGCGAGGTGGTTTTCGTGGGGGTTGGGCTGCCCAACCTGGCCTGTAATCTGGCCCGCCGCACGCACGCGCCTAACTTGTTGATGATCTATGAAGCCGGTGTGATCGGTGCTCGCCCACAGCGTCTGCCGCTCTCCATCGGCGATCCAACCCTGGTAAGCGGCGCCTCGGCAGTGTGCAGCATGTATGATATTTTCACGCTTTACTTGCAACGTGGTAATGTCGATGTCGGTTTCTTAGGCGGCGCCCAGATCGACCGTTTCGGTAATATCAATTCGACCGTTATCGGCGATTATGCCCACCCCATGGTGCGTTTGCCCGGTTCTGGCGGCTCGATGGAAATGGCAGCCTGGGCAAACCGTTGCTATATCATTACACCCCATCAAAAACGCCGTTTTCCGGAGCGGGTCGATTTCTGCACCTCGGCCGGTTTCCTGACAGGTCGCTCCAAGCGGAATGCCAGCGGGGTACGCGGCGCAGGTCCGCAGGCCGTGGTTACCGATCTGGGTATTATGGAGCCAGATGAAAACGGTGAAATGATTCTGACTGCAATCCATCCAGGCGTTACTGCCGCACAGGCGCAGGCCAATACCGGTTGGCCGCTCAAGATCGCCCCCCAGCTATTCACCACCAACCCTCCTGAAGCACTAGAACTGCAAATTCTGCGCCAGGAATTGGATCCCGGCCGTATCTACCTCTAAAGCTAATTATTCATGATGCCAAATCCCAACCCGATCGATGTATTAATCACGATTCCTTTTCCAGATCAACTGGTCGAGCAATTACAGGCCGTTTCTCCCCGTTTGCGCATCACGGTCCGCCCGGCTCGCCGTCCGGAAGATATTCCGGCCGATTTGTGGAACCGTACTGAAATCTTACTGACCGAAAGCGTATTACCGGAACCGGAGCAGGTGCACAATTTACATTGGCTCCAGCTCTACTTTGCCGGCATCGATTTTGCGCTTAATTCGCTGTTGTTAAAAAATCCAGAAATTCTCGTCACCACACTGAGCGGAGCAGCGGCGCCCCAGGCGGCCGAATTTACCATGCTGATGATGATGACGCTCGGCCATCGTCTGACTGACCTTTTGGCAAACCAAGCCAAAGCAGAATGGCCGCGCGACCGCTGGGAACGTTTTGCGCCGCGTGAGCTGCGCGGTAGCACCGTGGGCATTCTAGGTTATGGCAGCATCGGGCGGGAGCTCGCACGACTGCTCCAGCCGTATAACGTTACTGTCCTGGCTGCCAAACGCGACGTCATGCATCCGCAGGATCTCGGTTACACGCCGGATGGCCTGGGCGATCCGGATGGATTGTTTTTTCGCCGTTTGTACCCAATCCAGGCGGTGCTTTCGCTGATCAAATCCTGCGATTTTATCGTCGTGGCTTTACCGTTGACCGATGCAACCCGCAACCTGATCGATAAACAGGAATTCGACGTCATGAAACCGGGCGCCTTCTTGATCGATATCAGTCGAGGCGGTATTGTTAATCACCAGGCCTTACTGCAATCTCTGCAGGAACGCCATCTGGGAGGAGCCGCCCTGGATGTCTTCCCAGAGGAACCCCTTCCGCCTACCAGCCCGCTTTGGAAGCTCCCTAATGTAATCGTGACACCACACATCGCCGGAGTCAGCACCCTCTATCGCGAGCGAGCCAGCGCCATGTTCGCCGAAAACCTGCGCCGGTATGTCGAGGGTGAACCCCTATTGAATCGCTTTGACAGCAATCGTGGCTATTGAGTAATTAAGAAATAATCCATCGGATTATAAGGTGTTTTTAACTTAATTTTCCTTGCTGAGAAGTATAATCATGCTCGCGCAATGCAAATCTGCCCTTTTCACTATAGTCAATGGATCTTAAATTCTTAAACGGTTTTATCAACTGGTTTTTCCACTATTCAACAGAAAAAAAACAGCGCTGGCTCGTTTGGGTCTATTTCGGGGTCTTACTTTTAGGTGGGCTCTTATTGTGGGGGGTATTTCTGAATTGGGGAAATATCTCATTCACTTATGAAGATTGGGCAGCCATTACCGGACCGCGCCTGGCCTTTCTGCGCGACGCCATGCAAAAGATGGTGCTGCCTCTGCATATCTCGAACCCGGTCGCCTTGGATGCCCCAACCGATCGTTTTCTGAGCGTCCCCAATACTTTCATAGGCCCCACCGTCATTTTTCTAAACTTTTTAAACATCCCTAATTTTATTATCTTCCAGACCTTCTTGATGTTTGCCGTTGGCTTCACAGGTTTGCTGGCGCTGCGCAACCAATTAAAGCTTTCCCCATTTGCATTTACCATTTTATTCCTTTTATTCAACTTCAACGGTCACATTCTGTCACATTACAGCGTCGGACATTTTTCGTGGAACAGCTATTTTCTGTTAGCATGGTTTGCCGCCCTGGTCATTGAGCTGGTACAAAAGAAGCAGGTCGGCTGGGGCTGGGTCACTAAAATGACCCTGCTCATGTTTCTCATTTTTCTGCAAGGCGCCTACCATTTCTTTCTCTATTCCCTTACTTTTCTGCTGGTTCTGGCAATCTTCTCCCCGAAATATTTCTTGACCGTGATCAAAACAATCGTGGCTTGCGCCCTGGTCAGCGCAATTCGCATAGCGCCGGCTTTGCTCGAAACAGGCGTTTTAAAGGTATATTATTTGGGTGGATATCCAACCGTTCAATCCTTATGGGATGCTCTGGTAACCATAACCCTGCCCGGGATTTACGATACAGCCAATGGCATAAATGCCCCTCTGGGCAATTGGGAATTCACTATTTATATCGGACTGCTTGGGGCGCTTTTCCTGATTTTCTTCGGCATCTACCGCACATTACACGCCCGACCAACTGTCCAGGACCTTCGGCAAACAATCGATGGTGTGGAGCAGGGTTCGCCTTTTCGTATGCTGCTGCTACCGTGTTTGGTATTCACACTTTTCTCGTTCACGGCTGTTTTTGAAGAGTTACGGGTATTAATAAGCATCCCGCCTTTAAGCGGTGAGAGGGTCGCCTCGCGCCTGTTTATTTTTACGATCTTGTTCGTGATGATTTTAGCTGTTTACGAGCTACAAAATTGGTTGGATTCGATTCATTTAAACAGTTTTATTGCACTATGCTGCTTGTTCTTATTCGGTTACGAGCTAAATGATCTCTGGCAGAATTTCCGGTTCTGGGCAGTCGACCATGCCGCTTCGACCTTCCCAAATCCTTCCACTTTTGAACAGGGAAATTGGTTTGTAGCGAACCATCCGGACGAGCACTATTTCATGTTGCTGATCATTGGATTGGTTGTAACCTGCCTTTCCTTAGCGGCGCTGGCCTTTTTGGTCAGGCAGGAAAATCGCAGCCCGCGAGCATCCGCTCAATCCTGATATAATTCATCATCATTAATAGATTTCTCTACCAACAAGCATGCAAACACACATGAGAGAACCTGATCCAACAACTCGATCCTTTCAAGTGGTTCTTTTTGACCTGGGCAGCACACTGATTTATTTCGATTCAAAGTGGTCTGAGATCCTGCCGATTGCAAATCGCCAGATGGTTGAAACTTTGCTCGAACTCGGTTACCGTCTCGACAGCGAGCGCTTTTGCACGGATTTTGAACGCAGCATGCAGATTTATTACGTTGAACGCGAGACCGAGTTTATCGAATATACCACCAACTTTATCTTGCATAATTTACTGGAAGAACACGGTTACCACGACCCGCCGCCTGAGCATACCCGCCTGGCATTAGACTCTTTATATAAAATTACTCAAACCCACTGGAAGGTCGAAGCCGATGCGCATTCAACGATTGAGGAATTACATTCTCTCGGCTACCGGCTGGGTCTGATTTCCAATGCCGGTGATGCCAAAGACGCCCTTACCTTATTCGATAAAACCCGACTGAGTCACTTTTTTGAGGTAGTCATCATTTCAGCAGATGTCGGCGTTCGCAAGCCGGCCCCTCACATCTTCGAGCTAGCGCTCAAGCAGTTGGGCGTCCAACCACACCAGGCCGTCATGGTCGGCGACACCCTTGGTGCTGATATT
>DATFYI010000268.1:0-19196 GCA_035315125.1 Anaerolineaceae bacterium | reverse complement strand
GAAATCTTCGCACCTGATAATATAGCCATAACGCAGACGTACTTCGCGACCTGGGGTCAGCCGGAAATATTTCGGGGGTGGAACTTCTCGAAAATCATCCTGGTCGATATATATAATCTTGGAAAAGGGTACCATACGGGTACCGGCGGATTCGTCTTCAGGGTTGTTGGTGGCTTCAAGCTCCTCGACCTGGCCATCCGGATAATTGGTGATGACCACTTTAAGCGGGTTCAGCACACCCATAACGCGCGGAGTATGCAGGTTCAATTCTTCACGCACGATATGTTCTAGCAGCTCGATTTCAATCAAGTTCTCTTTTTTGGCAACGCCCACCTGTTCAATGAACTTGCGCACCGCCTGAGCCGGATAACCACGCCGGCGCATCCCACTTAAAGTGGGCATACGTGGATCATCCCAACCGCTGACCAGGCCACGGTCGACCAACTGCTTTAAAAATCGTTTACTCAGGATGGTGTAGGTCATATTAAATCGAGCAAACTCAATTTGGCGAGGATGAGCGATTTCCAGTTGCTCAAGAAACCAATCATACAGCGGCCGGTGATCCTCGTATGCCAGATCGCATAATGAATGGGTCACACCTTCGATCGAATCGGATTGGCCGTGCGCAAAATCGTACATGGGATAAATACACCACTTATCGCCGGTGCGGTGGTGTGTGGCATGGATGATCCGGTACATGACCGGGTCACGCATGTTGATGTTGCCGGAAGACATATCGATTTTGGCGCGCAGCGTCAGCGAGCCATCCGGGAATTCGCCATCGCGCATGCGCTGGAATAAATCCAGGCTCTCTTGGATGGGTCGGTTGCGGTTAGGGCTCTCTATGCCGGGCTCGGTCAGCGTGCCGCGGTATTCACGGATCTGATCGGCAGTCAGATCATCGACATAGGCTAACCCTTTCTTGATCAGCTTGATAGCAAATTCATAAAGCTGATCAAAGTAGTCTGAAGCATAATATTCACGGTTTTCCCAATCGAAACCCAGCCAATGAATGTCCTCTTTGATGGCATCTACATATTCGACATCCTCTTTGACCGGGTTGGTATCATCATAGCGCAGGCTGCATTTACCGCCGAAGGCTTCGGCTGTGCCAAAATCGATCACCATGGCCTTACAATGGCCAATATGCAAATAACCATTCGGCTCTGGCGGAAAACGAGTCTGCACGTGGTCAAAGCGCCCACTACGCAGGTCTTCCTCAATCGCCTCGCGGATAAAGTTGCTGGAACCAGATGAAGGATCATTTGTCATTCTTGTTGCTCCTTGTAAAAACGGGAAAGCACCCTGTATTTCTTGCAGGGTGCTTTTTCTTAATAGGCTGAGGGCAAAGGATTCGAACCTCTATATACAGATCCAGAGTCTGCAGTCCTACCATTGGACGAGCCCCCACTATATTTATGCGGCTGATTTTATCATGATCATTTTTGGCTGTCTAGAGGCAAGCATTGCAAGCTAATTATAACAGATCGCCCTCACCCTGATCTCTTGGATGGGAAGAGAGTTTGAGTGAGGGCAATTTAAATTAAGGATCAGAAATAATGCAGTTTATACTAAATCAATTATTATGTTTTTCTTCTTGGCTTCCACCTGTCTGCGGGATCGGCAAATTCATACCGGCACCTTCTTCAATTGTCCGATTTGCATTGCGAGATCGCACCAGGATAACCCCACTGATGATGATTATTGCTATTAGCGTGGGAAGTATGCCAAATTCGTCTCCAACAGCATCTGGGTCACCAAACTCGATTGCTAAACCCATTATTTTATCAAGCAAACCGATTGACAACAGAATGAAAGGGAACCACGAGTACTGGTAACGGTTTGTACCCCTTAAATACCAGACAACAGCGATGATCGCCAACAGCAAAATGATGACATCATCGGCCTTATCCATCAGCTCGTTCTCAGTGAAGAGCTCCGCGATCACACCGATCCCCAATACCGCCAAGAAACCTACCATCAATAAATTGTTGCCTCGATTCATGGCTTCTTTAATTGATTTTGGCATAGCCAACTACCTCCCCATTTGAAAAAAGTTATATATGATATAATATACCTAATTTATCATTAAATGTAAATATACTTTCGATTACAGAATTATGAAAATCAAGATAGATAGGTCAAATTGAATTTAGGAACAACTGATTACCCCCTTTTATCCTGCTTATTCCGCTCGAATCAGGATTTTAATTATTGCTGAATTTCGATATCCTGGATAAGTTGATAAGAATAATTGATAGACAGGTATAGAAGGAATCCATATGACTTCAACCAGGATAATCGTCAGTACAAGGATTAATCAATTTGCTTGCCCGGCCACACTGAAAGAGGGGAAAAAATATTTATTCCTGGAACGAAATAGCTGTGGAAGGCTGGTGCAAGAAACGGTTCAATTTGTCAGTTACACTGCCTGCCCGGGGACAGTTATCGTCCTGGATAGCCAAAACCATCGTTTCTGTATATCCAGGAACAACTTATTCATCGTTGCAGCAACCTCCGAAGAACTCAATCTCATCAATGGGCTATCTTGATCTACCATAATTTTGGAATAAATAAACTGGTTTGAGCCCATTCATGAGATAATACGAAACCAATTTAGATGGTTTTCGTATATATATGCGTGTTTATGGAACTATAGGCTTGTTAAAGTTGCCAGTTAATCAAGAAAATGCTACACTAAATAAAATTGGAGGCCAACCATGAGCGCTGGAAAAATAATTCTCTATATTATTGCGGCAATCTTCATCGTTTTTGGAGTCCTTTTTATATTGAGCGCTTTTAGCCCTCAAGGTCAGCCAGGCAATATTATCACCGGTATCATTTTAGTTATTATCGGTTTCGTCTTTATCTTTCTCGCAGCACGTCGAAAGTCCGGAGCAGCCGCTGGGGATAATGTGACACTTAAAATCGACCTTCCTGCGAACGTCAATATGGATACACTTAAGTGCAAATCTTGCGGCGGCGTCCTTAAACCCGAAAATATAACAATGGTAAACGGAGCCCCGGTAGTTACCTGTCCTTATTGCGGTACAACCTACCAGCTTACCGAAGAACCCAAGTGGTAAAACAATCCAATCCGGGAGGGAATGGAATGAAAAAGAAATGGATAAGCCTGGCGATTTTGTTTTTATTATTGGGGATCACTTTTCATAATGCTCTTGCCCAGAATTACAGCTTCAATCTGTCCAGCTCAAATGTCACTTTCACCGTAAATAAGGACGGGACTGCCAGCATTGAATATTCCTTAATCTTCAAAAACGATTCGGTTGCTTCGCCAATCGATTATGTAGATATTGGTGTGCCCAATTCCAATTACGAAATCAACAGCATCACAGCAGATGTGGGCGGGTCGCCTACCCACGATATTCAACCTTCACAATACGTGAAACCTGGGGTTGCAATTGGCTTGGGCGCAAGCCAAATTCCGCCAGGCAGCACTGGGACTGTACACGTTTTAATCGGAAGAGTCAGCAATATTCTGCATCCGGCTACCGAGCAAGAAAGCGAGAAATACGCCAGCTTTCAATTTTCGCCGACCTGGTTCGATTCCTCACTCGTTCATGGCTCAACCAATATGACGGTTACGCTGATTCTCCCGCCGGGCATGAACGCCAACCAGCCGCGCTACTTTACTCCCCAAAACTGGCCAGGGTCATCCACACCTACCTCCAGCATCGATGATCAAGGGCGAGTGGTTTATACCTGGAACACGCCCGACGCTAATGGTTCTACGCAATATATTTTCGGAGCTGCATTCCCGGCCAGCCTTGTGCCGGCTGCTGCGATCACTGCCGCGCCAATCAACATCGATTGGGGAGCAATCCTGTGTTGGGGAATTGGGCTTTTGGTGGTAGTCATTTTTGGCTTCAGTATTTATGGCGGGATCGTTGGAGCTCGCCGTCGCAAACTGGCCTATTTGCCGCCCAAGATCACAATTGAAGGTCATGGCATAAAACGTGGCTTAACCGCAGTCGAAGCGGCAGTTTTAATGGAAGAGCCGTTGGATAAAGTCATGACCATGATCTTGTTCTCGACCATCAAGAAGGGTGCAGCAACTGTTGTCACCAGTAATCCTCTCACTCTTAAGGTAACTGATCCTATTCCGGCCGGTTTGCAGCCCTATGAAATCGACTTCCTGACGGCATTCCAGAAACCAAGTTTGCCTGAACAGAAGCAGGCCCTGCAAGACATGATGGTAAAGCTGGTCAATAGCCTCTCGGAAAAAATGAGGGGATTCAGCCGTAAAGAAACCGTCGCTTATTATCAGGATATTATCAAACAGGCCTGGCAACAGGTTGAAGCGGCTAACACACCTGAGGTTAAATCCGCCAAATACGATGAAGTAATGGACTGGACGATGGCCGATCGCGACTTTAGCGGGCATACACAGCGGGCCTTTGGAGGAATGCCAATCTTCGTTCCGATTTGGTGGGGACGCTATGATCCTACCTTCCGGCCGGCTTCATCTGCTCCGAGCGGTTCAGCTCCTAGCGCTAACCGGGGGACCGGAAATGTTTCCCTGCCAACACTACCTGGAGCCACTTTTGCAGGCGCGATCGTCGGCGGTGTGCAGAATTTTTCCTCCAGTGTGATCGGCGATCTCAACAGCTTTACGGGAGGGATTACCAATAAAACCAACCCGCCGCCACCTCCTTCTACGTCGACCTACCATGGCGGGGGCGGTGGTCACAGTTGTGCTTGTGCCTGTGCCTGCGCTGGTTGCGCCTGCGCCTGCGCCGGGGGCGGTCGATAAAACGACTCTAATATGATCTGTAACAACCTTAATCCCTGAATATTAACCTGGCCATTCGTTATGGGTTTCTTTTCAAGCTTGATTTCGCAAATTCCGAGAGTAGGCGCTTCATTTATTAAAGCGCCGCTCCCTCCTGACGCGGGTATTTATCATTTTCTGATCGAAGATGGCGCAGAAAAAACTCGTGCACATTTAAGGGTGGAACAAGATGGTAGTGGTATGTTATTGGTGAATGCCAATCGCTCATTTCACCTGAATCCAACCGCCACTCATCTGGCTTTTCTCTATTTATCAAAAGAGCAGGACGCCCGCGTCATTGAATCCATAACCCACAGCTACCACGTATCAAAAGACCAGGCTCGCCAGGATTACGGTCAGATCGTAAACCAACTGCAAGAGCTGCTGCGACCTGACGGAGCCTGTCCCATTTGCGACTTAGAACTTGAGACAATCGCCCCCTTCTCGGTCATGCCATCCGCTCCCTACCGCATGGATCTTGCCATTACCTATCGCTGTAATAATGACTGTGCTCATTGCTATAATGATCGTGAGCGCCACGCTCCTGAGCTGGACACCGCTCATTGGAAACAAGTCCTCGACCGGCTGTGGAATGCAGGTATTCCCCATATTGTGTTCACCGGCGGTGAGCCTACCCTACGCCCTGATCTGCCAGAATTAGTGGCTCATGCTGAAAAAAACGGCCAGATCACCGGTATTAACACCAACGGTCGATTGCTAAAAGATGTGGTGTTTCTACAAAAATTAGTGGATGCAGGTCTGGAGCACGCCCAGATAACTCTCGAATCCCATTTGCCAGAGATCCACAATCGCATGGTGGCCAGGTCTGGCGCCTGGGATGACACCATCGCTGGCATCGAAAATGCTCTGGCTACTCGCCTGTTCGTCATGACCAACACTACTCTGCTCGAGGAAAACAGCGTTTATCTGGCCGGAACACTTGATTTTCTGGCAGAATTGGGTGTACCGACCATTGGCCTGAACGCCTTGATTTATTCGGGCCGGGGATTAACAGTCGGGACCGGCTTGACCGAAGAAAGCCTGCCTCCCTTATTAGATTTGGCTCGCCAATCGACGCAGGCGCACGGCCAGCGTCTGATTTGGTATACCCCGACCGAATACTGTCATTTTGACCCCGTTCAAATGCAGCTCGGTGTCAAAGGTTGTACGGCCGCTCGATACAACATGTGTGTCGAGCCGGATGGCTCGGTTATTCCTTGCCAATCTTATTATCAATCCATCGGAAATCTCTTGAGCAACTCGTGGGAGTCGATCTGGAACCACGATCTGGCAATATCCTTGCGCGAGCACAAAAACCTGCCACAGGTCTGTGTTTCTTGTGCTCTTCTATCGGAATGCGGCGGAGGTTGTCCATTAGCCAGGCAGGCTGCGCATTCAATTTCTACCCTTTCTGTATCATTCACGTAAATGGCAGGATAGGAGGCAATCATGGACTTTTTCAATCGTCTTATCGACCGGGTCTTTCCACCGGCACATCCGTTGCCCGCTGGCATGTATCATTACCAGGCTCCTGCTGATGCCCCCATCCCATATCGTATGCACCTGAGAATCGAGCCGGATGGCCAGGGCATTTTGATCATCAACGCCAGCACAGTGTTGCACTTAAATCAGACGGCCACAGAACTGGCTTATTACCTTATCAAACAGGTCCCTGAAGAAGAAGCCGTCCAGCATATCCTCAACCGGTATCATATCAGCCGGCCAGAAGCCTTGAAAGACTACCAGGATCTGGTAGAGAAAATCCAGACCCTGGTCAAGACGCCCGATCTTGACCCCGAGACTTTCATGGATTTCGAGCGAAGAGATCCCTACAGCACCGTCCTTTCTGCTCCGTACCGGTTGGATTGTGCCCTGACCTACCGTTCAAGCATAGGAACCAGCGCAGAGATTGCCCCAAAAGTAAAGCGAGAATTAGCTTTTAAAGAATGGGAGACCATCCTGCAGAAAGCCTGGGATGCCGGTATTCCGCATGTAATTTTTACCGGCGGTGAGCCCACCCTGCGCCCCGAATTGGTCGATCTGATTGCTTACACTCAAAATATCGGGCAAGTAGTCGGGCTGATCACGGATGGTTTGCGTCTTTCCGACACCACTTATCTCCACAAACTGCTGCAAAGCGGTCTGGATCATATTATGATCTTATTAGACCCTAAAGAAGAGCAATCCTGGGAAGCCTTACGCGATGTGCTGGCTGAAAATCTTTTTACAACCGTGCATGTTACCATTACCCAAAAGAACGCATCCGAAGTGGAAGCTTTGTTTGACCGTCTATCCGGCATGGGAGTTACCTCGATATCCCTTAGCGCCGATGATCCCAACCTAAAAGATGCTTTAACAGCCGCCAGGCATGCCGTAGCCGACCGGAAAATGTCTCTGGTATGGGACTTGCCGGTGCCTTACTCCGAATTTCATCCGGTTGCTCTTGAGCTGGCCGAGCAGGAACAGCCGCCTAAAGGTGCCGGTACAGCCTGGTTATACGTAGAACCGGATGGCGATGTGCTGCCTGCACAGGGTGTGCATACAATTTTAGGAAATTTGCTGACCGATCCCTGGGAAAAGATCTGGAAAAGTCGCTGAAAACGTGTTAGATCTGGTAGATTGGCATCATCGCTTTCTTCAGCAATCCCGCTGGACTGAAGAATTACGCTATTATCTCTATCATCAACTCAAAATCGACCAGAGCCAACGTATTCTGGAAGTCGGCTGTGGCAGCGGTGTGGTAACCGCTGATTTGCAGCGAGTTGTTCCGGTCAAGATTTACGGTTTGGATCGACGCTTTGAATATCTCAAGTTCGCCAATCAGGTTGATAAAGCCACCCGTTTTGTCTGCGGGGATGCCCTTGCACTGCCTTATACGCCCGCTTCGTTTGATAGCTGCCTGTGTCACTTCTTCCTACTCTGGCTTAAACATCCTGAACAAGGGTTAAAGGAAATGCGCCGTGTTACTCGCCCAGGCGGTCTGGTGGCAGCACTGGCCGAGCCTGATTACGGTGGACGAATTGATTACCCGGATGAGCTGATGGAATTAGGCCGCCAGCAGGCAGCCGCGCTGCAACGTCAAGGCGCAGATCCCAATCTGGGACGCCGATTAGCCAGCTTGTTTAGCAACGCTGGACTTAGCAATGTCCACAGCGGGCTATTAGGGGGCCATTGGGGTAGTCCTCTTTCCCCGGAAGCCTGGGAATTAGAATGGTCCGTTCTGGAATCAGATCTAAGCGGTTGGATCGATAAAGAAAAATTTGAACTTTTGCGAAAGCTAGATTTGGAGGCCTGGCAAAAAGGCCAGCGTATTTTATTTGTGCCCACCTTCTATGCCTGGGGAACAGTACCCTATTGATTTTTACAGTTTATGGGGCGTTCCAAATCCAAAAAGTCAAAACACTCAACTATTTTTAATAAAAGTACTATTGACAAACCAAAAAACCCCATCAAAATTTAATCAATAGATTGATTAATTTGTCTAATTAGTTAATAAGGAATATTTTTAATGGAGAATCCATCCATATCGGTTTCAAATCATGGAAATTCTGGAAGTAAATGGCTGGTCTTAATTACAGTTATTTTTGGTTTTTTTATGATTCTGTTGGATACAACCGTCATCAACGTGGCATTCCAGGCCTTACGCCAGGAATTTGGAGGTAGCATCAATGAATCGCAATGGATCATCAGCGTTTACGTGATGGCGATGGGCATTATTATGCCGCTGGCCGGTTTTCTCGCCGATCGATTTGGTTCCAAAAAAATCTATTTATCCGGGCTGGGATTATTCGCCGTAGGCTCACTTCTGTGCGGCCTTTCTTCCAGCCTTACTATGCTGGTTATTTTCCGTGTCATACAAGGCATTGGCGGGGGTATTGCCATGCCATTGGGAGTTTCCTTGCTGTTACAAGCTTTTCCGACTGAAGAACAGGGAACCGCCCTGGGATACTACGGTATCGCGGCATTGGTCGCTCCAGCCCTGGGGCCGATTCTGGGCGGTTGGTTGGTCAATCTGAATCTGTGGCGTGTGATCTTTTTTATCAATCCTCCCATTGGTCTGCTCGGTGTGCTGCTTGGACTGCGCTTTTTACGCGAACATAAAGGGCAGCAGCATTATCCCCTGGATGTTCCGGGAATCATAACTGAGATCATCGGCTTTGGCGCAATCCTGTATGCCGCCTCGATTGCTGCAGTTAGCGGTTGGACATCAGTTACTACCTTGATCTGGTTTGGCGTTGGGTTTGTTGGACTGATCGCCTTTGCTATGGTGGAGTTGTTTGTTGCCAAAGAACCTTTATTAGACCTCAGGCTATTCGGAAACCGTATTTTTCTCAATGCCAGCCTGCTGAGTTATGTCAGTGTTATCGCTTTGTTTGGCGCTGAATTCCTGTTACCAATCTATTTGCAAGAATTGCGAGGCCGGTCTCCGCTGGAAACAGGCTTTATCTTGCTGCCAATGGCCGTCACCAGTGGCATTTTGGTTATTTTATCCGGGCGCATCTACGATAAAATCGGCCCACGCCCGTTAATGGTGACCGGGTTTGCTTTGCTGGTGATCAATACCTGGCAGCTTTCTAAGCTCAGTGCTGACACATCGATCGGCTGGATTATTTTCCTGCTCTCCATCCGTGGTATTGCACTAGGTTTAACGGCCCAAACCACCATGGTTACCGCCCTCTCGGTCGTGCCGCCGCGCTATTTGCACCGTGGTTCTTCTCTGACCAGCGCCACACGCCAGGTCATTCAGTCCATTGGTGTTGCTTTGCTGGCAACAGTTCTAGCCAGCGCCCTTTCCCCTGAAATTCTAAATCTTCAAAACCAGCTGCAAAATGCATCTCCGTCCAGTACGGCTTATATCCAGACGGTTGGATTCTGCCAGGTGACCTCAACAGCCCCCTCATCCAGCAATTCAGCTCCGACCGACCCGACTGGCGTCCCAGCACTGGCAAGCAACGGGCAAAAAGCTCTCTCGCCAGCCTTACTTAAACAGGCCTGCGCTGAAAATGTAGTTGGCTTTGAGCGTACATATCAGGTAACCTTTTATGCTGCTCTGGTTGCGCTGCTGCTGGGCTTTTTCCTACCCGGTTGGCCCAAAAAATGGACCGGTCGTAAAACGTCCATTTCGCCAATTGTGGCTGATTAATACGTAAATAAATTGGAAAGTTGCTAAAATGCTCAATTCCAAGGAAGCAACCTCCTCAACGACTCAAAAAATCCACGTTAATCATTGTCAAAAATTGGCAATCCGGCTATAATCAAGACCGATAGCATAATAGATAATCGGGGCGTGGCGCAGACCGGCTAGCGCGCTTGCATGGGGTGCAAGAGGTCGGAGGTTCAAATCCTCTCGCCCCGACAAATGGCCAAGCACAGACCGCTTGTGTACCAAATTTTGGTTAACAAGCGGTCTTTAGTTATATATAGTGCTTCTACCTCAGACCGCTTGTATCTCTAAGCCAAGAAGGAGGCAAAATGGAGATTTCGTGTCTAGATCGTGCGCCCCTTTTTGTTTTGAAATCGGCTCATAAAAATTACAAGGAGGTGGCGGAAAATTGTCTCGAAAGGCTAAAAGAGGCGGGGAAAGATCGCAACATGGTAAATCTAGCACAACCAATAGGTGATGCTAAAATCCCAATTGTAAAGAGGGTTTAATCGAGCCTGACTGCTGTCAGAAGCTTCATATTTATATCGCACGTTTGAATATTTCTGAACTTGATGCCTTTCAACGTAACAGTCTACTATCCAGACCAAGGTCCTTCCGAACGCAGAGGCGTATTGACTTTATCCTAATGCGACCTATAATGAGTGTGAAATTTTTTACATCGATTTGGCAATTCAGCAAGGGCTTTATCACCTGAGCACCTCCCCATTCGTCCTCGAATTAATAATGCAGGGACTTTTTTTTACTTTATAATTAGCAAAAGCTGCCCTGTCTCCCCTCACCATAAAAAGAGGAATAAAATGTTTGCCCATTCTCGCCTGGTTGTTGGTACCCTGCTGATGATGGTAGCTCTGGCTGCTTGTGGGACGGCCGCTTCGCCTGCGCCCACAACTGTTCCTCCAATGTCGGTTCCTCCGACCACCGTTGCAAGCAAGACGGCTACGCCCAGCTCTCAGGTTAAACCTATCACCGAGGTCATATCTAGCATTGACACTTCCTTAACGGTCAGAGCCCAGAACAAGATTTTTAGCGGCTCGGTGCTGATTTCGAAGAACGGCAAAATCCTGCTTAGTAAAGGGTATGGGCTGGCGGACCAGGACAAGAAATCGCCCAATACTCCCCAGACCCGTTTTGTCATTGATGCGCTTTCCAAGCCGTTCACCGCCATGGGGATATTGATTTTGCAAAACAAGGGTAAGCTAAACGTTCAGGACCCCATATGCAAATATGTGAAGAGCTGCCCGGCGGCATGGAAAGCCATTACCATCCAGCAGATCTTGATCTCCACTTCCGGCCTCCCGGATTTATCCAGCTTTGTAGATTACAAAGAAAAAATTTCAAAACCGATGACGCTTGCCCAGCTAATAAACTGGTTCAAAGAAAAGCCCTTAGATTTCCAACCTGGAACAAAGTGGTATTATTCCATCACTGGCTACTACATCCTGGAATACATTATTGAGCAGGTATCCGGCCAATCTTACGCGACATTTCTCAAGGAAAACATCTTCGACCCGCTCAATATGACGGATACCGGTACGGTTACATCAGGTAAGGACCTGGCAATTGGGTATCAGGATTATCTCAAAAACCAAAAAGCTGATTTATATCCGTGGCTAGCAAGACTGTATTCCAGTGTGGAAGACCTTTATAAGTGGGACCAGTCCTTTAACACCGAAAAGTTGGTGCCGCAAAACCTAGTGAACGAGATGTTAAAGGCACAGGTGGATTGTGGTGCGGAGGATCCCGGCGAGAGCTATGGCTATGGCTGGTTTATTGTACCTTTTCAATGGCAATACGCGCTGGCCGAGAACTCCAATTGGCTTGGCTATACACAAGCTAATTGGTATTTTCCAAACAACCAGCTAACGATCATTGTTTTATCCAACATTGCGGATCCTGCTGCTCAAAACATGGGCTTCATGATCAACGGCTTATTATACGAGCTTTTATAATAGTAGAAATCGAACACGCCATCTACCACGATCAAGAAGCCTGTTGGAGTATTCTTTCCTGATAGCTTACCGGTATGATTTTTGGTATATGGCCACAACATCTTCGTCGGACAACGGGGTTGGGTCACAGCTAAACAGTCCGCCCATCGTTGCACGTGCGTTTTTCACGTATTTATCCAGTTCTTCTACCTTAACCCCATAGTCGGACAGCTTTAGACCATAAACACCGCAGTCCTTCTGCAATTGCACCAATGCGACGACAAAATCCATGGGCGACTGTGCCTGAACGCAACCCATCGCCCGGGCCATATCGAACATGCGCTGGTCGCAAGAGCCACATCTGGCAAAGTGCGTATAATAGGCTTCGCTCACGATGATCAGACCGGCGCCGTGGGCAAGCTGGGGATGAAAGGCACTCAAGGCGTGTTCCAGCGAGTGCTCTGAAATGCAACCGGAGGTCGATTCATTGAGCCCCGAAAGGGTGTTAGCCAGGGCGATTGCGGCGCGGGCTTCCTCGTTACCCGGCTGGTGGATGGCAGTGGGTAGGTAGCGGCTGATCAGCTCAATACTTTTCAGCGCATACAGGTCGCTAATTGGGGTGGCGAAGCGGTTAAGATAGCCTTCTGTGCTGTGGAACAGCGCGTCGAAGCCCTGGTAGGCAGTTAAATCGGCGGGAACGGTCATCATCAAGTCCGGGTCGACGACGGAAAGGACTGGGAAGGTGTCGTCATATCCAAAGCCGATTTTTTCGTTGGTCGCTTCATTGGTGATTACTGTCCAGGGATCTACTTCTGTGCCCGTCCCGGCGGTGGTAGTAATGGCCACTACGGGCAGGGGCTTATTGGGGACTTTCTGCTTCTTGCCGGTGCCGCTGTCGATATAATCCCAATAATCGCCGGGATTGGTTGCCATCACAGCGATGCTTTTTGCAGAGTCGATCGGGCTACCCCCGCCCAGGCCAATAACAAAGTCACAGCCCTGGTCTTTTGCCAGCTTTGCCCCTTCCATAACGTGCGCCTTGATTGGGTTGGGCAAAATTTTATCGAACAAAACATGCGCGACCCCTGCCTGGTAGAGTTCTTCCTCCAGCCGGCCAAGATAGCCATATTTTTTGACCGATGTTCCTGCCGTGGTAACAATCAGGGCTTTTTTACCGGGCAGCCATTGCTTGTGCAAATTTGCGAGTTGACCTTTACCAAATAAAATTCGGGTGGGGATGTAATAATTAAAATTCATCGATCAGTTCTCCTTTAGTTTTTTTGACACCGCTGGTTTTAAGACATTATACGCCTTAGAGTTTACTTTAAGTCATCGGTAAATAAGGCAAATGCGGTGGGTAATCTTTTCTTCCATACTCTACCAATCCTCAAGAAAAAATTGCCTTTTCCCAGGCCGAATAATGATTAAGCTAAAAAATCGCACTGAAGCTTCTTGATTGGTAAAACGAAGGACGGTTATTGGGTTAATATCGTTTTGTGGGGCTGATTTATCGCGATATCGAACCCTAGTCAAAATATCCAGACAAGCCAGTCGTGGCGCAGACCGACCAGCGCGCTTGCATGGGGTACAAGAGGTCGGAGGTTCAAATCCCATCGCCCTGACAGCCAGAGGACCACCGAAAGGTGGTTCTTTTGCTTATCGGTCGAAAATCCCCATCGAGGGAATATCTCGAAGCCGCAGCTAATACCACAAATTTGGCTTGGATATCCTGTCGTTATAGCTCTTGGCCTGATAGTAAACGTCAATCCAGGATCCAAAATAAAGCGGCACCAGGAATATTGCCGTATCTTTCATTGGAGCGCCCATTATTTGTAAAGCCAACGGCGCTAAAATTTGACCCCCGAAGACGGACAAAAATCGTTTCCAATTCCCTAAGTAGAGATACCCCAATCCCATAACAAACGGGAAAATATTTAGGGCAACAGCCAACCATACCTGCTTAGTCTTTTTTACCTTGGCTCTCCGGGTTTGTTTATCCGGATTTAAACCGGACCTTTGAATGGTGTATTGAGGCTGTGGAGTGGCAATAATATAAGAACCGCAAGACTGGCAAAAAGTCGCATTGTCTGAGATTTCCACAGCGCAAAATGGACATTTTTTCATATTTTAACCAACATCTATACACGTGCCTTACCACGGACGTCGAAATATCCCAAAAATATGATGGAATATCCGCAAGAATATACTGACCCCAACAAACAAGCCAACACCGATCAGGCAAAAGATAGCCGTCTCAAGCAAGGTAATTCCAGAAGAGTGCGCCGGTACACCGATCCAATTATTGGCCAGAGCTACAAACAGGGCGCAAATCCCAAATGCCAATAGAATTATGCTTGCAACTGCAACGAATGCCAAGATCATTTCCGCAATTGTTTTCATCCTAAACTCCAAAAATTCGCATGCCGGCCAGGATGGCGTGCGGATGGCCCTGGAAGGCCGGCGAAATCTCGGTGTAGGGTGAAAAGCCGCATTTTTTACAATCCACCGCCCCGTGGCCCTCGACATAGAAGCCCTGCCAGAAATGTCCATCGGGCTCGCTGCAGTTGATGCGCCAGGGTTGGAAATGCCAGGAATTGGCCATCAACGCATGCAGCGCTTCAGCGGAGTTGAGAATAGGAAAGCCCTGCCGTTTTAGCTCAATTAAGGCAGCCAAAAGAGCGCAGCGTTCGGGCCAGGGCAGAAACAAGCAGTCGTCAGTGTCATATGGGTAATAGAACTGAACGGTGATGCCATTGACCAGCGGGCTGAGGAAGCGTACGAGAGAGGTGAGCTCCAAGTGGTTTTCGGCGTTTGCCGTCAGATGCGCAAATATGTGTGAGTGTGCTGAACTGCGCATGTTCTCGATGACACGCTCAAAGATGGGCGCGCCGCGCAGCCGATTATGAGTTTCGGCAAAGCCATCCAGCGGTTGCGTGCCGTTGGTCGTAACACCGGTAACGGCAAAGCGGCTACAGGCATAAGCTGCCACATCGGCGAAAGTGTGAGCGCTGTAGCGCCACAGCAGGGGTTCTCCGCCCTCAAAGATGATGATCCGGTCGCCGCGGGCGCTCAGCTGGTCGAGAAGTGCGGTAACCTGGGTGAAAGTGGGTTCCAAGCCGGGACGGTCAATGAAGGCACATTGCTGGCAATGTAAATTACAGCGGTTGGTGAGCTTGCAGCTGGCCAGGAACGGCCGCTGCAGGCCGCTAATCACATGCTGGAAAAGTGTATCGCAGGCAAAAAGAAATGGGGAGGGCACTATCAACCCTTCCTAATCTTTATCATCCTCGTCTTTGTTCTCCGGCTGGTAGATCTGTGGCACGAAGGTCTGGTCGCTGATGGGCGGGCGCACATAACCCTGGTCCAATTGGCGGGTTGGCAGGACGAGGGGCTCGGGCGTCAGGTCCTGGTAAGGGACCAATGACAGCAAGTGGTGGATGGTATTAAGTCGGGCGCACATCTTGTTATCGGCGTTAACCACGTACCAGGGGGCCTGCTTAATATCTGTGTGGGCAAACATTTCGTCCTTAGCCTTGGAGTACTCCACCCAGCGAGCACGTGACTGCAGGTCCATCGGGCTGAGCTTCCAGCGTTTGGTGGGATCGGCAATGCGCGCCTGGAAGCGTCTTTCCTGTTCTTTGTCATTGACAGAAAACCAGTATTTGACCAGGATAGTGCCGGAGCGTACCAGCATGCGCTCAAACTCCGGCACCGAGCGCAAGAATTCGGCGTATTCATCATCGGTGCAGAAGCCCATCACGCGTTCTACTCCGGCCCGGTTATACCAGCTGCGGTCAAATAGTACCATCTCGCCTGCTGCAGGCAGGTGGGCTACATAGCGCTGGAAATACCATTGGGTCTTTTCACGGTCAGTTGGGGTCGGTAGCGCCACCACCCGGCAAACGCGTGGGTTCAGGCTTTCCGTGATGCGCTTGATGGTGCCGCCCTTTCCGGCAGCATCGCGCCCTTCGAATAACACCACCAGTTTCAAGCCCCTGGTGCGGATCCATTCCTGCAGCTTGACCAGCTCTACCTGGAGTCTGGCTAGCTCTTTCTCGTAAGTTTTCTTGGTGACGAGGATCACTTCGGTGGGTGGAAGAGCTCGGCCGGGATAAGCAGAGGCCGGCGCATATGCGACTTGAACTTCGGCGGTCTTTTCTTTCTCATTTTCATTTTTGCCGTTGGCATGTTTCTTTTGGGGTTCTTTCTCTTTCTTGACCATAGCACGCTCCTGCTATTTGTTCATAACAGCCGACAAGGATAATATATTCTATTATAGGGTGATCTATAAAATCTTCAATAGAAGAAATCAGGTCACCACCAGCGGGCGCATCATGTCGTGCTCTTCGTGTTCGAGGATGTGGCAGTGCCATACGTACTCGTTACCGCCGGTGCGCGGGCTGACCGGTACTGTGAACGGTACCTTAGGCAGATCAAAACGCATGATCAGGCGCGTCACCTCGTCCGGATTGCAGCGCACGGTTTCCTTCCACCCCAGCTCATTGGTGGCCGGGCCGCGGGCTCCGCCGGTATAGGTCGGCAAGCCGCCCTTATAATCCTCGGAGTCGAAGCGTTGGCGGGAGACCAGTTGTACATTGACCAGGTGGAAATGCATGGGGTGGGTGTCGCCGGTGGTATTGACGATTTCCCATATCTCGGTGGCGCCGTGCTGTACTGTTTCAGTAGGCGTTTCGTCGTAACCCCGTCCAAAGGTGCCTGTGGAGTCTTCTTTGTCTGTACCCAGACGTTGAATCAGGCGCCCATATCTATCGAAATCTTCATTGAGGGTCAGACGGCGCACCGGAACCCCGCTAGGGACAACGCCCGGAAGGCCGGGATTACGCTGGATCAGGAATGGATCGGTGGGATGTAGGATCCACGGTAAATTTATGGACGGGTCGGCCGCGCCGCTGCGCGCTTTGACCCGGATCTGCATGAGAGTATGCGAATTGGGTCCATAGCCGGGGGTGCCGGTGTAATCGTTAACCGGGTCTCCCATCGGGTAGGGGCCGGGCGCATCGGTGTAAAGGATTAAGGTGGTGCCGGCCGGGACATTCCGGAAATCCACGATCAGATCGGCGCGTTCAGCCGGCGCTAGCAGCAAAGTGGGTTGGGCAGGCCCATTCACCAGGACCGGATAGGGCAGAAAACCGCCTTCGGTGCCAAACTGGACAAATCCCGGCCCTGGCCTATTCGGGTTCGCCTCAGCATTATCCGGGAAGGTATTCCCCTTGGCATAGACCAGACGTGGGTTGAGAAAGCGCGCCTGGGTGGCGTTGATCATGCGGAAGCGGTACTGGCGCTGCTCTACTTCCAGGTATGGGTAAGCCGTGCCATTGACCAGGGGCGTGTCACCGAAATATTCGGGAATACAAGACGGATCGGGAGGCAGTCCAGCTGGGTGGTCACTTAGTTCCCAGCGTTTGGTGTCATAGACATGGGCGTACCACAGATCGCCCGGGCGAGAATTGGGCATGATCTTGGCCCATGTGGGATCCTGCTGGTCGGTAGTGTTTGAAACGAAGATCTTTTCTTGAAAAGCCAGGTAGATTGTGCGCGGATCGAGTGGGCCAGGCAGGTTGTTCTTTTGCACCAGCGAGGTCTCGTAATCGTCGTATATTATGTAGGCGGAGGCCAGGCCAGCATAGGCATTCAGCCGGGTAAGGCCAATCACATGATCGTGGTACCACATAAAGCGCGAGCCCTGGTCATTTGGATAATAATATTCAGCCTCGTTGGCAGCCAGGTTTGTATTGAGAACATTGACGAAGCTCTCGCCGTGATGTCCATTCGGATCCCACCAGGCATACGGGCCACCGTCGCTGACCCAAGGAGTCAAGCCGCCGTGCAGGTGTACGTCTGTCCGGTTCATTTGATTGCCCATTACACCCATGATGGTGCTGTCGACCGGTAAAATGTGGTCGGGCGGTAGGTTATTGCGGAAGGTGATCTGCACCGGTTCGCCGCGTTTGGCAGCGATGATGCCGCCCAGGTGCTTGAAGTTGTTATTTTGGCCGTAGCCCCACAGGCGGGTGGGGTTTGGCAAATCGGGGTGAAGCTGATCTTCAAATGTTCCGATGTCGATGGTGTAATGGGTTACGCCCGGCTGCCACCACGATTGAACGGTTTTATCAGGAACCGCCACCGGGATGCCGCTGCCGCCCACGCCCCGCAGGGGCTGGACAAATTTTTTCAGCGCCGCAGTATTAGAGAAAGCATAGGCTGTTTTGGTGTTTGCCAATAGACTATACGGCACAAATAGACTGGCCCCGGCTACTACGCTGATTTTTAAAAATTGCCGACGCGTTAACATCTTTATCCCTCCCTTCCATAGCTTTGTAAATATGAATGATCGGAACAAAAATATTGACAGCAGGGTTATCGATTATCCCCCGGGCGACGAAGAAATATAAAAGTGCTACCTCAATCGGTCTATTTACATGTTTTTTAATATTCCTGGGGATGGTAAAGTGACAGGATTACCCACGCCTTATAAAAAATTATACAAATCACACATTAAAATATATAGAGAATTTAGATTTCCAACGTTAATTTGGTAATAGGGCAAGCTACTCAGACAGGATGATTATTCTGGCGATTTCACGATGATGTTGACCGTAAAAATGCCGGCCGGGGCGGTATTCTTTTCCCAGGGACACTGGTGGACCAGCTTCAAGACGTGCTGCCCGGGATAGATATGGCTGAAATATAATTATTCAGCCATAAGGTCCCGACTTCAAATTGGTAAAGGTATTATTTTATTAATTCAAGAATATTATGCGACTGATTTCTTCTGTATAGAGAGGAAAATGCCGGTCACAGCAGCAATCAGACCAATCACGGCAACTGCCATTTTTTTCAATGTGAAAATGTTGTGACTGCCAATCCCCAGGGCTGGTGAGAGGAATATAAAGGCCATAACCAGCACGCCAGCCACAATTAATACGATCCCAAGTGTTTTTGTTGACATACAAAACTCCCGCTTTCTATTTTTTGGTTTATAAAATGATCCAACATTAGAAGCTCGCCCCCCAAAGCGCGCGCCTATTATATTCCAGTGTTATTTTTATGAATAGAGGCGAAGAATGTATTAATACGATGCCTTTATTACGATTCTGTTTGAATGACTGTTAAGTGAGTTAATCGCTGTAAGGCCGGTGAAATATCGTCCTTTTCTAATTTCACTTCCAGTATAGAAAAGCCTTCAGTGTAATCGCGTGCCGCAAACAGAGCCTTTTGAAGTTGGTCTTCTGTTTCAATTTCAAATCCGATGCTATGGCCGAACACTTCCGTCAACCGGCTGAAACGCCAG
>DATFYI010000267.1:0-5147 GCA_035315125.1 Anaerolineaceae bacterium | reverse complement strand
CACCTGGAAACAGAGACGGCTTATTTGAAGATCATTAATGAGCTGCACGATTTCTTCGATACCCAACCACCCTTTGGACCAGACCAACAAAACCTGATTAATATGCTGCGGGCTCCAGCTATTGCCGTACCATATTCACTGACTGGCCAATTGGAATATATCCGCACGCGCTGGGCCGAGTTATTAGGACGGTATTTATATCGTTTATTGAGCAGTCTGGATCTGATCAAGGAAGAAGAAAGCTTCCGGATGCTTGGGGTTGGCAAAGCGCCGGTTCCCTCTTATTTGGGTGTTGAGTTTGAAGCTGAGCGATTCAGTCCTGATAAAGAATGGATGCCACGCTCAGTGATTATTGCCAAGAATGCCTATGTCTGGATGGATCAACTCAGCAAAAAATACCAGCGTAACATTCACCACCTGGATGAAATCCCAAATGAAGAGCTCGACATCTTGGCCCGCTGGGGTTTCAGCGGTTTATGGCTGATTGGATTATGGGAACGCAGCCAGGCCTCGGCTCATATCAAACAACTTTGTGGTAATCAAGAAGCCATCTCTTCGGCCTATTCCTTGGCCAACTACTCAATAGCCTGGGATTTGGGTGGTGAAGAAGCTTATAACAAACTGCATGAGCGTGCCTGGCAGCGGGGCATCCGCCTGGCCAGCGATATGGTACCAAACCACATGGGTATCGATTCCCAATGGGTTATCGAGCACCCCGATTGGTTCATTTCTTTAGACTACAGCCCATTTCCTTCTTATAGCTTCAATGGACCCGATCTTTCGTCCGATTCACGAGTCGGTATTTATCTGGAAGACCACTATTATTCCCGCAGCGACGCTGCAGTGGTATTTAAATGGGTAAACAATCAAAATGGGCAGACACGATATATCTATCATGGCAATGATGGCACCAGTATGCCCTGGAATGATACTGCCCAGCTCAATTATTTGCTACCGGAAGTACGTGAGGCTGTCATCCAGACTATTTTGGGAGTCGCCCATAAGTTTCCCATTATTCGCTTTGATGCTGCCATGACGCTGGCTAAAAAACATTACCAACGGCTCTGGTATCCTGAACCCGGTTATGGTGGCGCAATTCCAAGCCGCGCCGAGCATGGCATGACAAAAGACCAATTTGATGCGGCCTTTCCAATCGAATTTTGGCGTGAGGTAGTGGATCGGGTGGCAAAGGAAGCTCCGGATACCCTGCTACTGGCAGAAGCCTTTTGGCTGATGGAAGGTTATTTTGTCCGTACATTGGGCATGCACCGCGTCTATAACAGCGCATTTATGAATATGCTCCGCAATGAAGACAACGCCAACTACCGGTTGGTTATGAAAAACACCCTGGAATTTGAACCGGAAATTATGAAACGGTTTGTCAATTTTATGAACAACCCGGATGAGCGCACAGCAGTGGACCAATTTGGTAAAGGGGATAAATATTTCGGGATTTGTACGATGATGGCAACCTTACCGGGCTTGCCGATGTTTGGACATGGACAGATCGAAGGATATACTGAAAAATATGGTATGGAATTCAGGCGCGCCCATTGGGATGAAAACCCAGATCCGTATCTTATCGAACGTCATGAAAAAGAAATTTTTCCGCTGTTGCACAGGCGTTCTTTGTTCGCAGAAGTAGAAAACTTCTTATTGTACGACTTTTTTACACCGGAAGGATTTGTAAACGAAGACGTATTTGCTTACTCAAATGGCGTTGGACATGAGCGCGCCCTGGTCATTTACAATAACAAGTTTTCAACTACACAGGGTTGGATCCACAATTCAGCCGGTTTCTCAGTGAAAACTGGCAACGGCGACGGGCATCGAATCACCCAACGAACCTTATCGCAAGGGCTGGCTATTAATCCATCCGAAGATACATTCGTTATTTTTCGTGACCACATGACCGGTCTTGAGTTTATTCGCCCTTCCATCGAGATTAGTGAAAAGGGTCTCTTTGTAGAACTGGATGCGTATAAATATCATGTATATCTGGATTTTCGCCAGATTAATGATGATGGATACCAGTCTTACCGGCACCTTTGTGACAGACTCAATGGTCGTGGCGTCCCGAATATACAAGATGCTCTACGCGAGCTGCTGTTGCAGCCTGTCCAGAACCCGTTCCGTGAAATTTGCAATCCGGGTTATTTTAATTACCTGTTCTCTCAAAGGTTGGATGGAAAGATAACCGCAGTACCTGAACCTTTGTTGGCAGAAGCGCGCCAGAAAATGGAAGGACTGTTGCAAGGTATCCAATTCCTGACTAGCTTTTCTCAAAACCAATCAGAAATCATAGATCACCTATCCACATCCCTGAAAATTGCGCTGTCTCTAAACAAGTTGGAAACCCTATCTTCAAAGCCATCCGGCAAGAAATCCAAAGCAGCTCTGGATTATTTGAAGACAGGCTTATCTGCCAATGACCACCGCTGGTTGGTGTTGTTTGGATGGTTGTTCGTACACGATTTGGGACGGATGGCATCAGATACCGGTTACGATTATCAAAGCCAGAGCTGGTTAGACGAATGGCAGTTCGGCAAAATTATGTCAGGCACTTTCAAGGCAATCACAATGGATGAACCAGCTTCCTGGTGGATGTCCGGCACAGTCCACATGCTGGTTGGACAACAAAATTGGGCGATTAGTTGTAGCGATAAATCGGATAAGGAAATTCTGGAGAGCTGGTTAAGCGAAGAGGAAGTCCAACGGTTTCTTAAAGTAAACCGTTATAAAAACATCCTCTGGTTTAATAAAGAATCCTTTGAAGAATTCCTATGGTGGATGGGTGTATTAGTCCTGTTCAAGGTCAACGAAAACGCCAATCTCACTGAAACCGAGAAAGTTGAACAGATACTGGGAACTTATGAGACTATCCAACGGTTGGTAAAAGCCAGCAGTGTATCAGAATTTCAATTGGACAAATTATTGGCCGCAGCCAAGGATTAACGGAAGTAAGGCGATTTTCGGGCGCGCTGTAAATGATGGCTAAAAACCATATCGGCTCGTAACCCGGATCGCCAGCTTTTTACAGATTTTAGCAGACCCATCGCCTGAAATTCAAGGTTGACGCCAGTTGCAAGATAGGTCAGCCAGACTGATTGGGCGGCATATGCAACATTATTACGCGGCTCAATCCTGTCAAAATCATCAAAAAACCAGCCGCAGGAAGTAAACATGCGCTGCCGTTCAAACTGCGCCTTCAACAGAAGATCAATTCTTCTCAGCTCTTCTGTTTCTAATTTCTTTCCAGTTAAAGAACCAAACAGATCTGAAAGAGCGACTTGACCATGCAGTACGTGAATATATTGGTGACGAAGCTGCCAGGCATCTTTTAAAAGTGGTTGGACAAATGCCAGATATTGACCATCCAAAGCTCTGGCCAATTCATCAAAAGCAGCTCGTAAGGGCGCCTTCCAATTGCTATGGGGTGTGCAACCGCACATTCCTTTCCAACGCAGAACTCCATGCGAACAACTCCAGGATGTATTCTGGTTGATATTTACTGTGTGATAAACTGGATTATCCTTCAACCATAAAGACGGATAACTCGCTTTAATGGATTGGCCGCTTAATGCCCCGTCTAACAGGTAACCCAAAAACTTGTCTCGAAATGGTTGATGGTGACCATATAACTCGCCATCCGAAGCAATCATGATCAGCTGTGGTTCAATATTAAGGCTTTTACCCAATTTGAATTTTGGAAGCAGTAATTCCATTAAGAAATTATCAGCATTTACCGTTGCACCTGGGTCAAAACTAATCCGCGTGCTGAGATCCTGATTATAAAAGAAGACGACGATACTTTTTCCTGACGCCAAATCTACTCGATAAGGATGGCTGCTATCCAAATCTTTTACGTCTGCCTGCCAGGGAGCCAGAATGATATATTCAATTCCGCAATCGGCCAATACCTCTATTGTTTCATTATTGACCGCCGCCTCCGGAAGCCACATTCCAGCTGGTTTATGGCCAAAATGATATTCAAAATCGGCAATGCCCCATAACACCTGCGTATATTGATCGTGAGGCGTCGCCAATGGCAAAATCGTATGGTTGTAAGCTTGCGCCATCGCATTACCCACCCCATGGATATTGAGATTTTGGTGGTCTTGCTCAACGATCTCACGAAAAGCTACCGGATCATAAGAAATCATCCAGTCAACCAGGGTTGGACCAACATCAAAACTGATCTTTTCGAAATTACCAAGATCGGCGTTCGGGCGATAGCATTGATTATGGATACGCTCATTCCAATTGCGGTAGGGCGCAGCACCTGGTTCTAATGGAATTTCACCGGTTAGAGGGTCCTCCCTGGGAGGCTGGTAAAAATGACCATGAACACAAAAGGATATATCTGTCATTGATTTTAGAAACTTCTCCGTTGTCTATTATTATCTACAGGTTTCAAATAATCTAAATGTTGGGAAAAACGGGCCGGCATCAATCCAAACAGTCGGGGTAATGTATCCAGTGGGCAGGTGCGATCGGTAGCCAGATAATCTACCCAAAAAATTGAGACCGGAAAGCGGTGGTATACCTGTTCGATAAGCAAAGCAATGATCCTTAGGTATGCCGGAGAAATTGATAACAATCTACGCCGCACATGAATTAATTTTTCAATCGTTTCTACAGTCTCTCGGAAACTGATATATTCCGCTCCGCCGATCGAATAAAGCTGGTTATAAGTGGCAGGCTCATCCATTGCCAGGGCCAGACAGGTTACCAGGTCTTCGATCCAGATGGGCTGTATCAGTGTACTGCCATTTCCTGGCATCAAAAAAAAACCGGGCGACATTTTCAAAAGGTTAGCCAGAGGGATTGTAAATTGATCTTTTTCGCCAAAAGCAATTGCCGATCGAAAAATGGTGTAATTGATACCACTCTGAACAACAAAACTCTCTGAAATTGCCTTCGCTTTAAGTACCGGATAAGCAGAATAACGGTCAGCGCCTAAGTGACTGAGATAAATCAACTTTTCAACTCCAGCTTCAACCGCGGCAGCACAAATCATCTTGCTGCCATCGATATCTACGCCGCCCAAATCCGCTTTACTACCCAATCTTTCAGCACCAACCAGGTGATAAACAACATCCACACCTTTCATGGCGGCTCGCAATCCGCGCTCATCCTTAAGGCTG
>DATFYI010000266.1:0-27745 GCA_035315125.1 Anaerolineaceae bacterium | reverse complement strand
CCGCTGGTCAGCTCGATATTCGAGCTGGTCCGGGGCGCCAGCAGCAGTCCTTTTTTGGCTTACGTCAATGCAGATATCCTGTTGCTGCCGGACTTTGTTGATGTTACCCGGCAAGTCGCCAGTCAGTTGCAGCATTTTTTGCTGGTCGGCCAACGCTGGGATCTGGATATCACCAGTCCGATTGATTTTTCAGCAGGTTGGCAGGCAAGACTTGCAGGAAACATACGTGACAAAGGTAAGCTTCACCCATTAGGCGGCAGCGATTATTTTATCTTTCCACGCGAATGTTTTACCCGCATTCCCGATTTTGCTATCGGCCGGGCCGGTTGGGATAACTGGATGATCTATGAAGCCCGTCGATGCGGCTGGCGGGCGGTGGATGCGACCCAAAGCATACACCTGGTTCACCAAAGTCATGACTACAGCCACCTGCCAAATGGCCAACCGCATTACCGTCTGCCGGAAACATTTGAGAATGTGCGTCTGGCGGGTGGTGCACGCACGATCTTGACTCTACGAGATTGTGATGCCCGTTGCGAGCATGGTGAAGTGCTGGCTGCGACGTTGAGCTGGAAAAAATTTTGGCGCGACGTCGAATTATTCCCTTTATTACGGCTTCATTCTTATCCGTTGGCTCAAATGGCTTACGGATTGTTCCATCCGGTCAGGGCTTACCGGGAGCTGCGAGCCTGGCTGCGCAAACGAGAAAATCCTGAACATACTTTTGCAGGATAATCAAGCCAATGTGTAGATCAACTGCCCAGACAAAGAAATGGTCTAAAAAAATGTTGTGACATCAAAATTCGCCTTTGGAGCAAAACCATGCGTGTTGGACAAAATCCAGCCAAATTCGTCAAAGATGTAGCCAAGCCTGCCCGGGTCACCGTGTCGGTATTAAATTTCATCCCGTTTCTGAGTGGTTTTTATGCAGAGATGTTGGACGTTCTTAAGACCTGCCTGGGCAGGATCCGTGAATGTACGGAAGAGCCTTACGATCTGCTGGTTTTTGATAATGGAAGCTGCCCGGAAGTCTGCCAGTATCTTCTGCAAGAAAAAGAGCAGGGCAGGATCCAATATTTGCTTTTATCGGAGAAGAACGTTGGGAAGGGTGGGGCCTGGAACATGATTCTGGGCGGAGCGCCCGGTGAGATCATTGGTTACCTTGACAATGATTGCTATTTTTATCCTGGCTGGCTGACACGTTCGTTGCAGATTCTGGAAACATACCCGCGGGTCGGTATGGTAACAGCCAGACCGTTCCGAACCAAAGAAGAATTTTATTCCGGCACGCTGGCATGGGCTGAGAACACACCGGATGTTAAAGTTGAACAAGGTGCGCTGATCCCCTGGGAGGTTTTCCGGGAATTTGACGTCAGCCTGGGTCAAAGCAAGCAAGAAATCCGCAGCCATTATGACACCAGCCAGGACGTTCGCCTGACCTATCAAGGTGTCAGTGCAATAGCGGGGGCTTCCCACTGGCAGTTTGTGGCTTATAAAGAAACCCTGGCGCAGTTTTTACCGTTCAGCATGGACCGTCCAATGGGACAGGTGAAGGAATTGGACCGGCGTATGAATGAAGCGGGCTATTTGCGCCTGATGCCGACCGAGCCGCTGGCAATGAATATGAGCAACACTTTAAGAAATATGCCCGGACTGGCATCGGCTACAGCCAGTAAAGTCACGGCGGGGAAAATGCAGGGTTTGTTGGATTTTCCACCTTTAAAACGCAGTCTTTTATCCTTGTATGATTCTATTTTTCGTTGGTACTACGACCGGCAGTAATACTTTTTTGGATCGACACGAACACCTGAAAACCTCGAGGAGCGCCTTTTGAAAAGGATTTTTATCAGTGCGGATCACGGATTAGCAATTGTTTATTTCTTGCAGAGTGATGTTTTGACTACCCTGCTCATGGCAGGAGTTGAGGTAATCGTGCTTACGGATGACGCCTTGAAGGAGCAAATTACCCGCCGGTTCGGGCAGCCAGGTTTGACCATCGAAGGTTTGCGTTTGAAAGAGGCTCACCAATATTTTGAAACGGTTTCACCCTCAACACAATGGTGGCTGAATTTCTTGCGGCGGGTGGGAGCCTCTAACCGCATCAACGTCGAAGCCATGACCAGCCATGTACGACAGGTTGAAGTGGAAGCAGTCGGACGGCGTAAACAGTTAATGCCCGTAATGAAAGGGTTAATTGGGGTGTTACGCCGCTCCAGGTCAGCACGCCAGGCGTTAGTGCGCCGCCAGATGGCATTCAGCCCCGATCTTTATACTGACCTGTTTGAGAAGTACCAACCCGGCCTGGTGGTTGCCAGCACTGCGGGATGGCGTTTGGACCGCTACTTGCTACGGCAGGCCGCCCTACGCAGTATCCCCACCGCCGCGGCAGTGGTTGGGTGGGATAATCCCAGCAGCTATAGCCTGCCTGGTGCGCCGCTGAATTGGATTAATTGTTGGTCAGAAATCCAGAAACAAGAGCTGGTTCTAGGTTCAGACTGGGAAGCGGCACGCGTTAATGTGGGTGGCATCCCTTCTTACGACGGCTATTTTCGCAAGCAATGGTTAATGAGCCGAGCAGAATACTTTAATCTGCATCATTTGGATCCGAATCGTAAATTGCTGGGTTATGCCTGTAGTTTTATCACCTTTTCACCCAATTACCAGAATGTGGCGGCTCTGGCAAAATTGGTCGCTGGTGATCAACTGGCCGAACCTTCACAATTGTTAATCCGCCTGCACCCGAACCATTTTATGGACGAGCCGCTTTTCGCCAGCGAGCGCGAACGCATTCGCCAGCTAGCGCGTGAGCTTCCCAACGTTCATGTGGTCGAACCCGTTCCATTAGGTGGAGAGTTGGGGTATTATTCAGGAGAAGATATGCCCGAAAAAACCTCGATGATGGCTTATTCGGACGTTTTCTTAACTGTTTATTCCACCATGGTGGTTGAGGCAGCCATCCACGACCGCCCAATTGTCAGCGTTTGTTTTGATGCTCCAGGCGGGTGGAACCAACCCGGGCGTTTCTCACTTGCTCTTTCAAAAATTGGTGATTGGCCGACTCACCAGCGTTTTCGCCAGGCCAGAGCTGGGCGGGTGGCCTTAAATGATGTTGAGCTGTGTGAAGCCATAAACGGCTATCTCCAATATCCACTGGTCGATCAGGATAACCGCCAGAAGTTTATTCGGGATGAATGCACTTTTGTTGATGGCAGCGCCGGGCGTCGAACGGGCGAATACTTGCTCTCCAATATTAGCGGCTAACTGATTTCTCCATTACTCCATTCAAAATTAATGCAAGGGAAATGAACTATGAAGTTTATGATTGCTGGGTACGGTTCGATTGGCAGACGGCATATGCGCAATCTACTGGCGTTAGGTGAGCAGGATATTTTACTTTACCGAAGTAAACGCAGCACCCTCCCAGAAGACGAATTGGCCGGTTTCCAGGTGGAAACGAATCTTGAAGCGGCCCTGGATCAATCTCCTCAAGCAGTCATTGTTTCCAATCCGACCGCTCTGCATTTGGATGTAGCTATCCCGGCTGCCGAGCGCGGTTGCCATATCCTGCTCGAGAAACCGGTTTCCAACAATCTGGAGCGGCTTCCGGAGCTTAAGGACGCTTTAAGGGTCGGCGGTGGCCGTCTGTTGGTCGGCTTTCAGTTCAGATTTCACCCCTGCATTCGTCAAGCGGCTGCCCTTCTGAAAGAAGGCGCCATCGGCAAACCCTTATCCGCACAGGCTCATTACGGCGATTATATGCCCGGCTGGCACCCCTGGGAGGATTATCGCAAGAGCTACAGCGCCCGCGATGAGCTTGGAGGCGGCGTTGCTCTGACCCTCTGCCATCCCCTCGATTATTTGCGCTGGTTATTGGGTGAGATCAGCTCGGTATGGGGTTATACCGGCCAGGTCAGCGAGATGGAAATCAATGTTGAAGACGAGGCAGAAATTGGATTAAAGTTTGTAAATGGGACGGTGGGCAGCGCACACCTGGACTATTACCAGCGGCCTCCCACTCACCGGTTTGAAATCATTGGGATGCAGGGTACGCTGCGCTGGGACAATGACGATAATATCCTACGCGTGTTCCGAGCCGGAACTGGAGTTTGGGAAGAAATACCGGCGCCTGCCAATTTCGAACGAAACGATATGTTTTTGGACGAAATGCGCCATTTTTTGGCAGTTGCACGTGGAGAGGCTGAACCGGTTTGCAGTCTGGCAGATGGAGAACGGGTTTTACAAATTGCACTGGCGGCGCGCCAATCGTCTCGCAGCGGTTTAAGGGTCGATTTGAGCTAGCCTTAGGAGTTCAATTCAAGTTATTTATGGATACGGTAAAGCGTTTTCTCTCAAAAACTTCATTGCTATGGGTGATAGTCTATTTCATCCTGATGACCATCTTTATGACCTGGCCGTTGGTCACCAGGATGGGCAACTCAATTGTAGGGCAGTTAGGAGATAACATTTACTTTGTCTGGATGATAGGTTGGTTTAAAAAAGCACTGTTTGATCTGCATGTAAATCCCTTTAACGTCTGGTTTTTGAATTACCCGGAGGGCTGGAGCCTGGCTTATACCGAAATTACTCCGGCACAGATCCTGATCGCACTGCCATTCAGTCTGATCGGCGGCCCAACCTTGGCCTACAATGCCGCACTGCTGATCACTTTCGTGCTTTCAGGTCTGGGTATGTACATTTGGGTGCGCCATTTGACCGGACGGTTTGACGCGGCCTTGATCGCTGGAACCATTTTTGCTTTCATCCCTTTCCGCTTCGCCCATTTTTTAATTGGCCATCTGAATTTATCCGGTACTCAATGGTTCCCTTTTTATTTTATGGGCTTCTTCGATCTGTTGGAATCCAAAAAATGGTCCTGGAAGCCGATTTTGTTGGCAGGAATTTCTCTGGGTTTAATCGGCCTTACTTCGCAGTACTACCTTTACATGGCTTTGATCTTAAGCGCTTTCATGGTGATTTTTTATCTATTGTTTATAGAAAGAGGATTGCTTAAAAGCCGCCTGTTCTGGAAAGGGATGGGGTACAGTGCGGTTGTAGCATTGCCTTTAGTACTGGTAGCCATAGCACCGTATGTCTCACTCGTCAATCAGGGCGCCATGCCCGATCGTAACCTGGGTATTCTGGAGATGTATTCTGCCAGCCCGACCGATTTTATCCTTCCATCCACTCAACATTTCTTATGGGGACAGTGGATTGGCGCCCATTTTAACCGGGACATGTGGGTGGAAGGGACACTGTATATTGGTCTGGTCTCCGCACTGTTGGGGTTGCTGGCCTGGTTCAAGCGCAAAGACCAACCCCATCGTAAGCTGATTGTCTTGATGCTGTGGGGAGGCATTTTTGCTTTGATAATGGCGATGGGGATTGATTTCCACTGGCTTGGCCAGGAGATAACCATGCAAACGCCGGCCTTTTTATCCAGATGGGTACATCGGGCCAGTTTTCCAATCCTTTTACCTGGTTATCTCTTTTTCCGCTTTTTCCCCTTATATGCCAAGTTGCGCTCGCTGATGCGGTTTGGGGTGTTTGTACTGGTGTTTAGCAGTGCGGCTGCCGGTTTAGGCAGCGCCTGGCTTTTGAAAAAAGTTGGAATTAAATGGCAGGCGGCTGCAGCCTTGCTGATTTTAGTGCTAGTATTCATCGATTTTTATCCTGGGCCTTACAAACAGTTTGCCGATGTTAAGGCGCGTCCGGTGGATACCTGGCTGTCTGCTCAACCCGGCCAGGGAGCCGTCATCCAGTTCCCCTTCTCAATGGAGCAAGACCAGGAACAGACCTATTACACCTTGATTTACAATAAACCCTATGTCGGTGGTTTCTTCAATGCTTTCCCACCTGCCCAATATAACCACATCACCCCGCTGATGGCTAATTTCCCGGACCAGCAAAGCGTGACACTGGCGCGCCAGTTGGGTGTCCAATATTTGGTGGTTGCACAAAATGCTTATCCGGATACGAATAAGCTACAACAGGAATGCGAGGGGTTAGGATTGTACCTGGCCAGTACACAAGGTGACCAAATGGTTTTTGAATTCAAGCAATAAAAAGAATTGCAAGATGAGGTTTTGATTGTGGATACGAGCATTAAAAAAGAACCTGTTCTGTACGTTTTTATAAGCCTGATGGCAATTCTGGGAGTTGTTGAGCTTGTACTAAGTACTCATTGGGGTCCTGGTATTGGCGGTGACGCCACCATATATATCACTTCAGCCCACAATTTGTTGGCTGGAAAAGGCATTGGATTGATCCAGCCAGATGGCAGCTTCAGGCTGATCCCCTATTTCCCACCGTTTTTCCCGTTAGTTCTGAGCCTGATTGGCCTGACCGGCGCAGACCTGGTGGAATCTGCCCACTGGCTAAATATGCTTTTGTTTGGTGGTTTGGTCTGGTTGGCCGGTAGCCTGACCTATCGCGTCAGCCGCTCGACCTTACTGGCAGGCATTCTGGCAGCTCTTTTGGCGGTTTCACCCATCTTAATCCCGGTTTATTCCTGGGCAATGGCTGAACCACTTTCCATCTTTTGTGGTATTTTGGGTCTGGTCTGGCTGGTGGACTATTTGCATAAACCACAGCGCACAGGTTTATTGATATTATCCGGGCTGCTGGCCGGTTTATCTTTTCTGACCCGCTATAGCGCCGTGGCCTATCTGGCGGCAGGTTGGGTAGGATTGCTGGTATTCAGCACGAAACGGTGGCAGGAAAGGTTGGTGGAAAGCCTGGAATATCTGGCTGCCGGTCTTTGGCCGATGATTATTTGGGTAATATATGACGTTTCTAAGACGGCTACACTGGCTTCCCGCAGCCTGGAAACGGTTGATATAGTCAGCCGGATTGCAAGCATGTTGCCTCCCATCAAGAATATCATTTTGAGATGGCTGTTGCCTGATTCATGGATCGCTTCACCGCGTTACCCGGCTGCCATAAATCTGCTGGTCGACATTCTGTTTGTCCTGGGTATGTTGCTTTGGTTCGGATTGATAATTTGGAAGTTCAATAAAACGAACAATAAAACATACAATCAGGATCTTTTCCAACTGCTGATTTTATTGATGATATTTATTCTGGCGTACCTGGGGATTATTTTTGTGGTATATATCACCACTTACCCACCCATCACGATTGATGACCGTATGTTTTCTCCGATTCATATCGACATTCTATGGATCATCGTCCTTCTGGCTGGCCTTACTTTGAACCTTTGGCCGGCCTGGCGCTGGTTAAAATTTGGGCTGCCGGTGTTACTGATTTTATTCGTAGGGGCTTATGGTTGGCGTTCGATGCGCATCATTAATCAAAATTACGAACTGGGTCTGGGTTATACCTCACCAAAGTGGCGTGAAAGCCAGACCATCCAGGCCCTGAAAGCGATGCCGGCTAACAGCACGATTGTAACTAATGAGACCATGGCTGTTTTGTTCTTGACCGGGCGCACTGCCTATCCTTATGCAGAAATTTATTTAAACAAGCCGCTGGTGGTTTACAGCGAGTACGGGAACGGCGACCTTTCCTCCGACAATGGACAGCAGCGCCTTTTCCGAGAACATAAAGCGGCTCTGGTCCTTTTCGACAGCCTCTCGTCGCAATTAGAAAGTATTTATGGGGATCAGACTGCCCAGCGTATTCAGAATCTAACCGATGGTTTGCAGGTGTCTTATATGGGCTCGGATGGAGTGATTTATTATTACCCTACGCAGTGAATTTGAACCGTTTTTCTGGCTTATAATAAGCGTTTGCATTGAACCCGTCGGTGTGAAGACCGTATACAAGTTTTGAGGCAGGATGGAACAGATATCTGGCAAGAATAGACCAATTCTCAAAATAGGGGACGCCTGGTTCTGGCTGGCGTTGGCGGTTATTGCCATCGCCGGAATCCTACTGCTGCGTTATGTGACACCTTTTGGCCTGGGTCTTTTTAACGATTCAGATGCTTATATCGGTGGAGCGCAAAACATTCTGGCGGGTCATGGTTACACACGCATGGCTGGTGACGGAGCTTTTAAGCCGGTTACCAACAATCCCCCCATGTATCCGATCGTTTTGCTGCCGGTCTTGCTGGCGGGTTTACAACCACTACGTGCTGCCTGGTGGGTTGCGGCAATTTTTTTCGCAGCGAATATCGTTCTGGTTGGGTTTATCATTCAGCGTATAACCGGTTCTGCCGTCTTGGGGATCGTTGGGGCAGTGCTGTTCCCGATTTCGCAAACTTTCCTGTATGTCCACACACTGGCGCTTTCCGAGCCGGTTTTTTTGGTCAATTATTTATTGTCTTTATTCTTCTTAACTGGTTATTTTGAATATAATCATAAAGGCTGGCTCGTTTTAGCCGGTGTAACAGCCAGCTTTACCTACCTGGCTCGCTATGTGGGCATCTCGCTCTATGGAACTGCCATAGTAGCATTGCTCGTTTTTGACTCGGGTTGGAAAAAACGTCTGAATGGAATTCTACTTTTCCTGGCGGGCGGATTGCCGGCAGTGGCGGTATGGACAGTCCGTAATTTCCTGGCATCAGGAAATGCTGTAAATCGCACAATCCTCTATCACCCTATCCCAACCCAGAAAATTCTGGATGGGCTGCATAATTTCTGGCTCTGGCTTTTACCTGAGCGTTTTGGATTGGTCGATAAGCTGCTGCCATTTTGGGACATCGTGTTTTTTGTCTTGCTGGCAGTCCTGCTTGCCGGGATTGTTTGGGGTATTCTATACATGCGTCGTAATTCAATGAGCGTTGGAAACAATTCTTTTCGATTGATTTTGATAATAGCCATACAGGCGCTCCTTTTTCTGGCAACCCTGGTATTTACGCTGACCTTCCTGGACGCCAGCCCGATCTTTGAGCCGCGTATCATCATGCCGTTTTTGATCTGTGTGTTCTTCCTGATATTTGCTTTTCTGGCCTGGTTGTGGCAACAAAAAGTCTGGTTGGCGAAAGCTGCCACGGTTTTTTTGATCCTGGCATTGGCAGCCTCTTTTATTGAAGACACGAAGGGCTTTGTACATGACTTGCACCTGGCTGGTCAGGGTTATGCCGCCTCCAGTTGGGTAAATTCTGATACCATGCAGGCTGTGCGAGAACTGCCACATGTGCTGATCTACAGCAACAAGATTATGGCCATTTCTTTGCTTACCGACCGGACTGCTTTTATCCTGCCATCCCCTACCAATCCGGCTACGGTCACTTACCGGACAGATTATGCAAGCGAGGTGAACAGGGTGCGACAACAAGTGTTGGCCCAAAAGGCAGTTATGGTCATTTTTGATTATCGGAATTTGGACGATCCGTTTGCAGATCAATGGAGGCACGATCTGACCGCTGGTATCCCATTGATCAAAGAGTATGGGGATGGAGCCATTTTTGGAATTTTACCCAACTAAATGTTTGAAAAAATGCCAGCTTTATGCGATGGTTCAAGAAGTTCAAAACTGACTGATGGGATTTGAAATCATGAGTGAAATATTTGAAAAATTTAAATTGAACGGTCAAAGCGCAGTTGTCACCGGCGGAGCCGGGCTGCTGGGGCAGGAATTTTGCCGTACCCTGGCTCAAGCCGGCGCCCAGGTAGTTGTGGCGGATATGAATGAAGAGGCGGCCGGCCGGGTGGCCGATGAATTGAAGCGATCCGGTTTTTCTGCCCTGGCGGTTCAGGTGGACGTCACCCGACCCGAATCGACTCGAGCCATGGTCTCTAAAACTGTGCAGGCCTTTGGACGATTGGACGTACTGGTCTGCAGTGCCGCTATGGATCCAAAATTTGATAATGAACACCAGGGCCAGCATCGCAATACTTTTGAGGATTATCCTCTGGATGCCTGGCAACAGGCTTTAGACGTCAATCTGACCGGTATGTTCCTTTCAGCCCAGGCCGCCGTAAAACCGATGCTGGAACAAAACCACGGTTCGATTATTAACATCTGCTCGACGTACGGTCTGGTAGGACCAGATCAGCGCATTTATCAACGTCCCGGCGAGCTTCAGCAACAGTATAAACCGGTCTTTTATTCGGTGACCAAGGCTGGGGTTTTAGGATTGGTGCACTATCTGGCAACTTATTATGCTGGAAAAAATATACGCGTTAATAGCCTGACCCCCGGGGGAGTTTTCAATAATCACGATGAGGTATTTGAACGCAATTACGCGGCGCATACCGTCTTAGGACGCATGGCGCATCGCGATGAGATGAATGGAGCGCTGCTTTTCCTGGCCTCTGAAGCCTCATCCTACATGACGGGCTCGAACTTGGTGGTGGACGGGGGATGGACGGCATGGTAAAGAAAAACGAGGTTCTGGCAATCATCCCGGCGCGGGGTGGTTCCAAAGGCATCCCTCACAAGAATATTCGGAATTTTGCAGGTTTCCCCTTGATTGCGTATAGTATTGCAGCAGCCAGACAGTCCGAGACCGTCACACGTACAATCCTTTCCACGGATGACGAAGAAATTGCGGCTGTGGCTCGCGAATTCGGAGCTGAAACTCCCTTTCTGCGCCCGGCTGAGCTGGCGCAGGATAATACGCTCGATTTGCCTGTTTTCCTTCATGCATTAGAGTGGCTGGATAAAAAAGAAGGATATCACCCGGATATAATCGTCCAGCTCCGCCCAACCTCGCCAATTCGGCCGCGAACTTTAATCGATGATGCGGTCCATATGTTATTGGATCATCCTGAGGCTGATTCGGTGCGGGGGGTTGTGCCAGCCGGACAAAACCCTCATAAAATGTGGCGGGTTGATCCAATATCTCACCAGATGAGCTCTTTGCTCATGGTGGATGGGATATTAGAGCCCTATAATGCTCCCCGGCAGATCTTGCCGCCAGTCTACTGGCAAACTGGACACATTGATGCGATCCGCTCCGCGACCATCCTGGAAAAAGAGTCTATGAGCGGTTCGGTGATTTTGGGTTTGCAGATTGATGCGCACTACAGCGTCGATATTGACAATTTGTATGATTGGCAGCGCTACGAGTACCTAGTTTATAATGGTAACCTGGATATGGTGTTTCCGGGTAAACCCCGCCGATCATTGCCAGAGAAGATTGAGATGATTATCTTTGATTTTGATGGCGTCATGACCGATAACCGGGTGTGGGTGGATGAAAACGGCCATGAGCAGGTGGCTGCTTACCGCAGCGACAGTCTGGGATTAAATCAACTGATAGAATCAGGCATTCAGGCGATGGTCATTTCAACCGAGACCAATCCGGTCGTAACAGCACGCTGCCAGAAATTGAAACTGCCATATATCCAGGGTATCAGCGATAAAGCCAGCGCACTCAGCGCACTGATACAAGAAAAGAATCTCGATCGCCAACACGTCGTCTTTGTTGGGAACGATATCAATGACGTGCCGTGTTTTCAACTGGTAGGTTGTGCAGTGGTAGTTGCCGATGCTCAACCAGCCGCAATGCGCCAGGCTGACCTGGTTTTATCTCAACCGGGTGGTCATGGGGCAGTGCGCGAATTATGCGATCTTGTTATTAAAAGAAAGGCCGAAAGGGATTAATTAATATGAACAGAGAGATTAAGATTGGGGATCGTATGATCGGGGATGGTCATCCCACCTATGTCGTCGCAGAAATCGGCATAAATCATAATGGTGATATTGAAATCGCAAAAAAGCTGATGGAAGCCGCCAAACGTTATGGCGTCGATGCGGTTAAGTTTCAGAAACGCACTCCCGAGTTATGCGTTCCGCCCGATCAGCGCGGCCAAATGCGGGATACCCCCTGGGGCTATATATCTTACCTTGAATATCGTTATAAGGTTGAGTTTGATCAAGAACAGTATTTGGAAATCGACCGTTACAGTAAAGAAATTGGTATGACGTGGTTCTCGTCGGTCTGGGATGAGCCATCCGTTGATTTTATGGAACCTTTTAATCCGATCTGTTATAAAGTTCCTTCAGCCAGTCTGACCGATCATAATTTGCTACACTGTCTGCGCAAAACCGGGCGTCCGGTCATCCTTTCAACCGGCATGTCCTCGATGGATCAAATTCGCAAATCGGTAGAAGTTTTAGGCACAGATAACTTAATGATCACGCACACCACCAGCGCCTATCCTTGTGAACCGAATGAATTGAATTTACGCATGATCGATACCCTGCGAAAAGAATTCCCATGTCCGATTGGTTATTCAGGTCATGAAGTTGGACTGATTCCATCTGTAGTGGCGGTTTCGTTGGGTGCCTGTCTGGTCGAGCGTCACATTACCCTGGATCGAGCCATGTGGGGCAGCGATCAGGCGGCTTCGGTAGAGCCGGGCGGTTTTGAGCGTCTGGTGAAATATATCCGTGTTACTGAACAGTCGTTGGGTGATGGGGTTAAACAGGTTTATGAGAGTGAGTTGCCCATCTTGAAAAAACTACGGCGTGTTTGAGTAAATATATTAATTTTCCGAAATGGATGTGGATTAATTAAACGTGAATATTGCCAGGAGTAATTTATATAAAAAACATACTTATAAACTACTCCTCTTTTTGATTCTATTATTTTCCCTGTTGCTTTGCATTATTCGGATAAAAGACTACGGACTTGGTTTTGACGAAATCCTCTTTTATGGCTTTGCAGATATCAACATCAATGTCATAAAACTCAATATTGTTGGAGCTCCTTTTGATAAACTATTTAATTTTTATGATTTACAGTTCTATGGACCGGCCTATATCATTCTTGCAGATATAGTAGTTCAATTTATCAAAAGTTTCATTTCAAAGCTGGATATTTATTCCATCTGGCATATCCTTAATTTCATGGTATTCCTGTTGGGAGATTGGATTTTATTTGTCCTATGTAAACGATTCGTTTCTGAGTCAGCGTCTTTTTTCGCTACGTTGCTGTATTTAACACAGCCGTTATTATGGGGCCACGGAATTATGAACCCCAAAGACACTCCTTTTATGGTATTCTTCCTGGCTTCTGTTACTTTTGGTTTGATTGCATTCGATAAAGTTTCAGATTCTTTAAAAAATGCCAACCAGGAAAAAAAATCATTTTTACCGGTAATCAAAAATCGAAAAAGGCGAACTATCTTGCTATTTATTTTCGCCCTATTAGCTATTATTTTTGTTATATTTTCTTTCGATCGCATATCTTCAAACAGCCTCAGCCAACCCCTTATCGTTCAAATCTTTGATAAGATCCAGAACTCCAATCCTGGAACGCTGCTTTATTCCTATAAGTTAAGAATCGCGATTGGAATGAGCCATGGAATTTTATTGAATTCTTATTTAGAGAAAGCGCTGAGGTGGGTGAATATATGTGAATTTTATTTCATCTGTTTTATTCTGTTATTTTTAGCGATTTATACATTGTTTAGATCGTCTATGACTTTTCGATGGATAATTTTGGCAGGAGCAGTCCTGGGTCTGACGATGTCCATACGGGTATTAGGGCCGGCTGCAGCGGGCCTGGTTTTTCTTTATGCCATCTTAAAATCAGGCAAAAAGTCGATAAAATATTTAGTGATTTATTCTGGGGTTGCCATCATAATAATGTACATTTTCTGGCCATACCTTTGGCTCGATCCGATCAATCGTTTCATCCAGGCTTTTCGAGTAATGGCTGATTTTTCATGGGGCGGCTCTGTTCGATTTAATGGAAAAGATATTCTCCCAACAAAATTACCGTGGGATTATTTACCCAGGCTATTGGCCATTCAATTTACATTACCGCTGGTCGTTCTGGCCTTGGCGGGGATCATAGTAGCGATTTTAATATTGATTAGAAAGAAAGAAAATTGGCTAAAAAATAGCATCTTGTTTTTATGGTTGCTTGTACCAATTTTGCTGGTTATTGTTATTAAACCCATTCTGTATGATAACTTCAGACAATTTCTTTTTATCACACCGCCGTTGTTTGTTTTCTCCGCCACCGGCTTTGAAAAGCTGGCAAAATTAATTAAGATAAAATGGATGAATGCAATCGTATGCTTTCTGCTGTTATTACCAGGCATCATTTCGGGTGTCTGGTTGCATCCCTACGAATATGTCTATTACAACGCATTGGTCGGTGGGACGGGGAATACCGGTAGAACCTATGAGAATGATTATTATGGAACTTCATTGTGTGAAGCTGGAAGGTATTTATCTGAGGTTGCAAAAAAGGGCTCGCAAGTCGCCTTCACAAATCCCATATTATCCTGGATGTTTAAAGAGTGTGCTGATCCAAAAATGAATTTTCAGATTCTGGTTGAAAGTCCAGACAAATCGAAGATATCTCCGGATTACAGCGTCGTACTCGCCCGCTACAACGATGATATGGATTATTTCAGGTCGTTGAGAAAGATAAAAACAATTCAACGCGGAGAGACAGCTTTTTTAGTTATTCGAAGTAAATAAAACAAATAAACACTGGGTTGATCGGATATATTGATGAGTTTAGAACAAGTTGTTGATCGTTCGAATAACGCACTTAGACGGACAATTCTGCACTGGCAAAGCGATCAGAAAGTTCGGGCCATGGCGGAGCAGGTGGCAATCCATGAAAAAAGACTGGCAGGAGAAAAACCGGTTATTTTCATGAATGCGTCTACCCGCCTGACGGGTCTCAGTTTAAATGCTGGATTTTCCTTATTAGCGGGTTGGAGCTTGCGCCTGGCGGGAACTCCGGTAGCGCATTTTATTTGCCGGGCCGGCATGAGCCGCTGCGTATTGGGAACAAATCGTGATAATCCGCAGTCTGTCCCGCCTTGCCGAAGCTGCGAAGCCCAATCGTCTGCCGCCTACTATCGCGCTCCGGTTAAATGGTTTGGGTTTCAAAACGATGTGGCCCTGATGCAGAGGCTACAAGGTATGTCACTGCAAAACTTAATCAATCTGGAATTCCAGGGCATACCCCTGGGTGAGCTGGTTTTACCCTCCTTACGCTGGGTATTAAGACGGCACCATCTCAATGATGATCAACCGACTCGTTTTTTATGCAGCCAATTTATCCAGTCGGCCTGGGGTGTGACCCGCCAGATGAAAGTTTTACTGAAAGACGTCGACCCTCAGGCTTTAGTTGTGTTTAACGGTACCTTTTATCCGGAAGCTTGCGTTCGTTGGGTAGCACGCCAGGATGGACTTCGAGTGATTAGCCATGAGGTAGGGCTGAGACCGCTGACTGGCTATTTTACAACTGGGGATGCAACCGCTTATCCAATCGAAATCCCGGAAAATTTTGAGTTGACCCCAGTTCAGCAAGAACGGCTTGACCAATACCTGGCGAACCGTTTCCAGGGGAATTTTAGTATGGCAGGTATCCGGTTCTGGCCCGAGATGCGCAGCCTGAGCCAGGAATTCCTGCAGCGAGCTGCTGGCTACGATCAGATCGTACCAGTCTTTACCAATGTCATCTTTGATACCAGCCAGGGGCATGCTAACGTGGTTTTCCAGCATATGTTTGACTGGTTGGATCGAATATTGGCGATTATGCGGGCGCACCCAGAGACTTTTTTTGTTATCCGTGCTCATCCTGATGAAAGCCGGCCTGGAAAACAAAGCCGTGAAAGCGTTGCCGATTGGATCAAAAAAAACCAGGTGAATGCTTTAACAAATGTATTGTTTGTTGATTCAAGTGAGTATTTCAGCTCGTATGAATTGATCCAGAAGTCTAAGTTTGTTATGGTGTACAATTCAACCATTGGTTTAGAGGCTTCCTTATTAGGAGCGCCGGTGTTGTGCGCAGGAAAAGCGAGATTTACGCAGCTTCCAACCGTTTTTTTCCCCGACAGCCCGGATGAATATTGCCGTCAGGCTGAGGAATTCCTGAAAGCAGACCAAATCACGGTACCTGCCGAATTTCAAAGGAATGCCAGGCGTTTTCTTTATTATCAGCTTTTCCGATCTTCATTGCCATTTGAAGAATATTTGAAAGAAGATGGGATCTGGCCAGGTTACGTCACGCTAAAACCATTTTCCTGGCAGGATTTGCTTCCGGAAAATTCTTCAACTTTTCAAACGATTGTGACTGGAATCCGCCAGGATAAACCTTTTCTTTTGGATGAATAACGCATGGAAAAAGCCAAAAAAATTGTAGCCTTAGTGCCGATGAGACATCATTCCCAGCGAGTGCCGGGAAAAAACTATCGCCTGCTGGCAGGCAAACCGCTCTTTCATCATATCCTTGATACACTCAAGGTTTGCCCTGAAATTGATCAGATTGTGGTGGATACGGACAGCCCCAATGTTATGGAAAGTGTTAGCACGTCATATCCGGAAGTGATTTTGTTGGAACGACCGCAGGAGTTGCGAGCCGATACCGTCCCGATGAATGAGATCCTGATGTACGATACCGCTCAGATAGCGGCCGATTTTTATCTACAAACCCATAGCACAAACCCGTTGCTGCGCTCCGATACCATCTCAAGAGCCATCAAGACACTGACTGATTTGTACCCGGCGTATGATTCGCTTTTTGCAGCAACACGTTTGCAAAGCAGATTATGGGATGAGCTCACCCGGCCGATCAATCATAACCCGGCCATATTGCTCCAAACACAGGATTTACCTCCTGTTTACGAAGAAAATTCATGTATCTATCTCTTTACTCGCCCAAATCTGGAAACTCGTAGAAACCGGCTGGGTGAACGACCCTATTTATTTGTGATGGATCGGGATGAAGCCTGGGATATCGATGAAGAGCTGGACTTCTTAATAGCGGATATCTTGCTTAGCCATCAGAAACAAAGCAGCCAATCAACGGTGCACTCGTGACGACGATTCTCCTTTCAGCCCCATATATGCTGTCCTGCCTGGAACGTTTCCGGCCGGTATTCAAACATTACAACCTGGATCTGATTGTTCCACCTGTAAATGAGCGTTTATCAGAAAATGAAATCCTGGAGTACGCCGGTCAGTTTGACGGTGCGATTTGCGGAGATGACCGTTTTTCAAAAGCGGTTTTGGAGGCATGTCTGCCGCGTTTGAAAGTGATCTCGAAATGGGGAACGGGCATTGATTCGATCGACCAGCAGGCGGCAGAAGGTTTTGGGATCCGAGTTTGCAACACGCCGAATGCTTTTACCATGCCAGTGGCTGACAGCGTATTGGGATACATGCTGACTTTTGCACGCGGCCTGCCCTGGATGGATCGTTTTGTCAAAGCCGGCAAATGGCAAAAGCTGCCCGGTCGTTCTTTGAGCGAGTGTACTTTGGGTGTGATTGGAGTTGGCAATGTTGGTAAAGCCGTCCTGCGCCGAGCGCGTGCTTTTGGAATGAAACTGCTGGGAAATGATATTGTGGAGATCACTCCGGATTTTGTGTTGGAAAACGGCGTGGAGATGACCGGTTTAATGGACTTACTCCAGCGAGCTGACTTTGTCAGCACAAATTGCGACCTCAATCCGAGCAGTTATCATTTGATCCGTGCAGAAACCCTGGCCTGGATGAAACCCGGGGCGGTGTTGATCAATACTGCGCGTGGTCCAATTGTGGCAGAGCAGGACCTGGTTGCTGCCCTGAAATCCGGTCATATTGGTGGGGCTGCGTTGGATGTTTTCGAAGTTGAGCCTTTGCCGGCCGATTCAGCATTGCGTGAAATGGATAATGTTTTATTAGCGCCGCATAACTCGAATTCCAGTCCGGCCGCCTGGGAGCGTGTCCATTGGAACACGATTCGCAATCTTTTAGAAAATCTGAGAATTTCTTGCGAAGACCTGGATGATCAGCAGCGCGAACTCGAATCGGCTCTACAAAACACGGTTTGTTAGCCCGTTTTCAGCATTGCCAGGTTTTTGGGATATTCTTTGAAAGGAGCATTCCGATGGATAATTCACAGCAGAAAGTAATGCTAATCACTGGCGCAGCGGGTGGTATTGGCCGGGCGACAGTCAAATACTTTGCCGAGATGGGATGGCGAGTGATTGGGGTAGACCGTAAGGAGTTTGGGGAACCATTCCCGCGAGACGGTTTATTTATCCAGACGGATATCTCTGAACCGGCCAATATGCACAGTATTTATGACCAGGCCAAGGCATTTACGCCCACTTTGAATGCCGTGGTTAATAATGCAGGCTATCAAATTGCCAAATCTGTGCTGGATACCAGTGTTGATGAATGGGATGCGGTCATGGCTTCAAATTTGCGAGCCGCTTTCCTGGGAGCCAAGCTGGCTTACCCGCTCTTGAAAGCGGCCGGAAATGCAGCAATCGTCAATGTCTCCTCGGTGCACGCCGTGCAGACATCGGCCAATATTGCGGCATATGCTGCCAGCAAAGGGGGACTGTTGGCGCTGACCCGTGTTATGGCGATTGAGTTTGCTGTGGATAATATTCGCGTCAACGCTATTTTACCTGGAGCAGTGGATACGCCCATGTTGCGTGCCGGGATGATACGTGGGTCATTGGAAGGCGAAACTATCACATCCAGGCTTGAGAACTTGGCTCGCAAAACGGTTAATGGCCGGATCGGAAAACCGGAAGAAATTGCGCATGCCATCTATTTCCTGGCTGATTCGAGCCAGTCGTCGTTTATGACCGGTCAGGCGCTGATTGTAGATGGCGGGGCCACCGCCAGACTGAGCACAGAATGAGCGAATTCAAGAATACTTTGAAAAGGCACATACCTGACCCATTGGTATCTGCTGCCAAAGAGTCTTGGGATGCACTCGGCCGTCTTGGAGAATGGCCTGCGGCTCAATTTCACCCCTGGCGACTGGATACGGTTCACAGACTTAAAGCTTTGAAGGATAAACATCGCGGTGAGCGTTGTTTTATTTTGGGGAATGGACCCAGTTTGCGTAAAACCGATCTGAGCTGTTTGCGGAACGAATATACCATCGGGATGAACCGCATTTACTTGATTTTTCCTGAAATCGGATTTAAGACGAGTTATTACCTGGCTGTGAACGACCTGGTGGTTGAACAATGTGCTGCGGATATTCAGACTATGGATATCCCTCGTTTTGTCTCCTGGCGAGGACGGCGATGGTTGAAACCCGCCGATGACCTGTACTTCCTTTATACCACTTATACCGGACCTAAATTTGGAGCGAATGCCTGCGGAAGGTTATGGGAAGGCGCTACCGTTACCTATGCCGCCTTGCAATTGGCGTTTTACCTGGGCTTTCAAAAAGTCATCTTAATCGGCGTTGACCATAATTTTGTCACTCATGGCAAGCCCAATACTACGGTTGTCTCACAAGGGGATGATCCGAACCATTTCGATCCGGGCTATTTTGGAAAAGGTTTCCGTTGGCAGCTTCCTGACCTGGTAACTTCCGAAAAATCCTACGGTATGGCTCGCCGGGCCTATGAAGAAGCAGGGCGCCAGGTATTGGATGCGACCATTGGAGGTAAGCTGCGAGTTTTTCCCAGGGTAAAATACGAGAATTTCTTTCATAAATAAATGCCCAACCTGCCGCTAGTATCGATTATTACTCCTTCTTATAACCAGGCTGCTTTCATAGAGCAGACCATTCAATCCGTCCTGGATCAGGGTTATCCAAATCTGGAATATATCATTGTTGATGGCGCATCAAGCGATGGCAGCCAGAAAATTATCAAGAAATATGAGGACAAGCTGGCCTGGTGGGTTTCGGAGCCAGATCATGGGCAGGCTGAAGCGATCAACAAGGGCATGGCTCATGCAAATGGTACGATTGCAGCCTGGCTGAATTCGGATGATTATTATCTTCCGGGAGCAATCGCTGCGGCTGTGGCGGCTTTGAACGCTGCGCCGGGTACCGGCCTGGTTTATGGAGAAGTGCTGGCAGTTGATGGAGCTGGCCAGAAAATCAATACTTTACGATATAAGGATTGGAACCTCAAAGACTTAATGTGCTTCAATATCATTGGACAACCGGCGGTATTTTTTCGAAAAGAAATCTTCGAAAGAGCCGGCCGGCTGGATACCCATTATCATTGTATGTTGGATCACCAATTGTGGCTGAGGATGGCTGAACTGGCGCCAATCCATTATGTGGCTGAATTGTGGGCAGCAGCTCGTTACCACGCGGCTGCCAAAAATATAGCTCAGGCGCCAGAGTTTGGCAGAGAAGCTTATCAAGTGGCGGACTGGATGCGCGACCAACCCGGTCTGGCGGATTTATACCAGCGTGATCGAGCCAAGATCCTGGCAGGCGTCCATCGTTTCAATGGCCGTTATTTATCCGAAGGTGGGCTGCCGGGAAAATCGTTGCAATGCTATGCCAGGAGTTTTTTAGCATATCCGCCAACTCCTCTCCGGGATTGGAAACGCATTCTTTTCACGATGTTTTCTCTGGTTGGTTTTAATCAAATCGAGCCGGTTTACAGGCGTTACCAACAAAAGCAGCAAACAAAGTAACCAAATTGACCTGTAAACAAGTAGAATCGGATCAATTAGTCGGGAGAATTGGATGAGTTTGAAATTATCAGATTGGCTTTGCAAAGCGGTGTGCTATATGCTGTTCCCTTACCAATATCCTGGCAAGACACTATCTCTGATCGGCAAGACGTTTACAGATCGCATGTTGGTGCGTGAGCTGGTAGCGATGAGTGATCATCGAGAGTGGTATCAATCGAATAACTTTAAAACCGTTATCGATGTAGGTGGGTTTATAGGGGCATTTGCTTACGGAATTCACACGATACTACCAGAAGCGCGCATCTATTCTTTTGAACCAGTGCCCGAAAACTACCAGAAGTTGGTAAAGAACCTGGCGAAAGCGCCCCATTTTCGCGCTTTTCACACTGCCCTGGGAGATCAAAGGGGTGAAATGAATTTTTGGAAGAGTGATTTTGCAGCTTCCTCGTCGGCATTGCCTATGGCGGAGTTGCACAAAGACACGTTTCCTCATACTTCTCATGCAACTGCCATCAAAGTGCCGGTGGCGCGACTGGACGATTATCTGACCGCTATGGAACTGGAAGCTCCGGTGTTGTTAAAATTGGATGTCCAGGGCTTTGAGGATAAAGTATTACAAGGGGGATCTGAAACTCTTCGAAAAGTACATTTTATTCTAAGTGAAGTTTCTTATAGACCGCTTTATGAAGGTCAAATCCTGTTTGACCAGATCTACGCCTGCTTGAGCGAGCAGGGTTACGAGTATGCTGGCAACTTTGATTCGCTGATTTCGCCAGCCGATGGCACGATTTTACAATCTGATGCCCTGTTTGTACGCAAGACGAATGGGTGAAGTTTTTATTTTTATTCGATTGCAGCATGGAAGGTGTTTATGCAAGCTGAGGTTTTGACAGAGGGGCTGCAACAAGATCGGGTGGTAAGCGCTACAAAGATGAGTACTGTACATGCGTTTTTGTTGGCGCTAGTACTATTAGCAGGTTTTGGCATCCGTCTTTACGGTCTAAAAAATCAACCCCTTGATTTTTTTGCCCCGCGCCAGCTCCGCTCACTGCTGATTGCCCGGGCCGTATATTACAAGCTCAGCCCGACCGCCAATCCGGCCTTGCGCCAAAAAGCGATCGATTTAGCCAATCTGGAAGTTTATGAACCTCCCATTCTGGAACAGCTGGTAGGGATAACGTACGTGATCATTGGATCGGAGCAATTCTGGCTGGCGCGTATCTACCAGGCTTTATTTTGGAGCATTGGGGGTCTGGCAATTTTCGGTATCGGCCGCCGGATTACCTCATTTTTCCCCGCCCTGGCCGGGTTATCATTCTATTTATTTTTACCTTTCGGCATCATTGCCAGTCGCTCCTTCCAGCCTGATCCGTGGATGGTCATGTGGATATTAGTAACAGCCTATGCATTATTCCGCTGGAGTGAATCACCAAATTGGAAATGGGCCATTTTGACCGGTGTTTTGGGTGGCATGGCCGTGCTCGTCAAAATCTATGCCGTTTTTTTTGTGGCTCCCATGATCGTGGCAGTTTGGCTATCTGCGCAAGGCTTCCGGCGAACCCTGCGCAACCCACATTCATACGTTATGACGCTGCTGGTAGCCGTGCCTTCAATTATTTATTATCTGATCCTGAACCAGGCCCGGTCAAGTGATTTTCTTTCTTTTTGGACCCTCTCATTGGCAAGCCTGATTCTGACGCATAAATTCTACGCAGAATGGATGTCCATGATTGGGGGAATCATGGGCCTGACTGTACTTCTGGCGGGTATGCTGGGTACTTTTCTGGCGCCCAAAAATGCTCGGGCTCTCATGATCGGCGGCTGGATCGGTTATCTCCTGTTTGGATTATCTTCCCCATACCAATACACTACCCATGATTATTATCATCTGACGTTGATCGGTCTGGTTGGCTTATCCCTGGTGCCATTTATGGCGGCTGTTTTTCAGGTTTTAGCCAAACAAGCCTGGATTTGGCGTGCCATGGCGGTGGCTGTGCTGGTTTATACAGCAGGATATTCGCTTTGGGTGGCGCGTTCAAATATATATATTTCTACCTATGCAGATGAACCGGCTTCCTGGCGGAATGTCGCAAAAGCATTGCCCGAAGGAAAGACTTTTGTATCGCTGACCGCCGATTATGATATGCGCCTGCGTTATTATGGCTGGCGGGCGAGCGCCTTCACCTGGCCTTCTTCGGCGGATCTAAAACTGTTTTCGATCCATGGGAACCAACCAATCGATTACGACACCTATTTCAAAGAAAATACAAACGGAAGAGATTACTTCCTGGTAACGGCCTTGTCAGAATTTGATGCTCAGCCACAACTTAAAACCATTTTGACCGAAGGGTACCCAGTTTATTATAAGGGCAATGGTTTTGTAATTTATGATCTTGATCACCCTTTAACAAAATAATCCTTTAGAGCGTACTGCAGGTATTCTATGGAGTTTTCCGAGACCAAATCCTTTTTCGCCCCCAATAAAATTGTTTTATTGGTCAGCTTAGCCATCATTTTTGGGGTTGGTTTGGCTATTCGGCTGTACGGCTTGACGGATCCTCCATTAGACTTTCAACCAACACGCCAACTGCACACGGCCCTGATGGCGCGTGGCATGTATTATCAGAATTTATCGGCCATACCGGCCTGGCAGCGCCAGTTGGCCGTTCACCAGTGGAAATTGGAAGGTCTGACCGAGCCGCCGATTATGGAGCACCTGGTCGCGTTCTGTTACCAACTAATGGGCGGTGTTTATCTATGGATTGCCAGACTATACTCCATCCTGTTCTGGTTGCTGGGTGGAATTGCTTTGTTTCTGCTGGTCAGGGACATCAGCGGCAGCGATGGGGCGATTATTTCATTAGTTTATTTTTTAGTGTTGCCCTATGCTGCTATTGCCAGCCGTGCCTTTCAACCCGATCCTTTGCTCACCTCTTTGATCATCTTTTCATTTTGGGCGATGAACCGTTGGTACCACAATCCGAGTTGGGGTTGGACCATCGCAACCGGCGCATTGAGCGGCGCAGCCATTTTAGTCAAATCAACGGCGGTTTTCTTTGTGGCCGCAGCCTTGATTGGTTTAATCCTGGTTGGAACTGGCTTGAAAAAAGCGGTTCGTGATCCCAAAGTATGGGTCATTGCTATATTAGCTGTTATACCTTACGGCATGTTTTATGTTTATGGCATGTATATCTCAGGCCAGTTGGCCAGCCAGTTTGCGTTACGCTTTTTCCCGCAGTTGTGGCTTGACCCGGCCTGGTATATCCGCTGGACTGACCAGATTTCCGGCGTAGTTGGTTTTGGTTGGTTTTTGATTGGAATTCTAGGTTTATGGTTGATTAAAGACAAGACTCAGCGGGCCATGTTTCTGTGTGTCATGCTGGGTTATCTGGTGTATGGGTTTACGCTGGATTATCATATATCCACGCACGATTACTATCAACTTCCGCTGGTGCCGGTGATTGCAATCGGGATTGGGGTAGCCGCGGAATTATTGTTGAGGAACCTGCGTGGTCCGCGTTGGCTGCTCTATCCAATTGTGATGGGCGTCGTTCTTTTTGCCATGATTTTCCAGGGTTGGGATGTAAGAACCACCATCAAAAAGACGGATGCCAGCACTGAGCCGGCATTTTGGGAAAGCCTGGGTAAACGCCTGGGAGTAAACGCCTCAGTCGTTGGATTGACACAAGATTATGGTTACCGGCTTGAGTATTATGGTTGGGTGATCCCCGATAATTGGATGACCGAAGGCGATATGAATTACCGCAGCCTGGCAGGAGCGACTTTTAATATCGATCAACTTTTTGCACAACAAACTGCCGGGAAGCAATATTTCCTGGTTACGATGATAAGTGAATTTAACACACAAACCGAGTTAAAGAAGCTATTATATTCCGGCTATCCGCTGCTGGAAAAAACCGATAATTACTTGCTTTTTGACTTGCAGCATCCGCTGCCGCCCGGCGCAGTTCAAACACCGACCCAATGATGGCCATGCTTGTTTCGATTGTAACCCCCTCTTTCAACCAGGCCAGTTTCTTAGAAGCTACCATACAATCTGTGCTGGATCAAGACTACCCGCAGATCGAATATAGCATTGTGGATGGCGGGTCAAGCGACGGCAGCCTGGATATCATCCGGAGCTATGCCAATCGTCTGGCCTGGTGGGTGTCTGAACCTGACCAGGGACAGACCGATGCCATCAACAAAGGATTCTCACATTCCAGTGGACAGATCCTGGCCTGGATTAACTCGGATGATACTTATCAGCCCGGAGCAATCAGTCAGGCAGTCAAGTTTTTGGAGGCGCACCCGGATGTTGGTATGGTTTATGGGGATGCTAATTTCATTGATGGGTCAGGTAAAGTGATCGGGCGTTTCCCGGCTCGCCAGACCGATTACCGGCGTCTCAGGCAAGGTTATGTCCATATTCCTCAGCAAGCCTCATTCTTCCGGGCAGAGTTGTGGCATCAGGTTGGACCGCTCGATCCGAGCTTTTATTTTGCAATGGACTATGACTTATGGGTAAGATTGGCAGCCCTGGCTCCCCTGGTTTACACACAGCAATTATGGGCAAACTTTCGCCTGCACGGTGGGGGAAAAACAGTTTCGGCAGACGATCGCTGCTGGCCTGAAATGTTAAAAGTGCACCGGCGGTTGGGCGGTTCCAAGTTTTCTATTTTATATGCTAAATATCTGGTCCGATTGGCGGCGGCTCCGTTGATCAACTGGCGCCGGCGCCAGATGTTTGGCGAGTAGATACCACTTCGCCGTAACAGGTCCAATAAAAAGAGCGGGCAATTCAGACTTTTTCGGAAACAGCAGCCTGTATTTCAGGAAAGTTCTTCTGGCGGGCCAGGTTGGTAAACAACAAGGCGCCGATTAAACCGATCACCAGCCCACCGTACCAAATCGATGGTGGATTGATCGTATCATTTAAGAACCCGCCCAATACTGGCCCAATTCCGTTGCCTAATCCCCAGGTCAGCGTGTAGATACTCATATAACGGCCGCGCATATCAGCCGGTGCCAGGTTGGCAGTATAGGTAGTTGAAGTTGGCACCAGGATCAACTCTCCGATTGTCAGAATAACCATACATGTCCAGAACCCCCAGAAGTCTCTTCCAAGCGCCATACTGCCAACCCCTACAGCATAAAAAAGGCTACCTAAAGCCAACATCCAAAGAGGGGGATGTCTTTTCGTGTATCGAGTAATCAAGAGTTGCAACGTCACCACCATCACAGCATTGGTGGTTGGTAGCAGACCATACAGGTTTTCGGGCAGGTTATAGTTCTTTTTGGTATAAACAGAAAGCAATACCCAAACCATAGCAGAGCAAATCTGGGTTAATGTATAAGTTGCAATAAATGGGATAAACTTTTTATCCCGAAAGATTCGCCCGTAACCACCCAAACGTTCGTGTTTAATTTCGTTACTTTGCCGTGTTTGTAAAGTTTCCCTGGCAAAGAACAATAATAGCAAACTGTAGCTCACCATCCCGCCTGCGGCAATATAAAAAGCTGTTGTATAGGATAAAATAGCGATAAACCCGCCGATAGCAGGACCCAGCGAAACGCCCAAATTATTACTCATCCGCATCAGTGAATAGGCATCGACTCTTTTCTCAGATGGGATCATGTCTGCCATCATCGAATCGGCTCCAACCCGATACAATGGGGAAAAAGCACCATTCAGCGCCATCACCACGGCAAAGACAAAAAAAGTACTGGCATGACTGTAAAATATGTAGCCCAATCCATTCACAGCCAGACTGGCGACCATAACACCTTTACGACCGACACGATCTGTAATTGGCCCGGCGATAAAGGAGAAAATCAAGCCCATCGCAGCATTTAGCGTCATCAAAGAAGCAATTTCAACCAGCGGTAAATTTAGTTTCTCACTGACGTAAATCATTAAGAATGGCCAGATCATGCTAGATCCGGTAGTGCTGATTAACATTCCCCAAAACATCAGCCAAAATTGAAGCGGATACTCCTTCTGAATGGAGCGGAATCGATGAAGCATTCAAAATCCTTTATCCTCAAAATGCTGTTGAAACTCATTCCGAAAAACCCATATAAAATCACGGTTTGTGGCGGTTTGCGTATGAACTACCTCGAAGATTGAGTATCAATTTTTCCGATCTTTGTTATAGTCCATGTCCATCCAAACGGCAAATATGAGTGATTGGAAGGTAATTAACGTGGTGAATAAAAGAATCAACAAAGTAACTTCGGGGGCTTTTTGTTGAAGCCGCCACAAGACAAAAAAGCGAATGGTGAAGGGGATGAGTATAAAAATGATATTAGAAAAACCAAACATATATAAAAGCACCAAGGGGTTAAAATCTCTGACCATATAGCGCCACCATAAGCGCTGGAAGAACAGGCGAATCAGCAGTATGGTTACACGCGGAATATACGTCCACAGATTGATCTTACTTTTTTCCCGATCGTATACCGGGCGGACTTCGACGTTGGTCACACTAAATCCTTGAATATTGAGCATGGTGAGGATTTCGGCATTATAGCCATAGCCGTGTGTCATATTCTGGATCGGTAATTGAGCCAGGACATTATTTCTAATGACGGCATATGCGCACTGAGGGTCCATCAGGCGATAGTAGCCGGTGGCGAATTTGGTCAGAATGGTCAGCAATGCGTTACCGAGAAACCGATATAAAGGCATTGCACGGATATTGCTGTGCAGTAGGCGATTGCCTTTGACGTAATCATAGCCATGATCGACCAATTGGTCGAGTAGGACCGGCAGGTCGTCCGGATCCATCTGATTATCGCCATCCATCACTGCGGTGTAGTCCATGTCGCTTTTAAGGCTGGCTTCGTAACCATCAATCAATGACTTGCCCAGACCCTGGTTGACCGAATGGGCTATTATCTGGATACGCCCATCTATTTGCTGTTGTTCTTCAATCAGGGCAAGTGTGCAGTCAGTACTGCCATCCTCAACCACAAAGATGCAGTCAATAATATCTGGCATTGATTTTAAGGTGTCCAGTATGAGGATTTCCTCGTTGTATGCCGGGACAACCACGCCAATTTTTTTGCCTTTATACACTGAGAGAGACTCCTGGTGGGCAATCCGCTTTCGATGAATTGTATGTTTTACAACTTCAGAGGCGTATTTACCCCAAAAAATTTACCCACCTGCAATTATATCCTTTTATTTATCGCCAATTGATCAGACTGGCTGGATACCCCCGCAGTCTTCCGAAAGTAATCTTTAGCCCACAGTACGGTTTGTTCCAGGCCAGAGCGGAAATCGGTCAAGAATTCGAGTGGAAAGAATTTTGCTTTTTAGATATTGCAAGAAGGAATGAATATAACAAGGAATTGGCATAAAGTCAACTTTATGCATTTCCAATGATATATAGTTCAGCCAACGGTCATTCAGATTTTTAGGTCAACAGGATGCGCTTATTAGGGCAAAGTTACTCCAAAATGGCCG
>DATFYI010000265.1:0-11093 GCA_035315125.1 Anaerolineaceae bacterium | reverse complement strand
TGGGTCTGGTTGATCCCAGGTATTTCATCTATTTTCCCTGGACGGCAGCCGCCGGCATTGCGCCGCCGCTCATGTATGCGCTTGCCAAAACTGAGCGCGTACCCCGCTTAATTGACCGGTTGATCTTGATCCCCGGTTTGGTCATCATGGGTGTAGGCCTCTCCGTAAACTGTGCCCTGGGTGTGATTTCGGGGACGTTGTATGATGGCGGTGTGTTTGAAGTGACCCCCAAACTTGAGCCGCAGGTAAGCGTTGTAAGTAAAAAGCACAAAAGCCGCATGCCGATTACCGTGTGGGGCGAGCTGGCCATGGGCGCTTACCTTGTCACAACCGTTTATGTGCTTTGGCCGACGGTCGGTCTGGCTTTGGCCCCCTGGCTGCTTTCGAGCGCATTGGGGTATTTCGGGATTGCCGGTGTAAAAATCGTCCAGTATCTGCGGCGGGCTCAATTGACCTCTCACCGGGAAGACCGTCAGCGCAGGCCTGTAGTAAACCCCTGATAGCTCTAGGTCTGAAGTGAAAAGAATATTGCTTTATGGGTGGTATAAATGAGAAATTTTTTCCATGAGCCGTAATATGTCACGGAAGTTATGGATTTAAGGCCGTTTTCTTCTGGTCGGAAGTTCTTTTTAAGCATAAAATAAGATTGTTAGATTTTTTTTTAGACACAACCCGAAATAAGATCCAAATTGTGGCGGGCATGTAATAAAGCAATCGAACATTGCCCCGGAGAGCGGAAATGCCTTTTGCAGTTGGTGAAACAATTGGCGCTTACAACCTGGTGGAGCAGCTTGGACAGGGCGGCATGGCTACTGTCTACAAAGCTTACCATCCCGCGCTTGACCGCTACGTCGCTATCAAAGTCCTGCATTATGCTTTTATGGACGATCCCAATTTCCTGGCGCGCTTCCAACGGGAAGCCCGGGTGGTGGCCAGGTTAGAACATCCCAATATTGTACCGGTTTATGATTTTTCGCAATTTGAAGGCCGGCCTTATCTGGTGATGAAATTTATTGAGGGCGAAACCCTCAAGGATCGTTTGGCAAGAGGGCGGCTGTCATCTTCAGAAACATTGCGTGTAGTTGATTCGGTCGGTGCAGCCCTGGCCTACGCCCACCGGCAGAACATCCTGCACCGGGATATCAAACCCTCCAACGTTCTGCTGGGTCAGGATGGTCAAATCTACCTGGCGGATTTCGGCCTGGCGCGCTTGGTTGAGACCGGTGAGAGCAGCCTGACGGCAGACCGTATGGTGGGTACCCCTCAATATATCTCCCCCGAACAAGCCTTATCAAAACCTGATCTGGATGCCCGCTCGGATATTTATTCTTTCGCTGTAATGGTTTATGAATTGACCGTCGGTAAGGTGCCTTTTAATGCCGATAGTCCCTTTTCGATCATCCACGATCAAATTTATACTCCGCTACCGTTACCCAGCCAGGGCAACCCCGAGATTTCAAAAGCAATGGAGCAGGTTCTAGTAAAAGCATTGGCGAAAGCCCCGCAAGACCGCTATTCTGACGTCAGCTCTTTTGTCCAATCTTTGCACGCCGCCCTGCAGCCGGAGCCAGCCAATCAGCCGCCTACAGTCGCCAATTTCAATTCCACGACCGTCACTGGAACGCTGGTAGCCAATGATCTGCCGGTGGAACCAGACCAGAATCCTGCTGACCAGCAACTGGCTACGCCCGTTACGATTGTGGCGGGCGCAGAAAAACCTCCTGTAACTGTCGCAAAACCTGCCAGGAAAAAGATAAAAACCGGCTGGCTGATATTAGGGATTGCCGCCGGATTAATTTTGCTAGCCTTGTGCGTGATGATTGGCGGTCAGGTTTTGAAAAATGGCGCAATCGCCAAGGCTACCCGCCAGGCTGCCAGTCTTGCAACGGTCGTTCCTGCTATTCTGAGAACCCCGACAAACCTGGCACAATCCATTACCCCCGGTCAGAATGCTCTGCAACTGGCCCTGAAAAATGCAGTTGCCGACTGGTCAAAAGGAGATTTGCAAGATTCTGACAAACAACTGGATGCAGTGCTGGCTTTGTCAAATAGTGACGTCAATACATTATATTCAGACATTCACTATCTGGATAACCAACAGGCCTGGCTGCCGTCAGCACTCTTGATCGGTAAAGCCAGCCAACCGGGGCAAATTTCACTGACGAATATCACGGTGGAACAGCTTGATCTTATCCATCAAGTGTTTTACAATGCAGCCAAAGATCCTCTTTCGGGTGCATTTTTCAAACAAATCGGCCAGCATCCCCTGATGGTGGTGGCAAAAATCCGCTATCAGCTTTATTACGGCGATCCGGCTTTGGCTCAAACACAGCTCGATAAAATACTGGCGACGCCGTTCCAGATCGCCCGTTTCCCGGAAGCCAGGCTGTTGCAGATTGAAGTTTCTATTCAGAATAAGGATCTGCAGCTTGCTAATACTCAAGTGAATACTCTGCTAGAGGATAGTTCTGTACCGGTCTGGATAAACCTGGAAGCTCAGGTTTTGAAAAAACAGCTCAATCCGTAATCCAAATGTTCCTTACCTGAAAACTGAGGTGAGGCATTAAAAACAATTCTTCTTGTGAGGTGAGTATGCGTAAGCCATTTGTAGCTGGAAATTGGAAAATGAATAAGACCGTGGAGGGGGCGCGCACTTTGGTGGCCGAGCTGCTGCCAGGTCTCCAGGCCGTTCCATCGGTAGAGCGAGTAATTTGCCCGCCTTTTACTTCCTTGATGGCTATTTCGGCTATGCTGGCAGGCACTAGCATCGGGGTCGGCGCTCAGGATATGCATTATGAGGCCTCGGGTGCTTTTACGGGGGCAGTTTCACCAGCCATGGTCAAGGAGTTCTGCCAATACGTCATTCTGGGCCATTCCGAGCGCCGGGCTTATTTTGGCGAGTCGGATTCCACGGTCAATCGCAAGGTGAAGGCGGCCCTGGCGATTGGGCTTGTGCCGATTATGTGCGTTGGAGAAACCCTATCGGAAAATGAAGCTGGTCACACCGCTGAAGTGGTCACCCGCCAGATGCGCGAAGGATTGCAGGGCATCCCGCCAGAACAAGCCGCCCAGATTGTGATTGCCTACGAGCCGGTCTGGGCTATTGGCACCGGGCGAGCTGCCAGCGGTGAAGGCGCCAACCAGGTGGTGGCAGATGACATTCGCAAGCCGCTGCAGGAATTGTTTGGCGAGCAGGTTGCCCAGGCTGTGCGCGTGTTGTACGGCGGCTCTGTGACCGGCGGCAATGCAGCCGAATTTTTTGGCCAGCCGGAAATCGATGGCGCCCTGGTAGGTGGAGCAAGTTTGAAACCCGACTTTATCCAGATCGTCCAGACAGCCAGAAAGTAAATTTGTTGCTGCAGCATTGGTATGATTTTCTTCGTTCACCCCGGCTGTTTCCGGGGTGAATGATTGTTTGAATGCTTTATCCCTGAATCGGCTTGCCGGGTTAGCCTGGAACGTGTATGCTTAACCCTGGAGGAATTTTTGTGCAGCCCATTTTAGAAAACGAACATTATTCAGCCACCTGCCAATTTTGTAAAATAATTCGGTCACAGGCTAATAGTCAAATTGTATATGAGGATCAGGACACCCTGGCATTTCTGGATACCCGGCCGCTTTTCCCAGGACATACCTTATTGGTACCCCGCTGGCATATTCCCACGCTTGCGGAACTGCCCGATCAACTGATTGAGCCATTTTTCAAAAATGCCCGTTTGTTAGCGGTGGCGGTTGAAGGCGCCATGCTGGCAGATGGAACTTTTGTAGCCATTAATAACAAGGTCAGCCAGAGTGTGCCGCACCTGCATATCCATATCGTCCCCCGCCGTAAGGGAGACGGAATGAAAGGTTTTTTCTGGCCGCGCCACTCTTACCGTGATCAGCAAGAGCTGTTCCAGGTTCAGGCTTTGATTCGATCTGAAATCAGCCGGATACAGGCTGGAAAATAATTCAATCCATTGGCCTGTATTTATTCTATAATGCAATAATCGATCCTGATGAATAGCTCCTGCTCTACTCTTAGAAGACGAATAATTGTTTAGGAGGAAAAATGGCTGTTGAAGCCCAGTCAGGCATCCAGGGCGAGCGAAGGTATAATCGGCGTGTTTTATCGTGGGCCTGGTACGACTGGGCTAACCACGCTTATATCACTACCACTGCCTCGACCTTTTTTCCTCCTTATTTTATTATCATTGCTACCCCGGCCTTTCTGGTAACCGGCGCTTCGGCCAGCGATGTGGTTGCCCAGGCTTTAGCCCGCGATACCGCCTCGAATATCTTCGCCCTGACGGTTTCTTTCGCTTTGTTTGTGGCTGCCATCCTGGCGCCGCTGGTGGGTGCTTTTGCGGATATTAGCGGTTTACGCAAGCGCTTGCTGGTTATCACCACCATCGCTGCCAGCCTGGTTTCTTCTCTAATGTTTATTCTGGTCACGGGCATGTGGCAGATGGGCCTGCTTTTGTATTTCGTATCCCAGGTCGCCATGAACCTGGCGCTGGGCTTTTCAAGCAGCCTGTTACCGCATGTGGCCCAGCCGCAGGATATGAACCGGGTTTCCAGCCTGGGTTATGCCATGGGCTATATTGGGGGAGGCGTGCTGCTGGCAATCAATACCGCTCTCTTTTTATCTGCAAAACAATTGGGTCTCGATAGTAGCCTGGTGATACGCATCGCTTTTCTAACTGTGGGAATCTGGTGGTTGGTGTTTACCCTGCCGCTGCTCATCAATGTTCCAGAGCCGCCTGCCACACCTTTGGCCCATGGTAGCCGGGGCAGCGCTTTCCAGGACGCCTTTGTGCGGATTGGCAACACGCTGAAAGACGCCCGCCGTTACAGCGAGTTGTTTAAAATGTTGATTGCTTTCTGGTTTTACATGGAGGGCATCGGCGCGATTATCCTGCTGGCAACTTCCTATGGAGCCGCACTGGGTCTGGATACGGCCATACTGATTGGAACGCTCTTGTTGACCCAATTTGTGGCCTTTCCCTATGCCTTGATTTACGGCCGCATACCCGTTCAAAGCAGTAAATGGCGCAGCGCTTTTGTTTCCATGCTGATCTGGACAGGGGTAACCTTTCCGCTGATGGGCATCTATGCCAACCTCAACGGTAAAATCAGCATCCCCATCACCTTTGCCATGATCGGCGTCGATCAAGTATTAGGCGTTTTGTTTTCCTGGCTGGCAGGGCGGCATTTGTTCAGCCGCTTAACGGATCGCCTGACCACCAAGCGAGCTGTCATTCTGGGATTGGTGATTTATACGGTGATCCCAATATGGGGCTTTTTCCTGCGCAGCCAGGCCGAGTTTTTCCTGATCGGCTGGTTGGTGGGCACCGTCCAGGGCGGCACGCAGGCGCTCAGCCGTACCATCTACGCATCCTTAACGCCCAAGGCCAAATCAGGCGAATTTTTTGGTTTGTATGGCTTGAGCGAAAAATTTGCCGGCATCCTTGGCCCATTGGTTTATGGCATCGTAGGAACTGTGACGCACAATCCACGCGCCAGTCTTTTATCCATTACCTTCTTCTTCCTGTGCGGTATCTATATGTTGTGGAAGGTGAATGTTGAAAAGGGCGCTCAAGTTGCCGCGGCGGAAGAAGCGCAGATCGAAGTGCAGCGAGCAGCAGATTGAACGGGTTGTTTTTGCTGGTGGCATGTTTGATTCCCTTCTTACTGGTCCAGCGTTGGCTGCACCGGGAAATCCAGGCTGTATTTCTATTGCTTACCCGCCGGCCTACTATATCCATGGGCTTGTTCTCCTTGCTCTTTTTTCCGGGAGTTTTGCTGCACGAGGCCAGCCATTTTGTGATGGCGCGTCTGATGGGCGTGCGAACGGCAGGTTTTTCGCTGTTGCCGCAGGTTTTACCGAACGGCCAGTTGCGCCTGGGATATGTAGAAACCGCCCAGGCCGATTGGGTGCGTGATGCTCTAATCGGAATGGCGCCACTCATCACCGGCGGCATCTTAATTGCAGTTCTGGGAACTTACCAGTTGGGTCTGATCCCTCTGGCAGGCTATATCGAGCAGGGCAATTGGAATGTCCTCCGGCAGGCGCTGGCAGGTTTACCTGATCAACCCGATTTCTGGCTATGGTTTTACCTGGCATTTGCAGTCAGCAGCATGATGATGCCATCCGCCTCTGACCGGCGCGCCTGGCTGCCGGTGGCAGTCACGATCGTTATCCTGTTTGCACTGGCGGCGCTGGCAGGCGCGGGACCCTGGTTGTTAGCCAACCTGGCGCCACTCTTGAACCAGGCTTTCTATGCGATTGGGTTGGTATTTGGCGTCAGCCTGCTGCTGCATTTTCTGCTGGTGATACCGGTCAGTTTACTGCGAGTTCTATTGAACCATCTGACTGGCCTGACCGTAGGCTAGCCGGATAGATATTGGATAAAAAATATTCAAAAAAGGATCGAAAAAATGGGACACAAATCAACTCCTTCGTATTTATCACCCAAACTTGAGCTGCGAGCTTGCCCGCAAAAAGGGGGCCATGGTGTTTTTGCCAAGCAGGCGCTGGCTGCAGGTGAGTTGATCACCGTCTGGGGCGGTGAAATTGTAACCGCTGAAGAACTGGCGCTGCTCCCACTGGAACGACAAACCCACGGCATCCAGGTGGAAGAAAATATTTACATGGTATCGCTGGTTGATGATGACCCGTCGGACTTTGTGAATCATTCCTGCGATCCAAATTCGGGCATGTCTGGTCAGATTGCCCTGGTGGCGCTGCGGGATATTGCCGTGGACGAGGAAATCTGTTTTGACTATGCCATGAGCGATTCCAGTGATTATGATGAGTTTGAGTGCGCCTGCGGCTCACCAAACTGCCGCAAAAAGATCACCGGAAATGATTGGAAAAAGCCCGAGCTGCAAAAACGCTATCAAGGTTACTTTTCCCCTTACCTGCAACACCGCATCGATCGTTCATAATTCAACCTGTCAAGCACTTATGTGCGGGTCCTGGCAGTTCCAGGAAATTGAATAGCTCCAATGAGTTGAGTAGAATAATGATTGGCTCAATCAGCTATTGGAGGGAAAACCACTCATGGAATTGAAACATAGCACCCGCATTGCCTGGAGTGCCCTGGTTGTGGCGTGGTTCTTTGACTTTTTTTCTGGCAAAAAGAGCCCGGCATTTCGTTTTTTATTTTTGTTATTGTCTGTCTGGCGGCTGGCGCTTTGCTGACCGGGTGGGAGGGGTTACGTCCGGCCAAAACCAGCCTGGTTTTAGCCGTACCGGCGCTTTATTTTGCCGCCACCACTTTTTTCCGGCAGGAGCCGTTTACCCGCTTTGTTAACCTGCTGCTGGCGCTGGGCTGTCTGACCCTGATGGTGCTGACCTGGCGCGGCGGCCAATGGTTGAATTACAGTTTGAGTGATTATGTCTGGGGGACTTTCAAGCTGTTCATCAGTTCGATATCCGGCGGTTTCCGGATATTATTCCGAAATTCCAGGAAAATAGAAACCGGGCAAGCCCACACGGTTGTTGAATGTGACTCTGCCTCTCAGCTCCCATTGGAGAGTCACACCGAAAAAAACAGGCCGGCTTATCCGGCCAGGAAGCAGGTCTACTCGGTTATCAGAGGACTACTGCTGGCTTTGCCTGTGGTCGCTTTACTGGCTGCGCTGCTCTCTCAGGCCGACCCGATTTTCTCAAAAGAACTGAGCACTTTTTTAGGCAGCCTGTTCTCGGAAAAACTGGGCGAGTATATTTTCCGGGCCTGTTATATTGTCATTTTTGCTTATGTACTGGTTGGCATCTACGGCCACGCCCTCAGCCAGAATAAGGATGAAAAACTGCTGGGACTGGAAAAACCCTGGCTGACGCCTTTTCTGGGCTGGACCGAGGCTGTGATCGTGTTGGCCTGCGTGGACTTGCTGTTTGCCTTCTTTGTGGCAGTTCAATTTCGCTACTTTTTTGGGGGGCAGATCAATATCACCCTCAATGGTTATACTTATGCAGATTATGCCCGGCGCGGTTTTGGAGAAATGCTGGCGGTGGCAGTGATCAGCCTGCTGCTGTTTCTGGGTTTGAGCGGGATTACCCGGCGCACACAGCTGCTGGACAAAAGAGTTTTTTCGGCGCTGGGAGTAGGGCTGGTTGCGCTGGTGGCTGTCATCCTGGTGTCTGCCTTCCAGCGTCTGCTGCTTTATGAAGCTGCCTACGGTTTTTCACGTATTCGCACCTATACTCACGTATTTATGATCTGGGTGGGTGTGCTGCTGCTGGCTTATGGCCTCTTGGAGTTGGTTAACCGGCCGCCTGCCTTTGGCCTGGCTACTGCCCTGGTGGCCATTGGTTTTGGGATTTCGCTCAACTTTGTCAATGTGGATGCCTGGATTGTGACACAAAATGTGGCTCGGGCTCGCCAGGGTGCCAGCTTTGACCAGAATTATCTGGAAGGATTATCAAGCGACGCTATACCGGCTTTGTTTGAGCAGTTCCACAGCGCAGATATGAGCGCGAGTCTCAAAGCTGGGCTGGGTGAAGTGCTGGCCTGTCGGAAAGCGATGGAACCATTGGCGGATAAAAACCCGCCGGCCTGGCAGTCTTTTAGTGTCAGTAAAGCTGAAGCCAGTGCGCTTTACCAGCATTATGCCGGCGAGCTGCAGGCTTATGCGCTGATCCCAACCAGCGTTGGCTGGGAAGTGAAGGTAAAAGACACGATTATTCCCTGCACCACCTCCAACGGGACGAATTAAATCTGCTATGTTATTACTACAGGTTGTTTTGAGGCGCATTTAAGTCAATCCTGATATGTCATTGCGAAACCGGTAAATCATTTCTCCTTGCTTATTTTCTTCTAATACAAAGTTAATTTTATTTCGATAAATTCTTGCTACTATCAAACCAGCAAGAAAATTGAAAAATCCGAGCAGTGCGCCTGTTATTTGATTCTATTGGCTCGTTTCTCGTCAAAGGAGTGGGCAATTATGAATCTGGATAAATACACACAAAAAGCGCAGGAAGCCATTCTGCAGGCTCAACAAATCGCTCAAGAGTACAGCCATCAAGCAATCGAGCCGGCGCACTTGTTGCTGGCTTTGCTGCGCCAGGAAGACGGCATTGTTCCGGCCCTGGCAACCAAAATTGCTGGCAGCCCGGCAGCCCTGCTTCAAGAAGTTCAGCAAGAGCTGGAAAACCGGCCAAAAGTTTACGGCGCCAATATGGAAGTTGGCCTGTCTCGCGCCGCCTCAGATGTTTTAAGCGCGGCCGAGCGTTACGCTAAAGGCATGCAGGATGAATATGTCTCAACAGAACATATTCTGCTGGGCCTGACTGAGAGCAGCGAAGGCAAACGTCTCAGCCAGAACGGCCTGACCAAAGATGCCATCCTCAAAGCGCTGGTCTCGGTGCGCGGCTCGCAGCGGGTCACTTCCCAAAACCCGGAAGAGACCTACCAGGCGCTGGAGAAATATGGCCGTGATCTGACCGCCATTGCTCGCCAGGGCAAGCTCGATCCTGTTATTGGCCGTGATGAAGAAATCCGGCGGGTTGTGCAGATCCTCTCGCGGCGTACCAAGAATAACCCGGCCTTGATCGGTGATCCGGGCGTTGGTAAAACGGCCATCGTAGAAGGATTGGCCGAACGCATCGTCAAAGGCGATGTGCCGGAAGGTATCAAGCATAAAAAGTTGATCCAGTTGGACATGGGCGCATTGGTCGCCGGGGCAAAATATCGCGGTGAATTCGAAGAGCGGTTGAAGGCAGTTTTGAAAGAAATCACAACTTCATCCGGTGAAATTATTCTATTTATTGATGAAATGCACACGGTGGTTGGGGCCGGCGCAGCCGAAGGCTCTATGGACGCCAGCAATATGCTCAAACCCATGCTGGCGCGCGGTGAGCTGCACATGATCGGCGCCACAACCACCGATGAATACCGCAAATACATCGAGAAAGACCCGGCTTTGGAACGACGTTTCCAGCCGGTGATGGTTGAGGAACCCTCCGTCGAGGATACCATCAGCATTTTGCGCGGCCTCAAGCAGCGCTATGAAGTACATCATGGCGTGCGAATTACAGACGCAGCCGTGATTGCAGCGGCTACCTTATCCAACCGCTACATCACCGACCGGCACTTGCCCGATAAGGCCATTGACCTGATCGACGAAGCGGCTGCCCGTTTGCGTACGGAGATTGATTCGAAACCCCAGGCGCTGGATCAGGTAGATCGCCAGATCATGCAGCTCGAGATCGAGCGCCAGGCGCTCCAAAAAGAAAAAGACAAAGCTTCCATCGAAAGGCTGGCAAAATTGGAACAGGAACTGGCCAACCTGCGGGAGCAATCCAACGAGATGAGCACCCGCTGGCAAAATGAGAAGAAAGCCATCTCCGAGTTGCGCAGCATCAAAGAGCAAATCGACCAAACCCAGCTAGAAATGGAAAGGGCCGAGCGCGCCGCCGATCTGGAAAAGGCGGCTCGTTTGCGCTACGGTACGCTGCGCGAGCTGGAGACACGCCGCGCCGCCGCCGAAAAACAACTCCAGCAAATTCAATCACAAGGCGCTATGCTGAAAGAAAATGTGGATGCCGAAGAGATCGCCGAAATTGTGGCGCGCTGGACACGCATCCCGGTCTCGCGGTTGCTGGAAGGTGAAACACAAAAGCTGCTTCACATGGAAGAGCGCTTGCACAAACGGGTGGTCGGGCAGGAAGAAGCCCTGCAGGTCGTCTCGAACGCTGTCCGGCGCTCGCGGGCCGGTCTGCAAGATCCAAACCGGCCGATTGGCTCATTTATATTCCTGGGCCCAACCGGTGTTGGCAAGACCGAGCTGGCGCGTGCTCTGGCTGAATTTTTGTTCGATGATGAACGTGCTATGATCCGCATTGACATGAGCGAATACCAGGAAAAGCACACCGTCAGCCGTCTGATTGGCGCCCCGCCAGGCTACGTGGGCTATGAAGAAGGTGGGCAGTTGACTGAGGCTGTGCGCAGACGTCCCTACGCGGTGGTGTTATTCGATGAAATCGAGAAGGCCCACCCCGAGGTATTCAATGTGCTCTTACAACTTCTGGACGATGGGCGTCTGACCGATGGCCAGGGCCGCACGGTTGACTTTCGCAATGTGGTTGTGATTATGACCAGCAA
>DATFYI010000264.1:0-25589 GCA_035315125.1 Anaerolineaceae bacterium | reverse complement strand
TGCGCCGCGTTCCGCTGAAACAGCTCCATGGAAACAAAACGTCATTAAGGGTGCAGACATCGACCTCTATAAGCTGCCGATCCCCACCCACGGCGCTCACGACGGCGGGCCTTTTATAACGGCCGGGGTAACGGTCAGTCGTGACCCGCTCAGTGGCCGGGGCAATCTGTCCTACAACCGCATGCAGGTGCTCGGCCCGCACACCTGCGGGTTTAATATCAACGAATGGCGGCACGTGATGGAGTTTTACAAAGTGCAGCAGTCCAAAAACGAGCCGCTGCCGGTCGCGATTGCCATCGGTTTGGATCCCGCCATTATGATTGCGGCCGGCTGTCGCTCTGACGATGACGAGCTGAAGATTGCCGGAGCCATGCGCGCTGAACCCGTGCTGACCACGAAAGGTATAACGGTAGACCTGGATATCCCGGCCGAGGCGGAGATCGTGATCGAAGGCTACCTGCCGCCCAATATCCGCCAGATGGAGGGCCCGCTGGCCGAATTCCATGGCTATTACGGCGAGTTATGGAACAGCCCCACCTTTGAGGTGACCGCCATCTGTTACCGCAACCAGCCGATTTTCCAGACCATCGTGCCGGGCTGGTCAGAGCACATTTATATCGGAAACGTGCTGCCGCGTGAGCCGCTTTTACTTAAATTTGTACGGCACGTCAGTCCGGGCGTGACCGGTTTGCATATTCCGCCCTACGGCAACGGCTTTGCCGCCATTGTGCAAATCAAAAAAAGCAATCCCGGTGAACCGAAAAATGTGTGTATGGCCGCCTTCACCGCGCATGTCAATATCCGCAATGTGATGGTGGTTGACCCGGACGTCAATATCTACGACCCGGCCGATGTGCTGTGGGCCTTAACCAACCGGGTGGATTGGTCGAGGGATGTCTTTTACGTGCCCGGAGCCCAGGGTCACGAAATGGATCCCACTGCGGATGCTCGTGGAGTCCAAACAAAGATTGGGATTGACGCCACCTATAAACCGGAGCGGCGCGATTACGGCGAACGGATTCGATATAAAGAAGTGGATTTGTCAAAATATATTTCTTAATCATTTGGAGGAAAGATGTCACAAAGAATGGCTTTGTACATGCAGGACAAACACCCCATCCCGTACGAGCTGGATATGGCAGAATATGCCGAGAAACGTGGCTTTAGCGAAATCTGGCAGGCAGATACCCGCCTGGCGCGCGATTGTATTGTCATGATGAGCGCTTTCCTGACGCGTACCAAACGGCTGCGCTATGGCTCGGCGGTGCTGCCGATCTGGTCGCGCAACCCGGCTGTGATTGCCGCCAGTTGGAGCACCATGTGGGAGCTGGGCGGCAAAGTGGACGGCAAGGGGCGTATCGCCCTGGGCATCGGCGCCTGGTGGGAGCCGATTGCCGGACGGGTGGGTGTCAACCGCATCAAACCGCTCAAAGCCATGCGCGAGCACGTCGAGGCCATCCGCCAGTTGTTCACCATGCAAGAAGTGACCTACCAGGGCGAGTTCGTGCACCTCGACCGCATCCGCCTGGACGTGGCCTTTGGCGACACCAGCCCGCGCGATATTCCTATTTACATCGGTGCCACCGGCGACCAGATGCTGGAAATGGCGGGTGAAATTTGCGACGGGGTTATCCTGAATTACGTGGTATCGGTTGACTACATCAAAAAAGCGGTGGGGCTGGTCGAAAAAGGCGCTAAAAAAGCTGGCAAGACACTGGCAGAAGTGGACCGCCCCGAGCTGCTGGTATGCTGCCTTTCGGACAAAGACCCCCAGGCTGCCATGGCGGAAGGCAAAAAGCTGGTATCCTATTACCTGGCGACCGAGCCGCACATTATGAAGGCCAGCGGAGTCAGCGACGAGCTGCTGGAGAAGGTACACTCGATGATGGGCTGGCCTGCCACCGAAGAAGATTATATCCGCACCAGCAAAATCATCCCGGATGAATTGGTGCGCAATTTGATGGCGGTCGGAACGACCCGGGAATGCCAGGCCAAGGTCAAGGATTATATCGATGCCGGCGTCACCTGCCCGATTTTATATCCTATGATGGACGATATTAAGCCGGTAGTGGATGCATTTGCCGATTGGGGATGACCCCCTCCGGCTCCCCCATTTTCAAAACCCTGAAAATGGGGGAGAGTGGAAAGCGAAGATATGGAAAACTATGATGTCATCATTATCGGAGGCGGTTTTTTAGGTCTATCTACCGCCTATCAGCTTGCCAAAGCCGGGGTGAAAACGCTGCTGCTGGAGGCGGGTGATATTGGCAGCGGCACGTCTGGCTCCTGCTCCGGCCGGGCACAGGTCTGTGAAGGGCATCTGGATGCTCTGAATATCGCCATAATTCGGGACGGGCTCAAACTGCACGAAACACTGGCGGAAGAGCTGGGTTATAACTACGAATTCCGCAGGATTGGCCTGTTTTCGATCCTGCGCAGTGAAAGCTACCGGCAGCGCTGGCAGGAACGGGCTGCAATTTTAACCGCCGCCGGTATTCCAACCGAGCTGGTCGACCGGGACAGTCTGCAAAAAGCCGAACCCAACCTGAATACCAGCGGTGTGTTAGGCGCGGCCTATGCCCTGGAAGGAAAAGTGAACCCGTTCAAATTTATGCGGGCCTACGCTCAAGCCGCCGCCCGTCTGGGAGCTAAAATCCAGGGCAATTCGGCGGTGGTGAGCATGGAGGTACAGGGGCAGCGCATCACAGCGGTCAGGACGGCCAGCCAGATCTTCTCTGCGGACAAAGTAGCGCTGATGACCGGCGCCTGGGCGGCGGTGACTGCCCGCCTGGCCGGCGTTGAATTGCCGGTACGCAGCACGCATGCTGAGTCTTTTATCACCGAGAGCATCCCTCCCATGATCTATCACAACATCGGGTTTTCAGATAGTTATGAGATTATCAACGGCAAAAGCCGGGCGGTGGCTATCGGGGTTCACCCGGAGCTGAACGGCTCGCTGGATATCGCCGAAGCAGTCACCCAGACGGATGAGCTGTTCCAGGGTGTGAGCGCCTGGGGCATCACCAGCATGGCAAAGGAATTGGTCAAGCTGTTCCCGTTTTTGGAAAAGGTAAGGGTCGTGCGCAGTTGGGGCAGGCCCACTTCTTTTGCCCCGGACGAGGAACCGCTGGTGGGCTGGGCGCCGCCCTTGCAAAATCTGTACGTGGCGACCAGCCTGATGGAGACCATCACGGCCGTCCCGCTGCTGAGCGAGTGGATGGCCATGGATATCCAGGGTCAACCTCTGCCGGTCTCCCTGCAGCTCTATTCGCCTGCCCGCTTTGGTTCCCAAGATGACAATATTCTGAGCTAAAACGCAGGGGGCGTGATGACCGAGAGCCACTCCGCATCCTCGCTATCTGAGCCGTTGGCCAGACTGGTCAGGCTGTTGCCGTTTACATAAATCGAGTCGCCGGCTTCGACCATATAAAAGGCTTCTTTGATGCCGACCTTGAGCACGCCGGACAGACATAAAATGAATTCCTCAGTAGAAACGCTCAATCTTCTGGCTACATTGCCAGCCCCGGGCGCAATTTTGCCGATAAACGACTCCATTTTATGATCCAGCCGGCCGGTCAGTAACTCATACGTCACGCCGGAATCGGGGAAGTAAAGCCTGGCGCGCTTGCCTCTTTTGATCAATGGGCTGGAGCGATCGAATAGCTCGTCGCTGGCGGCTTTTATTTCTGGTGATTCCGGTGGCTGTCCTTCCTTATTTGTTTCAGACTGGGGGGCGGCTTCGGAAAGAAAATACAAAATCTGCACGCCCAATGCTTTGGTGATGCGGCGCAAAGAATCCAGGGAGACGTTGGCTTTGCCATTTTCAACCTGGCTGATAAACGAGGCGGTCAGGTTGGTGCGCCGGGCCAACTCACGGATACTGAGGCCCTCTTCGCGCCGCTTTTCTTTGATACGCAAACCGATCGTTGGTTGGACAAGTGTTGGGTTGGTCATTTCTTTCTCCCCAGTCGTTCCATAATCAAATCGTGACAGCGGATTGCATCCAGCGCAACTGCCACCGTTTTTCTACCGGCAGCCGGCATGGAATCCTCGCTTGAAATAACTGTGACGCCGCGCCGGGCTTCGGGTTCGGTAATTACATCCAGGCCGGCCTGAATGTATTCGGCCAGGTCTTCGTCCAATAACGTCGCAGCGGCGATGGCGTCATGCAGGCAGCAGCCGCCGCTCTCCCAGCCCATTTTTTCAACCCGCGGGATCCACTGCAGGGCCTGGTCTTTCAGCAATGCCAGCTCGGGCCTGGCGTTATCCAGGCTGTTAAAATCTGCCCGGCTAAACAAGACCTGGCGGGTGATCTCCAATCCGAGCAAACGAATTGGCCAACTGGCCCGCAAGACACGTTGGGCCGCCTCGGGATCGTTGCGAATATTAAATTCGGTTGAAAAAGGGGCTGCGCCAGCGAACATTCCGCCCATGGCGATGATCTGCCGCACCGACTTTTCGATATCCGGCGCCCGATCCAGCGCGATGGCTAAATTGGTCAATGGGCCAATGGCCAGGACGGTTATTTCGCCGGGCGCCGAGCGGATCGTTTTGATCAGCAGATCGGCGGCCAACATCTCACCTGGTTTGATATGCCAATCCGGGTCGGGAGGAAGTTTGGCTGCATGTCCGGCGGCCTGTTTATCCGACCAGGCCTGGTCATAGACTAACGAGTGGGCTGCGCCGGGGGCAACCCGGATATCTTGCCGCCCTAACAGGGCCAGCAGGCAGGATACATTTTTATGCGCCTGGTCGACCGGCACGTTTCCATAAACCAGGCTGATGCCGCGTACATCCACTTCGGGAGAATGACACAAAACAATTAGCGCAGCACCATCATCAATTTCTGCGCCTGCCGTTCCAAGGCCGATATCGGTATCAACAAAGACGGGCATGCTCATTTCGTTTCTCCGGCAAGGTTGCACGAACGCTTGGGGAACTGATGGGTCTGGCAAGATCTTAAGATTTAATGATAACGTCAGGTTGGAAAGCCAGAGCCTGCCAACACTTACCCCGTATTGACGTTTTCTAAGAAGATTATAGCTCAATATATTCTTGTTTGATAGAAGATAAAGCTGCCATGAACTGGTCAGAGATTGTGCTAAAATTATAGTGCTACGGCCAGTCCCTCCAACGACAAAAAAATCTGCGCCTCAGCCTCCATCATGGATAAATGGGACTGAACAAACCTGTAAAATAATACTTGACAATCGCTGTTTTATTTTGTAATCTAAAGTGTGTTCAAAAAATCACAAAGAACATATCAAGAATTGCCTTTCCCATTATCTGTAACACCTGCAAATTAGCTGTATAAAATTTAGCGATTTTTGAAATCCCATCCAGCATATCCTTAAACAATTGAATGATTTTTTGTGAAGGTAAAGGAGGTGATCGTTTTCTAAACATTTTAGAAATGGGTCAGAAGATATCTAAAAAAAGACAGCTCGCTCTCTCATAAACACAAATAGAAGATTTGGAGGAAGAGATGAAGCACGGTAATTCGGTTTTTAAGATGATTGGGTTTTTATTGATCCTGACACTTTTAGCAGCTTGTGCGCCAGCCGCTACTCCAACTGCAGCCCCTGCTGCCCCCACGCAAGCTCCGGCTGCTACAACTGCGCCAGCTGCGCCGGTTGCCACAACAGCACCTGCCGCTCCCACTGCTCCTGCTCCTACTACTGCTCCGACAGTAGCCGCTAAAATGCAGGATGTGACCACTTGGTGGGAATACGATCAGACCAACACGGATCCCAAAGCCGACGAGCACGTTGGCAACATGGCTCTGGCGGCTGCTATCCCGCTGTTCAACAAGGCTTATGCGGGCAAATGGAATTGGGTAAACGTGCCCAAGGCGTTTGACAAAAAGGACGCCGAACTGGTGGCGGCTGTGCAGGCCAGCGGGGATGTGCCGGATGTCTTTGAAAACACCTATGGGGTTACCACCTTCTACAAATATGGCACCCTGCAGGATTTAACCGCTTGGGCCAAAGCTCAATCCTGGTATAGCTCACTGGATCCCAACTCCCTTTCCGTATGCACGGGCCCAGATGGTAAGCTGTACTGCATCCCCCTGACCGAACGACCACAGCTCGTATTTGCATGGAAAGATTTCTATCCCAACGGCTTCCCGACCTCACCGGATGACTTTATGACCCAGGCGGCAGCATTGAAAGCCAAGGGAAGATATGCCTTGACCTATTTTGGTTCCACCGACAACGGCGGTGATGGCATCACCCGCGGCATGGATACGGTGCTCCAATCGTTTGGCGGCGGCGTGGATGACGGTAATGGCAAAATGCTGCTCAATACACCCCAGAACATTGCGGCCATCCAGTTTATGCGCACGATCGTACAGAAGGGTTATGTACCGACGATCGACTTTGCGGGCGGTTTCCAGGAAGAATCCGTCTTCAATAACGGTACGGCTGGCGCATTGCCGACCGGTCTGGATGGCTATCTCTTCTTGAACCCACTTACGGCGCCCAGCGGCAAAAAATACAACAAGGGCAACGAGAATGACTTCCTGGACGCAGTCGCGGCGAACGATATCTTCCTCTCGCCGTTTTTCTCGGCTGTGGCAGGCCAGAAACCGGGTTGTAATATCTCCGGTACAGGTCTATCCATCCCCGTTGGAGCCAAGAACCTGGATGGGGCGCACGATTATATCAACTGGTTGATGAGCTCGCAAGAAAATGCCAACTTTGTATCTGGCCTGGGTGGCTTCCCCGCCGTAACAACCACCCTTTCGGACCCGCTCTTCAGTGCGCCTTATTACACTCAGGCCCAGAAGGTTATGACCGAGGAAACCTGCAAACCCTGGTACGGTAGCTTGAAGAATCCCGCCGCAGCCCAGCCGATTGCCATGAACGTGATGTATATGCTGATCAAGCAAAATCCAACTGCGGATATCGCCAAAGCGTTAAGCGCGGCGCAGGACCAGTATAATTCGGATACGAATAACCAATAACTTTTTTCTGCCACATCCCTGTTTGATGTAGGAATGCAAGGTGGCAAGCAGCTTATTGGCTTGTCACCTTGCTAATTTATAGGATAATTTACAAAAGGTTCAATACTCCATGCAACAATCTTTAACTCAAAAGAATCAGGCCAGGAAACGCCGGGATACTTTGCCCTTCTGGTTGATTTTGCCAACCATCATCGTTTTGCTGGTGGTGCAGGTTTATCCGTTCCTGTACACGGCCTGGTTAAGCCTGCAACAGCGGCAACGAACCGGCTGGGTTTACATTGGCCTTCAAAACTTTAAAAACATGTTTAACACCACCCTGTTCAGTGATAGCATCGGTCTGACGATCGTTTTCCTGGTCGGCCATGTCGTCCTGACGATGGTGATTGGATTTATTACAGCATTCTTACTCAGTCGAAAAATACGCTTCACGGGGCTTTATCTCACCTTGCTGTTTATCCCGTGGGTGCTTTCACAGATCATTGCCGGTGAAATCTTCCGGCTAATGGTTCTGCCAGATTATGGAATTCTGGCCGGCATCTTACAAAACCCGGCCTTATTTCCACCCAGCGGTTTATCCGTGCTGACCGCCGCACCGCCAACACCCTGGTTCGGCTCTTTCCCTTTCCCTCCATCGCCCGCCATGACCTTGTTGATTCTATCCTCGACCTGGCGCGCCTTGCCGTTTGTCACACTGCTCATCCTGGCTTCGATCCAGCTTATTCCCCAGGAAATCATTGAAAGCGGGCGTATCGATGGAGCGAATACCCTTCAGGTTATCCGCTATATTATGGTTCCGATCATCCTACCCACTTTAGTGGTGGCAATCTTCAGCCTGACGCTCAACGCCATGAATGGGGTCGGGTTGATCTTCAGCCTGACCGGCGGAGGACCGGGCACACAAACGACCATATTACCCTGGCTACTGTATGCAATTGGCTGGCAGCAGCTTAATTTTGGCGGGGCGGCAGCCCTGGCCCTGGTAATTGGCGTGGTCAATTTAGTCTTGATCATTGGCACGCTGCGCGTTACCCGGGTAGAGGAAGCGAGCGCCTGAAATGTCAAAAATAACATCATTGTTGCGCTCCAAAAATAAGAACTGGCTGATCCATACTGCCCTGATACTGATCGTTCTGGTTTCTATGTTTCCGATTATTTTAACCGTGATTACATCCTTCAAACTTCAGGAGGACATTGAACGGAATCCACCTGAGCTTTTGCCCTGCGATACAGCCACTCAATCCTTTTATTTGAGCGCCTGCCGTTGGACAACGACAGGTTATGAACATGTATTGAACCCCGTAACCGACACGCATACGCTATTCAACTTCAAGTTGACCGGCACCCTGATTACCGTTTATCTTGGTAATACCATTTTATACTCAACTTTTACATCGCTGCTGGTTGTTCTTTTGGCCATCACCTCAGGCTACGCCTTCTCGCGTTATCGTTTTCGCGGCCACCGGGCGCTGATGACGAGCATCCTGGTCATCACCGGGGTGCCCTTACTCACAAACCTGCTGGCGCTTTATCAGATGGGAATTACAATTCGCAAATCCGGCCTGCCCTACGACGACCGCATCTTTATCGTTATCGTGTATGTCGGTCTCTTTTTGCCGCTCAGCGTGTGGATCGCCAAGGGATTTTTTGATGCGATCCCACGTGATCTGGAGGATGCTGCCCTGATCGACGGCTGCAGCCGGATTGGAGCTCTTTTTCGCATTATAATGCCTCTGACGGTGCCGGGAATGATTGCAATTTTTCTGCTCACGTTTGTCAACGTATGGAATGAATTCCTGGCCGGCTATTTACTGATTAACAAAAACCAATATAAACCGGTTATGTTTGGCCTTTATAATTTTCTGGGTGAAAATCTCATCAATCTGCAAGTCATTGGAGCCGCCTGTATATTAATTTCCTTACCTATCGTCCTGCTCTTCCTTTATTTCCGGCGTAGTTTCTTCATCGCCATGGTGGAAGGCTCAGTTAAAGGATAAGTTAATCTGGCGGCATCCGGGCTGGCGTATGTATCGAACAGGTTGGGTCTTATGAACCAGATGGCTGCAGGGCGACAAATTTTGGAACTTGTCCGTGGTAGCACCAACCCGGACGGAGTCGAACATGGGCAATTGTTTCTGCTGAAAGGCGATGCAACCGGCGGGTCAGTCAGCCTTCAGCCAGCGGCTGATGCTCAATTGCCGGTTTTGTGGCATTTTAACGGCCGGCCATTTCGATTAAAACTGCTCCATTTTAACGACCTGCACGGGCAAATCTCCCGAATTGTACGCAGCGGCAACGTACCCGTTTTTTCAAAAATCGCCGGGTACATCCGCCAGGCTCGCCTGGCATGCCGGGACAATCCTCTGGCCGGTGTATTGGCTTTTTCTGGCGGCGATGAAATCGTCAGTTCTCCTTTTGAATTATTGACCGGCAGCCAGCCGCAAAGCTACCAGATTCATGCCGGTTACCGGCTTTATTCAAAAGCCGGTATTGACGCAGGCATCCTGGGGAATCACGAATTTGATCTGGGTCTGGATCTGTTGGCCCATGCAATTCGCAGCGATGCCAGTTTTCCGCTGCTGGCCGCCAACCTCAAGCCCACACCGCAACTGGAGGGGTTGTACTATCCGGCAGCCATTTTTGTGTTGAAAGGCCTGCGGGTGGGCGTGATTGGATTGACCACACCGGCCCAAGCGCGCAGCCGGGGCGGATCAGTTTATGAAATTGTGGATCCGATCCCGGTAGTGCAAGCTCTATTGCCCATCGTGCGCTCGTTGAGCGACGTAGTCATCCTGCTCAGCCACCTGGGCCAGAGTCTGAAATCTTCCACCGCGCCCGTCAGTCTGGCCGGGGACGTGGAATTGGCCCAAAATCTGCCGTTTGGCAGCGTTGACCTGATTATTGGCGCACACACCCACGATTCGCTGAACGAGAACGGTTTGGAACCAAACAACGTAGTTAATGGCATTCCCATCACTCAAGCCGGTAGCAATGGACGCTATGTGGGTGAGGTGGATATCCTGCTGAGAAAAGCCCCGCGGGTGGCGCACCTGGGCTTGAAACACACCGAAGAACTGCTGGGAGATGCGGTTTTTGAAAATACTTATGTGCGCCCACTGCTCGAACTCATCCGTCCTCATTTAGATATGCGACTTGGCCAGGTGATTGATAACAGAGAGGAATTGGAGGATAGTTGCTGTGAGGATGCATCTTACGCTGAGTCAGCCTGGCACAATTTTGTGTGCGATGGCCTGGTGGAACGCTGCCGTGCGCATGGGGTCGAGCTGGATTTTGCCATGTTAGATGCATCGGCCCTGCAAGGCGGGCTGTCGCCGGACCAGGATTTTACGTTCGGCGATTTACTGCGCATTCTGCCGTATACCGATACGCTGATGGTTTGTTCCCTGACCGGCTCAGAGCTGGTTGATTTAATCCAGGATAATGCCCGCCGGATAGATATTGCTAACGAGCCGCATATCGAGCGGGGGTTTTTACATTTCAGCAAAGAAATTCGTTATCGCATTCAGGTCAATCCGCTGCGCTCCCGGATCCAGGCACTGGATATCCAGGTAGGCGGTCATCCAATCGAAAAAGAATTGGAGCGCACCTTCCGGATAGCCTGTACCAGTTATTTCCGCGGGCCGGCCCGCCAGTGGGAAGAGCAAACAAATCCCGGCACGCCCATGCTGATTTTTAATCCCAAAAACGAACAGGGCTTCGATACAGGATTGATTGTGCGGCAGCTCATTCTGGAACATATTCGCCAGTATAATGGCATCACCCGCCAGGGCGGCGCCGTGCTGGACGGCCGGCTGGTCACATTTTGATGGAATCATTTTGCCAACAACAAATCTTTAGAAAGGTATTCTGATCATGCGAATCAATCAACCGAGTTCCCTGCTGCCTGAAGTGCAGCGGGGAAAACCGATCCAGATGACGGTAGATGGCAAGCCGATCGAAGCTTATGAGGGCGAAACCGTGGCGGCGGTATTGCTATCGGCCGGTATTTTCACTTTCCGCCTCAGCCCCAAGAACAAGGAACCCCGCAGTATTTACTGCGGTATGGGCATTTGCTTCGATTGTCTGGTGACGATTGATGGGCAGCATGCGCTGCGAGCCTGTATGACGCCGGTGGCAGAGGGTATGCAGGTTGAAACCTGCCGGGAATTGCAACTATGAGCGAAACCTACGAGCTTGCCGTGATTGGAGCCGGCCCGGCCGGTATGGAAGCTGCCATATCGGCGGCAGAGGCCGGGGTCAGCACCGTGCTGATCGATACCTTTCCGCAGGCCGGCGGTCAATATTACAAAGCCCTACCGGCTGGCTTTACGGCTGCCAGGAAAACCGGACAGGAAAAAGAGGGAGAATTCCTGCTGAAGATGCTCAATGGACTGCCGGTGACCCGCTTATACAACACACTGAGCTGGGGTATTTTCAAAGAAGAAAGCGGGCCGGGCTGGCTGATTACCCTTTATGGAACGGATGCGCCCAAACAAATCCACGCCGGCAGCCTGGTGCTGGCCAGCGGCGCTTACGATACGTCTGTGGCTTTTCCGGGCTGGACGCTGCCGGGCGTCATTACCTGCGGCGCAGCCCTGGTTTTGCTAAAAAATCAACGTAGCGCGCCGTACCGGCGTGCTGTGCTGAGCGGAACTGGCCCGCTGTTGCTCTCGGGGGCGGCCCACTTGCTTGAAGCCGGCGTACAGGTAGCCGCGGTATGTGAGACCAACCGGCTGAAGCCCAGGGCTATAGCCTATGGGCCGACCATGCTGAGAGAATGGCAGCGCTTGGAAGAGGGCTCCGATTATCTGAGCATCCTGGCGCTCCGCCGGGTGCCCTACAAAATGGGCTGGGCAGTGCTGGAAGCGCATGGCAAAGAACGGGTCGAAGAGGCTGTAATTGCCAGAATCAGCGAAGGCGGTATACCCATTCCAGGCACGCAGCAGACCATTCCGCTGGATGCGGTGGTGTGCGGCTATGGACTGACCCCCAACAACGGGCTGGCCCGCATGATCGGCTGCAAATTTGAATACCAGCCGCAGCAGGGCGGTTGGGTAGTCCGGCGTGACGAGACCCTGCAAACCAGCCTGCCGGGCGTTTATGCGGTAGGCGACTGCGCCGGGATTGGCGGAGCCGAAAACTCACGCATGGAAGGGCGTTTGGCCGGCACGGCGGTCGCGCTGGCAAGCGGACACATTAGCAAACAAAAAGCCGGCGAATTTTACAGCCGCATAAAAGGCGCTTTAGCCCAGCAGCGCCGCTTTGGCAGGCTATTGGGCGATCTGTTCACACCCCAGCCGGGTTTGATTGCACTGGCCCACGACGACACACTGATCTGCCGCTGCGAAGAGATTACACTGGGCGAGGTAAAAGCGGCCGTGGCAGCCGGAGCGCGTACGATTGGCGAAGTCAAGATGGTTACACGAGTTGGCATGGGCAACTGCCAGGGGCGCATGTGCGAGCACTCCGTGGTCAATGCGATCATCCAGGCCTTGAGCCAGGAAAAAGCCACGCCTGCAACGGTTGGGATGTTTTCCATCCGGCCGCCGCTCCAGCCGCTGCCGCTGGGCTTTTTGGCAGAAGCCGGCCAGCAGGATTGATGAGATCCATCAGCCGCTGCTCAAGCGCTGGCGTTCTCGCTCGAAAATCTTGCGCAGGATCGCCACGGTGGTAGCGTAGGTCGAATCCATCCCGAAATACGAAAGCGTACCCGCCCCCAGGTTTTTACCCTTGCTGAGCGGTGTATCCGAAGCATAGTGCAAAATGCCGATTTCAAAAGGGGCGCCGTACAGATTGACGATCTCATTGACCGGGTGCCTTTGCGGCCGGGACATTTCGTAAATCGCCGAAAGATACGGCCCTGCCTCCATTTCAATGTCGGTGTAGCCCTCCCGGTAGATCACATCCATAACGCGCGGGTTTTGCAGGAAAGTGCCCAACACGCTGACGGCCTTTTGATTATCCAGCACGGTGCCGTAAACCAGGTAGGGCGAAACATCTGTCGCGCTAAAGGCATTTTGGAACAGATAAGTATTCAGGGAGTGTTCGTCCTGGACCACGTTAGGGATAATCACATCGCCACGCACGCCGTTTAGCGTGGCGGACTTGCCCATCACATAAATCCCCTGGATTCCGCTGATATGCTCTGCCACCTTTGCTAATATATTGTAGGCCGACAATCCCAGCGGGTAATCGATGTTCAGAATCATTGCATCGCTATGTTTTAAAAAGGACAGCTCTTTGTAATTTAAACGCGGATCGATGGTATGGATATCGAGCTTACACAGCTCAATCACCTGGGCCTCGAGGTCAAAGGAGTGCTCGCTCAGGATGCGCTGGATGCCATTTTTTTGCTCACAGGCCAACTGACCGGCGATCAGCGGCTGGCCATGTGTGGTTTGCTGGTATTTTTTCAGGACGTAATACAGGAAATTTTCCATGTTGGAAGGGGCATTATGCGCTTCAATATCGGTCCACTCTTCCACCAGCTCGATACTTTCTTCTTCCTTCAAGTAACTAACCAGCTCGTCCTTGTGTTGTAAGGCAAAGCCCGAAAGCAAATTAGCCAGGCTGTGATTATTGCTCGAAACAAAATAAACCGGTCGGTTCAGCAAATCCGAGCAGTTCGCTTCGATGGTATCCCACCAACTGCGAGTCGCCCGCCAATATTCGCTCAGCGATCCGGCCAGCAGCCTGACCCGCAGCGAACAAACCCGTTTGGCAATCAACTGCAAATTGGGAATAAAATCATCTCCCCACACCGTCCACAGGCGATCCAGGTCCTCGCCGGACATTTCCAATGCCATTGCCAGGCTGCTAAACGTTTCGGCTGATTTTAGCGTGGCCGGTGAAATCAGCTCAGGCGGGCAGCGCTGCAGCAAATAATTGAGCTTGTTCCACTCGATTTGATAGGCAGTTAGAACCGGAATGATGTCATCGATATCGGAACGGCTGGCGATAAAACACGCCAGGGTATCTTTTTCATTAAAATAACAGCGTCTGCGGCGCGCCCGGGCTGAAACCGGTCTCCAATTTGAAAGGTCGGTATAGCCGTGTTGGGCAAAAACAAGGTTACTCTGCCCCAATACGACAAAATGAACCTGGAAGATGCAATCCGGTAAGCGCAGTAAAGCATACAGAAAGGCGGAAGTATCCAGGGTGGAGGCACGCGCATCCAGATGCATCGACGAATTCATGCCGGCGTGGACTTCTTCCAGGGTCTTGATTTGTACGTCCGTGGTCGACCGTAATAAAGAATATACGGTGCGGATGTAAAGCTCGATTTCTTCCGATGCAGTGCTGGGTACAGTTCTATCCATCATGAATCTCTTTCGTTAGAATTATATCCCAGACAACCCATCTTTTATGCCAGGGTTTTCAGGGGATTGCTTCGTCGCCCTGGAAGAGAACCAGGGTCTGCCGACAAAGCCTCCTCGCAATGACATATTTGCTGTCTTATTAGAACTGTATTTTTTATACATATTTAACTTGACTCCCGTTGATTGCCGTGCTATAAGATATTTGACAATTTAATTCCCTCGTTAGGCGAGGCGTCTGCGTGGTACACAGGCCGCTGCCCCGAAAAGTCGAGAGACTATAAGGAGTAGGCTAGGTAAGGTCGGATTAAGGCCTTACTCAAAGTGGCTGGGATAGTCCCTACGACATGCAGTGCCAAAACCCGACCAGAGGGGGCAGTATTGTGAGACGCAAGAACCTCACAATAAATTGGAGCGGAAACCGCATGCCTCCCTGGTTATTTATAAGCAGGGAGGCCATTTTTATTTAGGCCCGGCTCGATCCGCATAACGAGGCCAAGTTTGGAAGGAGGTGATCGCATGGATCAAGACGACAGTAAGAACTGTCTCGATGATCATCTGGAGTGTAGGTCTTTGATCTATCAAGTTTCGTCAGGGAATAAGCTCTGGGTTTTACTTGCTGATCACCTTCGAGTGATCCCCGGCTAAATAGTAGCAGCTTTCCCTCCCGATAGAAAATATCCAATCAAAAACAACTTTGTTCGTGCCCTTTTTCCGGCGCGAAAAAAATTAACACGACAGCAATCATTCTTGGAATGGATATGGAGAGAAAAAGCATGAATGTTCTTGCTAAAAGCTTTTATCAATACCGCCGCACGATGAAGGTACTGAAACTATTTCTTCTGATTGCTGGTCCGGGGATTATCGTGATGGTGGCAGATAACGATGCCGGTGGAATTACCACTTACGCAGCCACCGGCGCGAAGTACGGCTATGATCTGATCTGGTTTCTGGTTATTCTTGGCCCAATCGCCTATTTTGTCCAGGAAATGACGGTCCGGTTGGGGGCAGTCACCAAACGGGGCCATGCCGAGGCAATCTTTGATGCGTTTGGCTCTTTCTGGGGCTGGTTCTCCTTTTTCGATCTGAGCCTGACAAATTTATTGACCCTGATTACCGAATATATCGGCATGACGGCCGCATTAAGCATCTTCCATGTCCCAGCTCTGGTGACAGTGATTATAGTGACGCTGATTATGGGCGCCATGGTGCTGCAAGGTCGTTATTGGACCTGGGAAAAGATCGCCATCTTCTTTTGCTTGATCAACCTGATTTACATCCCGGCGGCTTTTTTGGTGAATCCATCCGTCTCAGAAATCCTGAGAACGGGGATGATCCCGCATTTTCCGGGAGGGAACAACAACCAGCTTTTCTTTTACTTAATGGCCAATGTGGGTACCACCATCGCCCCCTGGATGGTCTTTTTCCAGCAGAGCTCGGTGGTAGATAAAGGCACCAAGGAAATGGATATTCCCTGGAGCCAATTCGATACCATCTTGGGCGCATTTTTTACGGTGGTGGTGGCAGTCTTTTGCGTGGTGGTGACCGGAACCGTGCTGCGGGGTGTTGAGATTGACAGCGCTGCGCAAGCAGCTCAAATGTTGATGGGCATCAACAAATACGTAGGGACTTTTCTGGCAATTGGCCTGTTCGATGCCGGTTTCCTGGGCGCCATCTGCATCTCACTCTCCAGCTCGTGGGCCATCGGCGAAGTGTTCGGATGGGCCCATTCCCTGAACAATAAGGTCAAAGAAGCGCCCTGGTTCTATCTTTACTACTTTGCAACCCTGCTGATTGCCGGCATCATCGTTTTAATACCGGGCGCTCCGCTGGTGTTAATTACCCTGTTCGTGCAGGTAGTCGCCACCACGCTGTTACCGGCAGCATTGGTGTTTTTGATTTTACTGCTTAATAACGAAGAGTTGATGGGAGAGCACAAAAACACACGCTTCCAGAATATTGTCAACTTTACGATTGTAATAGGACTGATCGTCCTATCCACTGCCTACAGCATGAGCACCCTTTTCCCCAATCTTTTCAAGTAAACCCGCCAGGTTGTTCAAGGAGTACACCATGAATAAATTAAACCCATTAAGCAAAACACCCAGTTTTTTTGAAAGTGTGCGTGAAATTAACGCCAAATACAAACACCCTCGCATTCAAATGACCCGTATGGTGAGTTTCTCTTTGCTGGCGTTAAGACTTTACCTGATTTTGATGGTTATATTGCTGGCCTATAAGTTTGTAACGCTTATCGTCCATTAGATCCACTGGATGAGCAAATGATCTTATTGAGTAATGTTGAAAGAGGCGCGCGATGAACGATAATAGCTCTACAAACAAAAGTCAGCCCGAACAGGTTTTTTTCTTAAGCGAGGTGCTGGGATCAAGGATCTTTCTGGCTGATAAAAAAATTGGCAAGCTTACCGATCTGGTGATCAAAGAAAACGGGGTGCTGCCGATTGTGACACATTTATTTATCAGCCGGCCATTTGGTGAAACTTCTCTAATCCCCTGGGAAAAAGTCACTCAAATCAACCCGCGCCGGATCGAAATTATGATCGATCGATTGGAAGATTGTGAGAAGGAACCAGGTGAAGAAGCCATTTTATTGAAGGATCACATCCTGGATAAAAAGGTGCTAGATACGGGAGAACGAGAAGTTGAAGTGGTATATGATATCAAGCTGGTGCTGCGCAACAATAAACTCTATGTGAGCGATGTTGACCTCAGCCGCTATGGTTTGCTGCGACGCTTGAAGTTGAAAGGACTGGCCGATTTTATTTACCGGTTGGCCGAAGATATCCAGGAACAGACCATTTCCTGGACTTATATCCAACCTTTGCCAAGCAATATCGGCCGTTTTAAAGGGGATGTAAAACTGAATATTTTGAGAGAAAAGCTCTCGGACATGCATCCTGCAGATCTGGCTGACGTGCTGGAACAATTAGATCACGAACAGCGGGTGGCCCTTTTCGATGGGCTGGAGCAAGAGCAGGCCTCGGATACGTTGGAAGAAATCGATCCAAATGTGCAACGGGATCTGGTTTCTTCTTTGAGTAAAGAAAAAGTTGCCGGGTTGGTGGACGACATGACCCCCGGACAGGCGGCCGATGTACTTTCCGTTTTACCTACCTCAGATGCAGAAGACATCCTTGAGATGCTCAGCCCGGAGAATGCCCGTAAGGTGCGGGCCATCATCGAACACCAGGAAGAGAATATTCTGAACTTTACCACCCACGAATTCCTGACCTTTTCAGCGGATAAGACCGCCGAACAGGTGCTGGACGAATATCGTTTTGCTGCCCGCGGCAAAGACCAGGTCATGTATCTATACGTGGTCGATACGGAGGGGAAATTGTTGGGCATTGCAGATATCAAAGAAGTGCTCCAGGCCGATGAAACTACGTTGCTGAAAGACATCATGACCGAAGACGTCATTAGCCTGGATTCTGACAGCACTTTGAGAGAGGCCTTCAGGATGTTCACACGCTACGGTTTCCGAGCGCTGCCTGTGACGAACGAAGACGGGATAATCGTGGGAGTAGTGCCTTATCGGGATATAATCGGATTAAAGCATACTTTCGTGGAGTGATATTGCAAGCATGAGCGATCAACTCAAGAAATCAGGTTTTAGCCCGTATGTTGGCGTTTTCAGCAGGTTACTGGTGTTTCTTTCAGTATTTGGTCCTGCCACCATCACCGCCATGGCGGATAATGACGCCTCCGGGGTAGCCACTTATTCGATTGCCGGCGCCCAGTTGGGCTACCCGATCCTGTTTTTACTGGGAATCATCACAATCCTGCTGGCAGTTACCCAGGAAATGGGCATGAGATTAACCCTGATCACCCGCAAGGGCCTGGCAGACCTGATCCGCGAGCGCTGGGGCGTCAAGGTCTCCATGTTTATTTTTATCAGCCTGTTGATCGCCAACATGGGCACCATCATCGTAGATCTGGCAGCGGTCAAGACTACCAGTACGATGTTGAATATCCCGCAAGTTCCGGCGGTGGTGTTCATGATTGTCCTGATCTTTATTTTTGTCACACGTGGGAACTACAAACTGACCCAGAACATCATGTTGATCTCGAGCCTGTTTTATCTGTCGTACATCGTTTCAGCCTTCATGGCCAAACCGGATTGGGGGCTGGCGGTTTCCAACCTGGTCTATCCACACGGTGTGGCCTTCACCAAAGACTATTTGACCAATTATTTGTTAATTGGGATGGGCGTACTGGGTACCACCGTTACGCCCTGGGGCCAATTTTTTATCAGCAGTTTTGCCTTTGATAAAAAGATCGAAACCAGTAAAATCGCCTATTCCCAGGTTGAAACCTATTGGGGCGCATTTTTAACCGATTTTTTCTCATTTTTTATGATCGTGGCCACGGCTGCTACCCTTTATGTACACCATATTCCACTGGAATCCGGCGAACAGGCTGCCCTGGCCATCCAACCCTTTGCAGGTCATCTGGCGGGTGTTTTATTTGCAATCGGAATTTTAAATGCCGGTTTTATGGGCATTGTGATTGTCTCGCTCTCGACTGCCTATGCATATTCGGAATTTTTTGGAATTTCTGGCAGCCTGGATAGCAATTTCCGTCAGAGCAGACAATTTTATATCATCTTCCTGTTGCAATTGCTGGTGGCCGGTATTGCCATCGCACTCCCGAATGTCACTTTGTTCCAGCTTGTCATTGCCACCCAGGCCTTAAATGCAATGGTGCTGCCGCTGGTCTTTTATTATTTGCTCAACCTGACCAGCAACAAAAAAATCATGAAAGAATATGTCAATAGCGCCTTTCAAAAATACTTTACAACCATCTCCGCAGTGGTCATTTTCATTGCGTCTATTCTGACCATTGCGGCAACAGTGTTTAATTTGTAGAGACCTTTGGCTATATGATATAGCCTGAATATATATCAAATAGGGATCTTAGAAAACACTACTTGACTTTGTATTTGTCATGTCGTATACTTGTATACACATGTACTCAAGTTGATAAAAAAAAGGGACGGTGCCTGTGCTCGAAAAGAACAGCATGATTCCGATTTACCTTCAACTAAAGAATATCTTAAAAACCTCCATCATGAACGGGGAATTTGGCGAGAATGGGATGATTCCTTCAGAAACTCAACTTGCTGAAACATATCACATTACCCGCACCACTGTAAGAAGGTCGATTTCCGAGCTGGTCAATGAGAATCTCCTACGCAAGGAACATGGCAAAGGCACTTTTGTCTGCCTGAATCCTGTTCATTACAGTATATGGAATTTTACCGGTTTCACCGATTATGTTCAGAAAAAGGGCAAGATCCCAACCTCGAAAATTTTGACCGCAGAAGTAATTTCCATCAACGATAAACAATACTATAAACTTGAAAGAGCGCGCGGCATCAAAGAAGATGGCGTAGTACTCTACTTAACACTAGATACATCTTGCATCCCGCTGGATTTGTTTCCCGGGATAATGGCCTATGATTTTGAGAAGAGGTCTTTGTACGATGTCATGAGAAAAGAATATGGCATTGCTCCAAGCATTGTTGAATTATTGATCAAGCCACACATTATTGATCGCCGCATTGCAAATATTTTTGGTGTTTCTGAAAATCTCCCGCTCCTGATGGTAAAGGGAAATGTATCTAGCGAAAATAATTTGCAGGTCGAATTAACACAGGTGATCTACAGCCCGAACATTGACTTTAAACTTGCCACCCGGATAAATATCTAGGTATTTGTTTTTTTGCTTTGCAATAAGTAAGAAGATGCTGTGGTTATTAAAGTTTCAGAAAATATTGAATTTTTTACTGGCCCCATATATAAAAGACTAAATAAAAATAATAGACCTTTTTTCAAAAATAAAAAGGAGGTGCACGTAATAGCAACAGCCAGAATGATCAACCAAACCTGTGTTTGTTCAATTTTGCTAAATGCTTCAACCCAAAATACTAAGATTATAAAAGGAGAAAAAGCGCTATGTTCAAGCCCAAATTTGCTGTACTCGTTGCGATTGTGATGATTCTTGTGGTAACTGCATGTGCACCAACCGCCGCTGCACCGACAACTGCCCCGGTTGCTACGCCGACCACGGCAGCCGCGCCGCTTGCAAAATCAATTGTTTATACGAACACCGGCGGTGACTGGGGCACCTGCAGTGCGAAGGCCTTTGAGGATACGTTCACACAAAAATACGGCGTGAAAGTAATTGAAGGTCCAGCAGTAGATGATGGCCAGTTGCGTGCAATGGTTGATACCAGCAACTATACAGAGGACGTCGTTTTCCCCTCGGTAGGATTTGTAGTAGATCCCCTAGGCGCCAAATACCTGGAACCGATTGATTACACTCAGATTAACCAGTCGGAACTCGTGCCTGGAACCTTTACAAAGTATGCCGTTGCGCAGGATTTGTTCTCCTTTGCATTCGGCTATCGCACAGATAAAGGCGCCGCACCGACCAAATGGGAAGATTTCTTTGATACGACAAATTTCCCCGGAAAAAGAGGCCTGGTCAGTTGGGACTATACCACAGTCATAATTGGCGCTCTGCTAGCTGACGGCGTTGCACCGGATAAATTGTTGCCACTGGATTATAATCGGGCGTTCAAGAAACTGGACACCATTAAGCAGGATATTGTCTGGTATGATACTGGCAGCGCCGGTCAGAATCTGCTGACCACAGGTGAAGTCCGGTTCATTCAACTGTATGCCAATCGCATCACATCAAGTCGTGACGGCGGCGCCCCGGTTAACATCCTGTGGGATGGGCAGATTATCCAGGCAGATTATATCGGTATCCCGAAGGGCGATCCGAATAAGGCGACAGCCATGAAGTTTATTGCAAATGATGTCAGTAAGGACGTCAATGGATTGTTCACAATGTGCGAAACTGGCGCGCCTTCCAATACGAAGGCCACAATCAATCCGGCCAAGGCCAGTGATTTCCCCACTAGCCACCTGGATCAACGCTACGTCGTCTCAAGCAACCCGGATATTGCCAGCTATGTTGCACAGCACGTAGATGAGATTTCCAATGCTTTCAATAGCTGGAAAGGTAAGTAACAGGCATGTCGATGCATGAATTCGCCGCAAGGTCCTCCCGAACCGTTGGGAGGGCCTTGCGCCCTTCAGCAGCTTTGCTGCTGGTACCGGGCTTACTGGCCATCCTTATCCTTTTCCTTTGGCCGCTCGGTCAGATGGTCTTTTTCAGTTTCACAGATCCATCGGTAGGCTTTGTTAACTACCAGCGGTTTTTCCAGACATCATCGGAGATAACGTCTTTAGTTACTACGATGAAAGTGTCTTTTATTGCTACTATCCTGTGTGCAATTGTAGGATACATCTATGCTTATACGATGACGATATCATCCAGGCTGATATCTCGCCTTCTGATGGTGGCAGTCGTTTTACCGATGGGTGTCAGCATTTTAGTGCGAACATTTTCGCTTCAGGCAATTTTACGCGACACAGGTTTGATCAACCAGACGTTAATATCCATTGGGCTGATAACACAGCCTCTGCCCTTGATTCGCAACCAGTTTGCAGTTTCCGTGGGTATTATCAGCATGGAATTACCATTTATGGTACTGCCATTGTATAACAACATGGTTCAGATCAATAAAAAACTTCTTCTGGCTGGTGAAGGGCTCGGTGCCACACCGCTGCGAGTCTTTCTTGATATTTTCTTCCCTTTGACTTTTCCCGGTTTGTTGGCAGGCTGCCTGATTGTTTTTGTGTCTTCCCTGGGTTATTACGTTGTGCCCCAACTGCTGGGGGGAGGAGGTCAATTATTCCTGAGCCAGGATATCTCAAACTGGGTTCAACTGCAAGCCGAGTTCGGTTACGGTGCGGCAATCGGTGTTATCCTGCTCATTTTGACCCTGGGTACAATTCTGGTTGCTTCTATCTTCATTAACATAGACAAAGCCTTCAGCCAATCGACGGGGAGTAAATAATGAACCGCCGGCGATCAAGCTACCTGGCAACTGTATTCTCCTTTATCGTTGTGATCATCCTGTTGGCGCCGATAATCATTTCGGTTGCCATGAGTTTCACAACATCGGACACCCTTGGGTTTCCACCAGTGGGCTTTGGCTTGAAATGGTACCAGGCTGTAATCAGTGAGGCAAAATGGCAGGACCGATTGCCGGTCAGTATTACAGTGGCAGTTTTGTCTTCCTTAATTTCTACCTCAATCGGTACACTGGCTGCATTTGCGCTGGTTCGTTCCAAGATACGTGGCAGTAATTTGATCTCGACTTTGTTTATAGCTCCGATGATTGTGCCGGCAGTTGTGCTTGCCACAGGGATGTATTTTGTTTGGGCGAAAGGCTGGTCGCTTGGAGCCATTGTGATCGGTGGTAAGTTGGTAGGAACAATTACCGGGCTTGTGCTGGCGGATATTGTAATCGCAATTCCTCTTCCATTTATCCTGGTACGGGCCAGTCTTGCCAACCTGGACAAAACCCTGGAGCTGGCAGCCAAGAACCTGGGCGCTTCACCGGTTACCACGTTCATGACAATTACATTTCCACTCATCTTACCCGGCATTCTATCGGGATTAATCTTCGCATTCATGACCTCGTGGGATGAGGTGGTAATCGCCTCATTCCTGTCTTCACCGCGAGTCAGTACCGTTCCGGTAGCAATCTTTCAGCAGTTGCGGGAGACACTTGATCCTTCCGCTGCCGCCATATCCTCCATGCTTCTTTTAGTTGGCATCATTTTAGTAAGCCTTTTATCACTGACGCGCAGGAAACCGGCTGAGATTCCAGAGGAATAACCCGATTGCAGAGCACGAAAATGTGGCTTCCAATCAATAAACAGCTAGCGGAGTTTGAGCAATGAGCTTGTTAAGCATCCGTGACCTTTGTTTTCGTTATGGCGAAAAATCGGTACTTAAAAATCTTTCGCTGGAAGTAGAAGAGGGAGAGTTTGTCTCTTTATTAGGCCCATCGGGCTGTGGTAAAACCACCGCTCTAATGCTCATTGCTGGTTTTGAGCATCCGGACCAGGGCGTCATTAATCTAGGGGGGGAAGATATCAACGATGTACCGGCTCACCGGCGCAACATGGGCATGGTTTTCCAGTATTATGCGCTTTTTCCGCATATGTCCATTATTGATAACGTAGCGTACGGCCTGCGACAGCGTAAGATCAACAAAGCAGCCGCCTATAAAGCCGCCGAAGAGGCGCTCAACCTGGTACAGCTACCTGGCTTGGCACATCGCATGCCTAGCCAGCTTTCGGGTGGGCAACAGCAGCGGGTTGCCCTGGCCCGGGCAATTGTGATTAAACCCAGGCTGCTCCTGCTGGACGAATGCTTGAGCTCGTTAGACCGAAAACTGCGCGTCGAGATGGAGGTAGAGCTAAGGAAGATCCAACGCGAAGTGGGTATCACGACGATCTTCGTAACCCATGACCAGGAAGAAGCGCTGACCATGTCCGACCGTGTGGCCCTTATGCGCGATGGCGCTGTAGTGCAATTCGACAAGCCCAACATCATTTATGAACACCCAAAAGATTCCTTTGTAGCGAGCTTTCTCGGCAAGGCCAATTTCATGGAGGGAAGTATCCGGTCCGCCCAAGATGGCACTTACACCATGCAATTGGATAACGGGAACCTGCTCGATTTTGGAGCAAGCCAATCCCTAGCTACCGGCTCAAAGTACATCATTGCCGTGCGTCCGGAAAAGATGACCATTTCTGCCAGCCAGTCAAAGAATACTCCTATCAAAGGCACTATCTCATTGGTCACCTACGCCGGCGGCACCACCCAATACGGCGTTCAGGCTGTGGGCAAGGAATGGATCATCCAATCTCAAAACGACACAGTACGAGGAGCAATATTTGCCGTAGGGGATGAAATGTGGTTTGGCTGGCAGGCTGATAACAGCCTGGTGCTCTAATCTTACAAAGAGAAAATGGAAGAAGACCGTGAATGATCCTGCCAATGTCCTATTACTCGGAGGAGTTCTGCTTGACCGCTATTTTGAGGTAGACCGCTATCCTGAAGCGGGCCAGGATACTCTGATTCAAAAATCCTATGACCGGGTGGGAGGCTGCTCCCTCAATGTAGCTCTAACGTTGAAAAACTTGGGGAACCTGCCTTACATCGTCAATAAATTTGGCAATGATGAGGCCGGGACAATAATTGAACACTACATCGAATCGGTGGCAATTCCCACAACCTGCATGATGAAGGTGCCTGGCGGTCAAACCGGTTATTGCCTGAATATCCTGGATCGCAGTGGCGAACGGACATTCTTTACCTATAAAGGCTGTGAAATTGAGTTCTCACCGGAGATGATTCCACCACAATTGAAGGCTAATTTTGCCTTTGCCTATATTACCGGATACTACCTTTTGAATTTACAGACTGCCAGGGTGGTTCTTGAGCTGGTTCAGCAGCTTCGTCCAAACGGATGCCAGATCTTGTTTGACCCCGGCCCACTGGTAGGCGAGATGGACACAGCTCAATTGCGGGAATTGCTACTGGTTTCGGATTGGCTGATACCCAATTCGAATGAACTGGCTATAATCCAGAAAAAGATAACCATCGGCGGAGATCTGTTGGGCTGGCTGCTCTCCCAGGGTGCTAAAGGAATAGCGGTGAAAAAAGGCAGTCAGGGCGTGGAAATTATCACCCGCCAGTCCAGCTTCACACTCAAAGGTTTCTCGGTGGATTCCAAAGATACGACTGGCGCCGGGGACAGTTTTGCCGGAGGTTTCATACATGGGCTGGCGAATGAATACACTCTGCACGAGGCAGCAGTCCTGGCGAATGCCTGCGGCGCGATTACTACAACAATAAAAGGACCCCATGGGGTATTTTCCATGGATGATATAAATCAATTAATTACAAAACTCGAGGACAATAATTCATGATCAATAGAGCATACGGCTGTCTGATTGGTTCAGCAATCGGGGATGCAATGGGCATGCCGGCTTCTTTTATGTCTCCCGAAAAAATAAAACGTGTTTACGGACAAATTACCAACTTTTTACCCCCAGCTAGAGAACAAATCGCCCATGGAGGTCTGGCCAAAGGCGAATTTACCGATGACACAGAAGAAAGCCTGATCATAGCTGCGGTGTTGATTGAGGCAGGAAAATTTGACCAGTCACTTTTCATCAAAAAAATGAAAGATTGGGCTATCCAGAAGAACATGTTGGAGAGCACCGTGATTGGTCCGGCGACAAGGCGGTTCTTGGAAGCCATTGTTAAAGGGGAGGATTATCTGGAAGCGGGTAAGTTGGGAGATACGAACGGAGGAGCGATGCGGGTAGCTCCGATTGGCATTTTTTATC
>DATFYI010000263.1:0-20932 GCA_035315125.1 Anaerolineaceae bacterium | reverse complement strand
CAGCTGGATCAGGCGGGTGATGATCCTTTCAGACCATTTTTCTTGAGAAGTTACCATTCGATCACCCCAGTCTATTGTGCTGTCTTGATCGGCACGAAACCCAAATCGTCCACGATTTTTTGAGCTTCTGCCGATAAAATCCAGTCAATATAATCTTTAAGTGCCCCGGTTGGCTCCCCGTTTGTATACATATATAAATCGCGGGAAATTGGATAGGTATTATTATTCACCGTCGCCGCGGACGGAAGGACATACGGACCGGTTATGTCATTTGCGACTGCAATTACTTTGACATCGGGTGTCACGTATCCCAGGCCATCATAACCAATGGCATTGGGATTATCTTTTAATTCAGCGATGATCCCCTCGGATGAGGGCAGCAGCAAAGTGTCTTCTGAAAAGATCGATTTATCAGTGGAACTGCCAAGCCGTATGACCGCTCCCAGGAAATAAACGTGAGTACCAGAGTTCGAATCACGCGAGAGTCGCACAATGGGACGGTTTTCGCCGCCCAGTTCACTCCAATTGTTCGTTTCGCCTTTATATATTCTAGATATTTGTTTCAGGGTCAGCTTGCTTATAGGGTTCGTGGGATTTACCATAATTGCAATTGCATCCCGAGATACGACGAACTGAGTTGGATTTTCTCCATTAGCCTTGGCTTGTTTTATTTCATCGTTTGTGATGGCGCGGGAAGCGTTCGCAATATCAGTCGTCCCATTGATCAAGGCAGCCAACCCGGTGCCGGAGCCGCCACCTGTTACGGAAATGCGGATATTTGGTCTGCTCTGTTGATATTGTTCTGCCCAAGCCAGTGCCAGGTTGACCAGGGTATCGGAACCTACGTCCTGGATCGAGGCGGTATTTGAGTTGGAAGCTGCCGGACCAGAACTTGAGGTAGGGTTTGCACACCCGGCCAGCCCGAATCCAATTATGAAGATCAGGTAGCTGATCAATAATCGTTTCATTCTGCGCAAATTATAGCCTATCTTAGATGCTATCGTGAATTTTCACACAGGTTTTCTATGACTATATTAAACAGTTTAAATAGATTGAAGTCGGATTTTTATAAATGAAGGGAGTTCTGCGAACTCCATAAAAACGGTGCCAGGTGAAGTATAATTATAAGGTTGTTCGCTCGTCCAGAATTTGAAATTATGCAGGATAGAAGGAATATTTTATGGATATTGGCACAATCCAATCGGTAGACATTGATCACCAGATGCGTTCGGCGTATCTGGATTATGCCATGAGTGTAATTGTGGCACGCGCTCTGCCAGATGCACGGGATGGGTTGAAGCCGGTGCACCGGCGTATTCTGTATGGTATGTACGATATGGGCATCCGCGCAAACACCGCTTACAAAAAATCCGCCCGTATTGTCGGTGAAGTGCTGGGTAAATACCATCCCCATGGGGATATGGCTGTTTATGATGCGATGGCTCGCATGGCGCAGGATTTCTCCATGCGTTACCGGCTGGTAGATGGACAGGGTAATTTTGGCTCTGTGGATGGCGACGCGCCCGCCGCCATGCGCTATACAGAAGCGCGCCTGAGCACCATAGCGGAAGAGTTGCTGCTGGATATTGATAAGAACACGGTTGATTTTATCGATAATTTTGATGGCTCCTTGCAAGAACCGTCTGTAATGCCGGCGCGCCTGCCTAACTTGCTGTTAAACGGTTCGTCCGGTATTGCAGTGGGTATGGCAACCAATATTCCACCGCACAATTTGCGCGAGCTCAATGCGGCCATCATTTATCTGATCGATCATTACGATACCATTGAAGATGTCCAGATCGATGATCTGATGAAATTCATTCCCGGACCTGATTTTCCAACCGGCGGCGTGATTGTTGGGCGAGAGAGCATCCGTCAGATGTATATCACCGGGCGTGGCAAGTTGACCGTCCGGGGGCTGGCGCATATCGAGGAAATACGCGGCGGCCGGTATTCTATCGTCATCACCGAAATTCCGTACCAGGTGAACAAATCCACCCTGGTTGAGCGGATTGCGGATTTAGTGCGAGAAGGTCGTATTGATGCAATTTCGGACCTGCGCGACGAATCGGATCGCCGGGGAATGAGCATTGTGGTCGAGCTAAAACGGGGCGCTCAACCTCGCCAGGTATTAAACCAATTGTTCAAATACACTGCTCTGCAAAGCACTTTTGGCGTGCAAGTATTGGCATTGGTGGATGGTGAACCGCGCACTTTATCCCTCAAACGCAGTTTGCAAATTTATATTGAATATCGCCAGGAGGTGATTACTCGCCGTTCTGAGTTTGAGCTGGACAAAGCCCGCAAACGCGCTCATATCCTGGATGGGTTACTCATCGCACTCGCCAACCTTGACGATGTTATCAAAACAATCAAAGAATCACCGGATGTAGATCAAGCGCGTGAACGGCTGATGAGCCGTTTCCATTTGTCCGAAGTCCAGGCCCAGGCCATTCTGGATATGCAACTTCGCCGCCTGGCGGCATTGGAACGGCAAAAAATCGAGGATGAGCACAAAACAATCCTGGATCGGATTGCCTATTATGAAGATTTACTCGCCAATCCCAAAAAGATCCTTGAAGTTATCAAAACTGACCTGAATGAGCTTAGCGAGAAATATGGGGATGACCGGCGTACACGCATCACCGTGGAAGCTCAGGAAGATTTCAAAGAAGAAGACCTGGTTGCTGATGAGCCCGTTCTGATCAGCATTACCCAAAAAGGCTATATCAAGCGAGTGGCAGTATCCGTATATAGAACTCAGGGACGCGGTCGCCGGGGAGTTTCCGGTCAGACGATCCGTGAGGAAGACGAAATTCTCATGATGATCCCGGCTCGCACGCTGCAAACAATCCTGTTCTTTTCGGATCGCGGCAAGGTTTACTCCGAAAAAGTTTACCAGATACCGGATGCAGGCCGGACTGATCGCGGTATCCCCATGGTCAATATATTGGGATTGGATGCGAATGAACGGATCACCGCCGCAGTAGCCGTCCCCGATTTTTCGGTCGCCGAATACTGTACTATGGCAACCGTCAAAGGTCGCATTAAACGGGTTCAGATGTCCGAGTTCGCCAGCGTTCGTCCATCCGGTTTAATCGCGATGGGCTTGGAAGAAGGCGATCAACTGGGTTGGGTACGCCTGACCAGTGGCAAGGACGACATTATTCTGGTGACGGCGCGCGGGCAGGCGCTGCGCATGTCAGAGACAGAAATCCGCTCGATGGGCCGCCAGGCTTCCGGAGTGGCGGGCATAAAATTGAAGAGGGGTGATACGGTCGCAGCGATGGAAGTGGTCGAGCCGGGCGGCTATCTATTGGTGGTAACGGATTTGGGCTATGGAAAGCGTGTTTCTCTGGATGAATATACCGCCAAAAGCCGTGCAACCGGCGGTGTGGTTACGATTGATCAGAAGGTGGCAGCTAAAATTGGCCATATTGCTGTTGCGCGCGTGGTTCAGGAAAATGATGAAGTCACCTTGATGTCGAGCGGCGGCCTGGTGCTTCGCTTGAAGATAAAAGAAATCCACCCCCAGGGCCGGGCGACCCGCGGCGTACGCTTTATGGATTTAGTAAAAGGTGATTCCGTAGCGTCACTGGCGCGCCTCTCTGCTGCTGAGCTGCAGCGAGGGGTGGATGAAAACGGCAATGGGAATGGAAAGCTGGTCGATCCTTAAAAGAAGGGCAGCATAACCTTCTGAGTGGCCAGCAGGCAAAACGACCCAAAGACGCAGGTCATCAAAAAGAGCAGCAGCGCTATGACAAATCGCTGGGCAGCGGTCATACCCAGGAAAGGCGCCGAGTTGCGGGGTTGTGAATCCATCTCGCTTGACTCGACAGGTGCTGGTTCTTCTTCTTGAAAGCTTTGAGAGGCAGAATTACGTAAATCGTCTAACATGAGCGTCCTCCAGGATTGTTATTGGTTCTTATCTGCCGGGCGCAATTGGATATCACCGGCATATACATTGATTTCCTGGCCCGTTTTCGTCAGGAGGCGCAGGTTTCCATTATCACTGATGCCCAGGATCTGACCGGTCATGGGTTCCAGCCCGGGCTGATCCACCCTCACCCAATCCCCGCGGAATGCCAGGCTGTCTTCCCAGGCTTTGAAAAAACGGGTGGAAGTCAGGTTGGTGCGCCATTCAAAGATTGCTTCCAGTAAATCATGCAATAAGATAAACCGGTCGACTGGCTTACCAACTACCTGTTCTACGCTGGTCGCTGGATACATCACCTCTGCGGGTGGTGGTACAGCTTCAGGTGCAACATTTACGCCAATTCCCAAAATGATGCTCTCTGGTATATTCCCCGACCAAAACGATTCAACTAAAATCCCGGCAACTTTCTGCTTATTAAGCAGTACATCATTTGGCCATTTTATCTGAGCTGCCAACCCGTATCCTTTGGATAGCGCCTGGCATAAAGCCAGACCGCCTAGCGGTGAAAAAAGGAAAAGATGGCTGCTTTCTTGGGATGTTGGCCGCAAGATCAGGCTGAAAGCCAGTGCTGCCCCTGGCCGGGTAATCCATTGGCGGTTTAACCGGCCGCGTCCCCTGGTCTGAGTATCTGCAACTACCAGACACCCATCCGCCGCCCCGTTTTCAGACCAGGCCAATGCCTCATCATTCGTAGAACCGATCGTTTCAAAGAAATGAATTTCGGGAATTGGCAGGTCCGCCAGATGAAGACGCAGGCTTTTATCAAGCATTAATTAATTGTACCCCAAATCCATTTTTGTATTGCCTGGCTGACCAGTGCTAGAAAGTTCCTAACATAAATGCATAGCCCATTAAAAAAGTAAAGATGGGCGGTCCGGACCGCCCATCTTTTCACAATGGTAACTGAAGCTGGATTACTTGCTGGTAACTTTGATTACCTTTGCTTTAGCTTCTTCTGCTTTTGGAACACGCAGCGTCAGCACGCCATTTTCCATTTTCGCTTCAGCTTTACTGGCATCTAGCGTAGATGGGAGTGTAATCACACGATAAAAGCGCCCGCTGGGCAACTCATGGGCCAGATATTCGGCCTTCTCGTCTGTTCCATCCTTTAACTCGCCTTGCAGGCTGACAGTCTCATTCACGATCTTAATGTCCAGATCTTCTGCTTTGATACCGGGTAAAAGTGCGGTAATTTCGAAAGTATCTCCATCGACCTTGACGTTGATCGGGAAAAACACTTCGGATTCGTGCACAGACAAACCATTGTCAAGCCAGCGCTGTATGTTTCTATGGGCAAGTCGTTCAAATGGGGTAGTAATGTAAAGGGTCATTTCAAGCCTCCTGATAATTTGTTTGATTAATTTAGAAATGCTGTCTTTTTCAATCTTTGTTGATGATACTTCTGGAGTATTTGAGATCTGCTAACAATAGATTGATTCTTTATAAGAGCTGTTTCTGATATTTATTAACGAGGATCTCTTGATCATTCTATATTTATGTCAGAATGGTTAGGGCGGCTGCCTGGTTTTTGACAAAATTAAAAAAGTTTATTTGTGGTATGATTCGCCTTAACGGAGTTTTTAGGTATGGAAAATAAAATCACAATTATTGAGGGCCCTCCGCCAACCTTTGAAGCCATTGATGATGGCTGGGCTTTAGGTCTTAATGAAGGCCCATTCTTATACGATCTGGCGATGACACGCCTGCGCACATTTAACGGTCCGGCTTTAGTGGAAAGGTGTCATCGGGCCTGGAATCAAAATGCCACCATGTATCTCCATTATCGTAACGATCTGGGTCTGGAAGAACGTGAGCCGATTATGGCGGCCAGATCCCTGGATACGAATGATGGACACATGCTCATGTTGTGGATCCGCCGCAAACCTGATGAGTCAGATGAGGATGCGGACATTGATGAAGATCAAGACATCGATAATTAATGGCTATGCCCTTTGACCTGCCGGTAATTCGACGCCAATTCCCCGCTTTAAAACGCTCAGCTATTTTTTTTGATAATCCCGGCGGCACGCAGATTGCGAAGAGCAGCCTGGAACAAATTGAAAACTATCTGATTAATTGTAACGCCAACCACGGCGGTGCATTCGCAACCAGTTCAGCATCGGATGCACTGGTTGGAGAAGCTCGCCAGGCTATGGCGGATTTTCTGAACGCCGGGCTGCCAGACGAGATCGTCTTTGGACCGAATATGACCAGCCTAACTTTTGGGATCAGCCGGGCGCTGGCTCGTACTTTCAATGCCGGGGATACCCTGCTGGTGACTCGCCTGGATCACGATGCCAATATATCCCCCTGGTTAATGGCGGCAGAAGATCGCGGCTGCAAGATCCGTTGGGTGGATTTTCATCCGGAAGATTGCACGCTTGACCAGGATGATTTCAAGGCAGCCCTGGCTGAAAAACCGCGTTTGGTGGCGCTTGGCTATGCTTCAAACGCAGTGGGTACAATCAATCCCCTGGCGGAAATGATCCCATTAGCCCATCAGGCGGGTGCATTGGTATATGTCGATGCGGTTCAATTTGCCCCGCACGGCCCGATTGACGTTCAAACCCTGGACTGCGATTTCCTGGTTTGCTCAGCCTACAAATTCTTTGGCCCGCACATGGGCATTTTGTACGGCCGTTATGACCTGTTGAATGCTCTGACCGCCTACCGGGTTCGCCCTGCGCCAGCCCTGCCGCCCGGTAAATTTGAGAGCGGCACCGGAAATTTTGAGGGCATGGCCGGTGTTTTAGGCGCTTTGGAGTATTTCGAATGGTTGGGCGAGAAATACGCTGAAGACCAACACGAACGCTACAGTGCTATTTACCAGGGTCGCCGGCTTACATTCAAACAGGCTGCCGGTGCCATCCAGACTAATGAGTTTGAAATCAGCCAGGCTTTAATAAGAGCATTAAACGGCGTGCCTGGCTTGAAATTATACGGAATTGGCGACGAGCAGAGGGTTTCTGAGCGTGTTCCAACTTTTTCGTTTACACTGCAGGGCTGGTCGCCGCGCCAGGTGGCCGAGAGCCTGGCTGAAAAAGACATTTATGTTTGGGATGGAAATTTCTACGCGCTGGCTGTCACAGAACGCCTGGGATTGGAAAAGCAGGGCGGCTTAATCCGGGTAGGCGCCACCCATTATAATTCCCTGGAAGAAGTCCATCTTTTGGAAAAGGCCTTACACGAGCTGGTCAACGACTGACGATCGACGAATCGGAAAAACAGCATGTCCCGGTATTCAACAAAAAAGAATATCAAGAAGATTGTGTTTGTAATACTGGCCCTGCTTGTCCTGGCGGCCGTAGGCGCCAGCCTGCCCCCAATCCGGGATCGTATCTCCACACATCTGAACGATCTCGAGGCGCAGATCAATTACAAGCTGCACCCGCCTGAAAAATTCTCCTTTGTTCCTCAAGATCAAGTCGCTAGAGTCGTTCAGATGACAATTCAGGCGCTTACACCCTCGCCTTCTGTGAGAGTATCTGCCGATCCAACCCAGACGCTTGCTGTTATTCAAGAGACATCAACCCCGACAGTGCAACCAACCCCGCTGCCGGCCAGCGCCAATTTGCAGGGCATTCGTTATATGCGGCAGGATTTTGGCACCAATGAATGTGCTCCAACAAATCTTGCCATGGAGCTATCGTATTGGGGCTGGCCGGGCGCACCACAGGACCCGGCGCCGGACCTCAAGCCATATCCGGATGATAAGAATGTTATGCCGTATGAGATGGCAGATTATGTTCAAAACAAGACCGATTTTGACGCCGTGGTGCGTTGGGGTGGCACACCTCAGCTCTTGAAGAAACTGGTTGTGAATGGTTATCCGGTTCTGATTGAGACCGGGGTGGTGCTACGGGACATGACCGGCGTTATGGATTGGATGGGTCATTATACGGTCGTCTCCGGTTACGACGATGCCAGCCATCTATTTACTGTCCAGGATTCATATCTGCCCAACGGGAAAGATTATCGAATGCCGTATGATAAGCTGGTTGGGGATTGGCGTTCTTTCGATTACGTCTTTTTGATCGTTTATCCAAAGGATAAACAAAACGATTTGTTTGCAGTCCTGGGCAGTTATGCGGATGAAGCCAGCAGTGATCAGATTGCAATTCAAATTGCCTCGCAAGAGATTTCGACTTTATCCGGCGATAATCTGTTTTATGCCTGGTTTAATCGTGGCACCAGCCTGGTACACCAGCAAGATTATCAGGATGCTTCTGCCGCTTACGATCAGGCCTATACCATTTATGCCACGCTGCCCCAGGATGAAAATCTGCCCTTCCGCATGACCTGGTATCAAACCGGCCCATATTATGCATATTACTATACCGGCCGCTATCAAGACGTAGAGCGTCTGGCGACGCAAACGCTGAAAACTACCAACCAGCCTTACCTTGAGGAGAGTTACTACTGGCGTGCCAGGGCTGAGATTGCTCTGGGTGATAACAGCGATGCGATTACCGATCTGAATACCAGTCTCAAATATCATGCTGGTTTTGCTCCCAGCCTGGATATTTTGAAGCAGTTGGGAATAAAGAACTGAGTATGCTCACCGTCCTCCATTTTGCTGATGCACACATAGATATGGCCGGATACGGCCGCCATGATCCTACCAGCGGCCTGCCCGTGCGCGTTTTGGATTTCCTGAAGGCCTTAGATACGATCATTGATACGGCGATCAGCCGGCGCGTCGACCTGGTGATATTTGCCGGGGACGCCTATAAAGATCGCACACCGGTGCCAACCTTTCAACGGGAATGGGGACGCCGCATCATGCGACTTTCACAGGCTAGCATTCCGACCATTTTGCTGGTTGGAAATCACGATCTTTCACCGGCGGCCGGGCGGGCAAATGCTCTGCAGGAATTCGATACATTGCAGGTGCCATTTATTCATGTGGTGGGAAAACCGTGTTTTCTGCAACCGGCAGATTTAGATGGATTACCTGTCCAGGTGCTGGCGCTACCGTGGGTATCCCGTTCCAACCTGATGGCCTTGATCCAAATGAGCGCTGCTCAACCTGCTGAAGTTTATGCGGCCATTGAAGACCGCCTGAATGAGCTGGTTCAAACCTGGCTATCGCAGGCGGATGCATCCCTGCCGGTAATTCTAACGGCTCACGCATCCGTGCAGGGTGCGCTGTATGGCGGCGAACGCAGCGTCATGTTAGGCGGCGATCTGGTTCTGCCGGGTTCAATGGTCAAGGACCGCAGATTGGATTATGTTGCCCTGGGGCATATCCACAAAGCTCAAAATTTAAATCCGGAAATGCACCCACCCGTCATCTATCCGGGTTCGATCGAGAAAGTCGATTTTGGCGAAGTAAATGATGACAAGTTTTTTGTGATTGCCAAAGTGGAACGGGGCAAGACGCAAGTTGAGTGGTGCAAATTGCAGGGTCGCCGGTATATGGATTGCTCCCTAAAGCTAAAAAGCTCCGATCATATTCAGCAGCAAATATTAGATGCCTTACCTTCGCAAGGTGAAATGGCGGACGCCATTATCCGCTTGACCGTCGATTACCCGCGCGAATGGGAAAATATGATTGATGACCAGGCCCTGCGGGAATATGCAAAGGTTGCTTTTGAATTTCATTTGGTGCGCAGACCGCAAATGGTAACAAGGCTGCGTTTACCGGATGATCGTTCTCTTAGCAGTTTACTACCCCTTGAATTATTAGATTTATATTGGAAAACCATCAACACTCGCCTGGATGAAGTTGAGCAACTTCATAAGCTGGCCGCAGAGATTGTTTCGAGCGATCAATCCCTGCCAGGATAGAAATCCGTCGCGGTTTGTGATTGTTGATTGGATTGGTGTAGGAATTGAGCTTTAAGAATTGTATAATGAAGATCATTCCTATGATTGCGGATATTCATGTCTGGCACTGCTCTAGAAATCACACTGGTTTTTTTTCTTATCCTGGCCAATGGCCTTTTTGCCATGACTGAAATTGCCCTGGTATCGGCTCGTAAGGCGCGCCTGCAGCAGCGCGCTGAAACTGGTGACCAGGGAGCCAAAGCTGCCCTGGAACTGGTTGAAGCTCCCAACCAATTCCTTTCCACCGTACAAATAGGAATTACTCTGGTGGGTGTTCTAACCGGTGCGGTGGGCGGCGCTACACTGACTAATGACATGGCAGCTTTATTGGATCGAATCCCTATTCCTGCTTTGCATAGCCAGGGACTTGCCCTGGTGATTGTGGTGTTGTTGATTACCTATTTCTCCCTGGTAATTGGTGAGCTGATCCCCAAAAGGCTGGCGCTCGGGAACCCCGAGAAAATTGCGATAGCCATGGCACGCCCGGTCAAAGTACTCTCCCGGCTTACTGCACCGGTGGTGCGGCTTTTAAGCGTTTCAACCGACCTAGGTCTGCGTTTAATCGGCGTCAAACCTTCGCAGGAGCCGCCGGTGACCGATGATGAGATCAAGGTATTGATGGAACAAGGTACCCAGGTCGGCGTATTTGAAGCAGCCGAGCAGGACATGGTCGAGAGCGTTTTCCGTCTGAGCGACCGGCGGGTGGATGCAATTATGACCCCGCGTACGGAGATCATTTGGCTGGATCTGGATGAACCTTTTGAGAAAAATTTACAGGCAATTTTGCAGAGCAACCATACCATTTTCCCGGTAGCTCAGGGCAATTTGGATAATGTTCAGGGTGTATTAATTTCCAAAGATTTATTGTCGGCGGTGCGCCAGGGCGGCGATATTGATCTGCGCAAGTTAATCCGGCCGCCGGTCTTTGTCCCGGAAAGTACACCGGCCCTGTCGGTGCTCGAAACGATCAAACAGCAAGTCGTCCATGTAGCGTTAGTGATCGACGAATATGGTGGTTTATTGGGAATGGTCACCTTGTTTGATATCCTGGTATCCATCATTGGGGCGATTTCTGAACCGGGACAGAGTGTTGAACCCCAAGCGGTTCAACGACCGGATGGCTCCTGGGTAATCGATGGCTTAATGAAAGTGGATGAATTCAAAGAACTTCTGAATCTGAATGAACTCCCGGACCAGGAAAGGGTGGGTTACCAGACCTTAGGCGGATTGGTAATGAGCCAGCTTGGTATCATTCCAAGTCCTGGCCAATATTTCGATTGGAATGGATTGCGTTTTGAAGTGCTTTCTATGGATGGGCGGCGTGTTAATAAAATATTGGTCAGCCGGATTCCTGAAGCTGTTGAGGAAAATACTGCTGCGGATGAGAATAAGACAAATCCCAAAAACGGCTTTAATGGATTGGAATAAATTTTCATGGTACCTGTTTCGTTGCAAATCTCTGGATTTCTCTCCTATCTTGACCCGATAAAAATAGATTTTTCAACCTTTGAGTTAGCCTGTATCTCGGGCGCAAATGGTTCCGGAAAATCGTCTCTGATCGACGCCATCACCTGGGTCTTGTTTGGACAGGCTCGCCGGCGGGATGATGCCATCATCAACAGTCACGCCAGCGCGGCCGAGGTTGTCTATGAATTTCTTTATGAAGGTATCCCATATCGAGTCCAGCGCAGCAAGCCTAAAGACAAATCGACCCTGCTTGAATTTTATGTGCAAGAACCAGGCGGCAGTTGGCGTCCTTTGACCGAACATAGTGTGCGTGAAACCGAGCAGCGCATCCAGCAAACGCTGCGCATGGATTACGAAACTTTTATTAATGCCTCGTTTTTTTTGCAGGGCAAGGCCGACCAATTTGCTCAACAGCGTCCTGGGGATCGAAAGCGAATATTAAGCAGCATCCTGGGATTGGAAGTGTGGGAGACCTACCGGGAAAGGTCTTTTGAACGCCGGAAGCAGTTGGAAGCTGATCTGGCGGGTCTGGATGCTTTACTAGAAGAAATTACTGCCGAATTAAACCAGGCGGATGAGCGTAAGTCCCATCTCAAACAACTTGAGGAAAGCCTGGCCCAGGTTTCGGCTTTGCGAAAAGCTCGTGAAGATGTCCGTGAAAATTTGCGTCGTCTGGAGACGTCGCTGGCTGAACAAAAAAGGCTTTCGAATGTGCTGGAAGGTCAACTGCAAGCCGCTCGCCAACGCCTTGAGGGACATTCAGCGGATTTACAGGCCCGCCAACAGGACCGCCAACAATACCTTGATCGTTTAGCCAGAGAAACAGAGGTCAAAGCTGATTACCAGCGCTGGACGGAAGCCCGTCATGATCTGGAGCGCTGGGATGCGGTTGCAGCTAACTTTCACCAATATGAAAACCAGCGTTCAATTCCATTAATGGCTATTGAGGCAGAACGGAGTCGGCTGGAGCAGGAACGTCAGGGATTAGTAGAGCTTGATCGCCAGGCCATCGACCTGCAAAATCAGAAACCATTGCTGCAGGCTCAATTGGCCGAGGCTCAGCTCAATGTTGAGCAGTCAAATGTACGCCTGGAACGACGTTCCAGGCTCGAAAATGAGCTGAGGGAGCTGCAGGATAACCGCTCGGTTGCCCGGGCAGAAAATGAGCATTTGTTCCCGCAGATGAAAGAGCTAAAAGAGCGGATTGACCAGCTTAAAACAACCAGTGGGGCCGATTGTCCTCTATGTGGGCAGCCGCTCAGCCCGGATGAACGCCAGCAGTTAATCGCCAGCCTTGAAATACAGGGCAAGGAGATGGGCGATCGCTATCGTTCCAACCAGGATTTAATCCGGCGATTCGATCAGGACCGCCAAACGATGGAGGCAGAGCTTAAGGCCCTCCAAAAAGTGGAGCTTGATCTGCGCCAGCAGCAACGTCAGGTTGATCAAAGCGAAGATCGATTAAGACAGATCCAAAAAGTTCTTTCTGATTGGCAGGCTGGCGGGGCTTTGCGCTTGCAGGAAGTAAACGCCATTCTTTCAGAAGGAAAGTATGCTTTGAAAGAGCGAATGGAGCTTGCCCGAATCGATGAATCTCTAAAAGAGTTGGGATATGATGCAGTCGCACACGATGCCGTCCGCCTCTCTGAACAGGAAGGGCGGAACACCGAAGAACAATTGCGGTTGTTAGAAAACGCCAGGGCCGCATTAGATCCTCTGAAGCGAGAAATTGCCGGGTTGGAGAAACAACTAACTGCGGATGAGGCAGATGTAACCCAAAAACAGGCCGATTTCCAACAAGCCGAGACGAAATACCAGGCTGAGGCGGCCAGTTTGCCTGATCTGGATCAGGTCGAGTCAGAATTGAACGAAGTGCGCGAGCAGGAGAACCGTCTGCGCATGCAGTTTGGCGGTGCATTGCAGGCGGTCGAAGTTCTAGATCTCTTGAAGGCTCGTAAAGCTGAAAAGCTGGTTATCAAAGAAGATTTGACACACCAGATTGCTCGGCTAAAGACCCTAGAGCGCGCCTTCAGTAAGGATGGTGTGCCGGCTTTACTGATCGAACAGGCCTTGCCTGAGATCGAATCCCAGGCTAATGGGATTCTCGACCGCTTAAGTGATGGGAATATGTCGGTCCGGTTTGCCACCCAAAAGGACTATAAAGATAAGAACCGTGATGATAAGAAAGAGACCATGGATATTCTGATCTCCGACTCGGCCGGAGTACGCGAATATGAGTTGTTCTCGGGCGGGGAGGCATTTCGGATTAATTTTGCCATCCGGCTGGCGTTATCCAGGGTGTTGGCGCAAAGAGCAGGTGCACGTCTGCAGACGCTGGTGATCGATGAAGGTTTTGGGAGCCAGGATTCTGAAGGCCGCCAACGCTTGATTGAGGCCATCAATCAGGTCAGGCCAGACTTTGCCAAAGTATTGGTCATCACCCATTTGGAAGAGTTAAAAGATGCATTCTCGACCCGTATCGAGGTGGAAAAGACAGGCCGCGGTTCGCAAGTGCGAGTGGTGGTATGAGTCAAATCCCGGCCCGTTTGGGCTTGCAACAGCGTGTCCTGCCGGGATATCGCCTGCCATTCTTCGAAGCGCTGGCTGAGGCCAGCCCAAATGGCCTTGCATTATTTGCAGGTCTGCCGCGGCCCGCAGAATCTATTGAAGTAAGCCCCTTGCCAAAAAATGTTCGCTTTACACAGGCAGAAAACCATCATTTGTTCGGCGGGCCATTTTATCTTTGTTGGCAGGCAGGTTTACTGCGTTGGCTAGAGGATTGGCAGCCAGAAGTAATTATCCTGGAAGCCAACCCGCGTTATTTGAGCAACCCGGCCGCCCAAGGTTGGATGCACCGGCGTTCTCGCCCTGTCATCGGTTGGGGGCTGGGAGCCCCGGCAGGCCGTGGGCTTTTTACGTATCTGCGCTTTGCAAGCCGGCAGCGCTTTATATCAAATTTCGATGCTCTAATCACTTATAGCCAACGCGGCGCGGAAGAATATCGTCAGGTTGGTTTTCCGGCGGACAAGATATTTGTTGCGGCCAATGCGGTTGCCGCTCGCCCAACCTGGCCATTGCCCAAACGTCCCCTGCAAATCGGCAGCAAAAAACCGGTAGTTTTGTTTGTTGGACGCCTTCAGGAACGAAAAAAGGTAGATTTTCTGATAAAAGCTTGCGCCGGTTTGCCCGCCCAGCTACAACCCGAGCTGCGGATCGTAGGGGATGGGCCTGTACGGGCCGGGCTTGAGCACCTGGCAGAGCAGGTCTATCCATCTACCCGTTTTTATGGCAGCCGTTTTGGCTCAGAGCTGGATGCGATTTTTCGGGAAGCCGATCTTTTCGTTTTGCCGGGCACCGGGGGATTGGCAGTTCAGCAGGCCATGTCCTTTGGATTGCCAGTGATGGTGGCTGAAGCCGATGGCACCCAGGCCGACCTGGTACGCCCGCAGAATGGCTGGTGTTTGCCGGTAGGTGATCTGAATGCTTTAGAACACGCACTGCAACAGGCTCTCACGGATATACCTGCACTGCGGCAGATGGGTCAGGCATCTTATCGAATTGTATGCGAGGAGATAAACCTGGAAAACATGGTACAAAAGTTTGATCAGGCGGTCCGTTCGGTTTGGGAGCATCGCTAATGCATGTTATGTTAGTTGCCGATGGGCGCAGTCCGATCACAGCTCATTGGATCGAAGGGCTGCTGGCGCTTAAATATGAGGTGACATTGGTATCTACCTATCCATGCGAACAGCTTCCTGGAGTATTAAACACGCATGTAATTCCGGTAGCATTCGCCAATTTTGGCGGCAGCCAGATTTCAATCAATCCTACCGGCAAGCCAGTAAGCCCAAATGGTTTGCAAATTACCGTGAAAAGGGCACGTTCACTTTTCTTGTCGGCTCGCTATTTATTAGGCCCACTCACACTTCTTAAATATGGAAATCAATTTCGCAGCCTGGTATTGGGCTGTAAACCGGATATCGTTCATGCCCTTCGGATCCCTTTTGAAGCAATGCTGGCTGCTTACGCCCCAGCAGACGTGCCTCTGGCGGTTTCTGTTTGGGGCAATGACCTTACTTTGCACGCACGTGGCTCACCCTGGATGGGCGCTTTTACCCGTAGGACCTTGCAGCGAGCAAATGCATTGATGGCAGATGCAGCCCGCGACATTCGGTTAGGATATCAATGGGGTTTTCAAAAAGGTAAACCAACCCTGGTAGTTCCGGGGGCGGGGGGCATCAATCTGGTGGATATTCGCCGTATCCGTCCGGAGAACCAGGCCTGGCTGGACGACCACCTGCCAGCGGACATGCCCGTAGTCGTTAACCCACGTGGTTTTCGCCCGGGCAGTGTCAGAAATGACGTCTTCTTCCAGGCAATACCGTTGGTGCAAGAACGTTATCCACAAGTCCTCTTCTTATGTACGGCCATGGCTGGACAACCGGAAGCGTTGCGTTGGGTTCAAAGGTTGAACCTACGCCATCAGGTGCGGCTACTCCCATATTTACCCCAATCGCAATTATGGGATCTGTTTCTTCATGCCGATGTGTCCGTTTCACTTAGCTCACACGACGGGACGCCGAATAGTTTGCTAGAGGCAATGGCTTGCGGTAGTTTTCCATTAGCCGGGGATATTGAATCGATTCGGGAATGGATTACACCGGGGGTTAATGGCTTGCTAATTGAGCCGTCGAAACCCCAGGCGCTAGCAGAGGCTTTGATTCTGGCGCTTGAAAACCCTGCGATGCGCAGCCGCGCAGCCGGGATGAACCTGGAGATCATTCGCCAGCGTGCTGAACTGAGCCTGGTGCGCGCTCAATTAGCAGTTTTTTACCAGCGTATCAAAGGTCAAGGTTGAGGTTTACCACCAGATGCGGAACCAGGTAGAAGCTTGCGCTTGAAAACTCATATAGTCTGCATCGACTTGAACCTGGACGATATCTTTTACCGGGATTCCTTTGAGAGAAAAAGAAAGTTGAGTAATCCCATTGGCATCCGTTAAGGCCGGGTGGTAGACAACATCTTGCCCATTGGGTAAGGTCACAGTTACTTTGGTCAGAACTCCAGGGACAGGAGCGAAATTTTGATCCTGGGTAATAATATATAATACTTGCGTGCCATCTGCTGGAATAAGAGCCTGAGTAACAAAGGCATGTGCTTGTAAGGTTACCAGAGGTAAAGCTTGTGGTATGGGAGATTGAACTGGGCCAAGTATGTTTTCATCACCTACGTGAGAGTTGAAATACAAAAGGCCCAGGTCAGTCAGCACAACTCGCTGCCCTGCCGGAAGTTCTGGTCTCCATTCCATGCGCGCACGTTCAAAATATTGAACGATACGGTCATCCATGATTTCCGCATCTGAGATCGGATTTCCAAAGTATTGGGCGCCGTTATATTCATCATAAAACTGGAGAAAAGCGTAGCAAACACTTTTACCGGTGGCGTCAAACTCACGACAAGCCGGGCTATTCGTTGAGAATGGCGCCGATGGCGCTCCAATCTCTTGCGAATAGACACCTAGTGGCGCAAGCTGGACGGTTTCTCCTGTGGGGCCGTCAACCAGATCGAAACGAGCGCGTTGAAAATATTGTGTCGTGATCTGATCTGTCGAGTCAAAAAATTCATCAGTTATTGGATATCCAAAAAGCAGGAGGGAGTTATCAACACTTTGATAAAACTTTAGAAATTCCCCTCTAATCCAATGCCCTGTTTCGGGAACGTACAATTGATCTGATGATTGAGCTCGAACTGGGCCTGCCAGACCTGCCAACAAGATGAACAGGAATACAAAACAGGTAGCACGCTTTATTCGAAACATATGAGATAATCTATTATACATAATAATGTTATACCTTGCAATAGTGAAAGGCCATTAAATGCATTAGAAAATAGTATATATGGGGGAATATTCATCTCTGACACCATATACAGCGCAGTACGGATGGGGGTATGATTTATGAATCTGCCACGGCTTCGGATTTTAAAGCCACAATTAGAGTTGAAAATTTCCTCAATTTGAAGCTTTTTGATTGTTTGGCCTGGGTTTGGAACGGTATAATTCATATATAAATGGTGAAAATATGACCAAGAGATTCCAAATGTTTATTCAAAACCATCTGGCTTTTCAAATAACGTTGTGGCTGTCCATAATCTCATTCTTGTTCTCTGCTTGTTCGCCGAGCGCAGCGCCGGCTGCTTCTACAACCTTACCGAATAACGGTTACCCGGTGCCCGGGCAGTCGCAATCTGCACCTGTAAATCCGTATCCGGCGCCTTCCCAAAGTAGCAACGTAATGACTGCCACGATTCCGGCGATACCTACTCGAGCTGCTCCAGTCCAATTGGATAGTCTTCCGGATGCATCGTCTGCCAATTGGAGCCCGTTTGCGTCAGGATTTGTCAGACCCACTTATTTGGCAGCTCCTGTGGATGGCTCGGGCCGATTGTTCGTGTTAGAGCAAGCGGGTGTTATCCGAATTATCCAGAATGGCCAATTACTGCCAGGCCCATTTCTGGATATCCGCGATCGGGTTGGAATGAACGGTAATGAGCAGGGTTTGCTCGGAATGGTATTTCACCCGCATTACACACAGAATGGATATTTCTACCTGGATTACACAGACCAGAATGCAAACACAGTCATTGCCAGGTTCACTGTTTCCTCAAACCCAAATCAAGCCGATATTAAGAGCGAAAAGGTAATATTGCAAATCCAACAACCGTTCCCAAACCACAAGGGCGGCCAGTTAACTTTTGGTCCGGATGGATATTTGTATATTGGCATGGGGGATGGGGGCTCACAGGGTGATCCGCTGCTTAATGGACAAAACCGGACTGTTTTGTTAGGCAAGTTGCTGCGTATCGATGTTGACCATGGCGACCCATATGCTATCCCCGTCGATAATCCGTTTGCCAAAGGGGGTGGCAGGCCTGAAATTTGGGCTTACGGGCTGCGCAATCCCTGGCGTTTTTCGTTCGATAAACTGACCGGGGACCTGTACATTGCGGACGTTGGCCAGGATAAGTGGGAGGAAGTCGACTTTCAAGCTGCTGGTAGTAGTGGGGGTCAAAATTATGGCTGGAGCTTTCGAGAAGGTTTGCACCCATATAAAGGGAACCCGCCAGCCGGTGTAAAATTTGTTGACCCGGTTGTGGAATATGGGCATAACCAGGGCTGTGCAATTATTGGTGGGTATGTTTACCGGGGTAAAGCTGTTCCGGGCTGGCAGGGCGTCTATTTTTATGGGGATGATTGCAGCGGCAATATTTGGGGTCTCTTGCATAAGCCGGACGGGAGCTGGACTTCACAGTTGCTTTATCGGACATCAGCAGCCATCAGCTCATTTGGCCAGGATGAGAACGGTGAGCTTTATATGCTGGATTTGAATCAAGGTCAGATTTTTCAATTTAGTAAAAAATAGGTTTCCATAATCCCGTTAGAACTTTCCAGGGTTGCGCCATTTGTCAGTTTATTTTATGACAAATTGCACTGGAAATGGGTCTTCTGAAAGGTTATATATAACAAATTAGACAACATATGGTTGTTTTGATGAGGTAATAGATGGCAGAAAAACTTTGGGAAAAAATAAAAATACGCCATTGTGACCTGGCAGGCTGTGATGTGGCGTTGGAAGCGCAAACAGTTTACCCGGCGGAAATAATGCCGGACCAACCCCCCCGTATCTTGAGTCATCGCTGTTCAAATGGTTATGATTGCGCGTTAAATCATTGCGGATCCTGTGTCTGGTCAGGTACGAACCCGGCTTATGACCCATTTCAGGAATAATCTCTAAAGTAAAAAAATAAGGTCCTGCTACTAAAAAAAGATTCCCTGAATTTTTTAGTTAGCAAGATTTATATATTTAATGGGGCCAACATTCTTTACTGGTTTGGCAGTCGCCATTAAATCCCAAACTCTTAATCTCAAATAAACAGGAGAATACTATGAAGCCTTCAAAGGCATTACTATTTTCTTTATTAATTTCTGCGGTCATTCTGATCATTGCGGCTGGGATGACCAGTCTGGTCATGACGAACAACAAATCACAGGCGCGCGAGACTGAATATCAACAGCTCATTGCCCAGGAAAGCCAACAGATTAATCAAGACAATCAACAGCTTGCCCAGGCATACCTGCAGTTTGGACAGGCTAATCAACGCATCGACCAGGCCAATCAACAAATCCAACAAGCCAACGCTGAAATTTTGGCCATGCAGTCTCAGTTATCTCAGGCTCAAACGGCTACTGGCAAATCTGCACCAGCGCAGGCATCGTCTACCACTTCTGGGGTCAACGCTCCGGCTGGGTCTGGCGCAACTATTAGCCCCGATCAAGCTACCCAGGCCGCCCTACGAGTGGTCGATATAGGTCAGGCTGTATTGAAGCCGGCAACTCTGGTTAATTACCAGGGTCAGGTGGCTTACGAAGTAGCTTTTGAAAAAGGTCTTGTGTATGTGGATGCCAGTTCGGGGGAGATCCTGTTCAATGGCACAGTACCCGCACAAATCAACGCGGATATGGCGGCGCAAATCGCTTCCAATTATCTGAACAATAAAAATATATTGCAGGGAGATCAGGTCACTGTTGGCAATCGCCAACTTTACCGGGTCATTTTCAAGAACGGCTACTTTGTTTTTCTTGATCTGACCGGACAAATCACCAACATCAACCCACCCGAAATAACTTCAACCAATCAGTCTGTTTCTTCAACTTCTGGTGGGGGCTCCAGCAGTTCCGGTGGAGGGCATTCGACCTCCCACTCGGACGATGGCGGCGGTGACGACTAAAAGGAGAAAAAAATGCAAACACCAAATAGGACCCCTCGACGAAAGGCACCCAGATTTTTAGGCGTAAAGATCTTGATCTTATCAATTGCAGGCGCAATCACGATTGGCTTTTGGAACCTATTATCAAACAATGCCTTTGTGGCAACCACACCTCCGGCCGTGGTGACACTTTCAGCTCAACCCCCTGCCAATGTGGCACAGGACCTGCCCCCGATCCCGACCATCGTGCCGTTGATCAATATTCAAGCGCCTCTAACCAGCGGCGAAACAATGCCTTCAGATCAGCCGCACACCGCCGCTGTAAACCAGTCGCTTCCGCTGCGCGTGTTAGTTGCCCCTACGATCGTCATCGTTCAAAAAAGCAAACCGGTCATTGGAGCACAGGTCTCAAATACGGCCAGCAATTCAGGTGGTGGTGGCGGCAGTTCATCTAAATCAAACTCTTCCACAAAATCGTCCAAATAATGTTAAAAGCTGAATTTCGGGCAATGGGCTGTGGAATAACAGTCTTACTCGATAACGAAGACTCACGAGCTTTCAATGCCTTGCAACAGGTTCCGGCCTGGTTTGAGGAATGGGAGCAGGCTTTAAGTCGCTTCCGACCGGACAGTGAATTGAACCGGCTCAACCATTCTGCAGGATCCAAGTTCCTGGCCAGTCCTATCTTGTGGGAAGTATTGAATGTTGCCCTGGAAAATGCTGCCTGGAGCGCTGGACTGGTGGTTCCTACCATCCTTAAATCCCTCGAAGAAGCCGGCTATATCAGCAGCTTTAATCCCAGCCGGCCAGGCGCCGAGTACTCTCGGCAAACCACAGCCACGTTCGCATCCGATGAGGCTTGGAAAACCGGTCAGACCGGTTGGGGTGATATCCGTTTAGATCAATCCCGCCTCACGATTACAATCCCGGCGG
>DATFYI010000262.1:0-6525 GCA_035315125.1 Anaerolineaceae bacterium | reverse complement strand
AGATACCTGTATATTTCAGTATTTATTTCTGGAATGACCTCTCTGGCCATTGAAATGTTGGCTTCCCGACTGTTGGGTAACGTTTTTGGCACCAGCAACCTGGTTTGGGCAAGCATCATCGGTTTGATTTTGATCTATCTGGCAGCAGGTTATTTTCTAGGGGGTCGTTGGGCCGATCGCTCTCCAAAATTCTCGACATTTTATAAAATCTTGATGTGGGCGGCGCTGACTACCGCCCTGGTTCCAGTCATCTCCCGGCCCGTGCTGCGCTTTGCCGCCAACGCTTTTGACCAGTTGCAATTAGGTGTGTTATTCGGTTCATTCACAGCTGTATTAATCCTGTTGAGCGTCCCGATCATATTATTGGGAACGGCTTCACCTTTCGCAATCCGGCTGGCAGTTCAGAACGGGAATCAAATCGGCAACACCTCTGGAAAAATTTACGGAATCTCAACCCTGGGTTCATTTATCGGCACATTCTTGCCCGTGCTGGTTTTGATTCCAACCATTGGCACATACCAGACTTTTTTATGTTTTAGCGCATTACTGCTGGTAACCGCGTTGGTCGGTCTATGGCGATCCTCGCGCTGGCAGACATCGATTGCCCTGGTCTGGATGCCATTTGTGATCCCGGCGTTGGCAATTTGGGGCTTGCCTGGACCTGATAAGTCCACCCAGGGAATGGTTTATGAGACCGAATCGGCCTACAATTACATCCAGGTACTCAAACAAGATGATTATTATTACCTGCGTCTGAACGAAGGCCAGGGTATTCATTCTGTTTACAATCCCACCGTTTCCTTCTATGGCGGTCCCTGGGAGGAAGTTCTACCCGGCCCTTTTTTTAATAAAGCTCCTTATTACCCTGCCAACATCAAGCGAATCGCAATCGTGGGGCTGGCAGCCGGCACAACAGCCCGTCAGGCCACATCTGTATTTGGCGCTGTGCCAATCGACGGGTTTGAAATTGACCCCAAGATCGTAGCGGTTGGGCGAAAATATTTCGACATGAATGAACCCAATCTGAATGTGATTGTTCAGGATGGCCGTTGGGGGTTAGACCATAGCCCCTATACCTATCAGATCATCAGTGTGGATGCTTACCGCCCTCCCTACATCCCACCCGAATTTACTACTCAGGAGTATTTTAAAATCGTACGTCAGCATCTCAGTGCGGACGGGGTTTTAGTAATCAACGTCGGACGCGCCCCGAACGACCGCCGGCTCATCAATGCATTGAGCAGCACGATCCGGACTGTATTTCCGTCACTCTACGTCATGGATATCCCCAATACCTTCAACTCGATCATCTATGCCACTGTACAGCCCACCAATTCAAACAACTTGCTCGAAAATTATGTTTATTTAGCACGCCAGGGAAATATGCCGGCATTACTCCAGCAAGCCATGGCAGTTGCCGCTGAAAATTTGCAGCCAGCACCGCCACCTGCCCAAGTATTCACGGATGACAAGGCGCCCGTGGAATGGATCACCAATAACATGATTTTAAATTATCTGTTCTTTGAACCGGAGGAGAACAAGCAATGAAGCAACTACACCTCATTTTATCCTGGCTGATCACGCTGGCAGTCCCTTTCCTTCTGATCATGACTGCCGTCCGGTTGTTAATAAACCCGGCTCTTTTAATATTTGAATATAACTCCCCAAATTTTCCAGCGGACACTTACGGTTTCACCACCCAGGATCGCCTTAAATGGGGCGGCCTGTCGGTCGAATACTTGCTGAACAACTCAGATATCTCATTTTTGGCAGATTTAAAATTCTCAGATGGGACGCCGATTTACAACGAGCGTGAGCTCAGTCACATGCAGGATGTGAAATTGCTGATCCAGCAAATGACTACCACCTGGTATATTGTGATAGTGCTCTTAATGATTTTGTGTTTGTGGGCCTGGCGGGCTCATTGGACGTCGATTTTCTGGCGAGGAATTTCCCGAGGGGGTTGGCTGACAATCGCTTTGATTGCTGTCATCATGGTTTTTGTCTTTACCAGTTTTGACAGCCTGTTTACCGATTTCCACCGTATTTTCTTTACTGGAAATTCCTGGATTTTCTTATATTCCGATACACTCATCCGCCTTTTTCCCCTGCCATTTTGGCAGGATGCCTTCACTTATATGGGCGTTATCACGGTAATCGGTGCATTATTGTTTGGATACGGCGGTTATAAACTGGCAAGTCGCAGCTAAAGCCAAAATAATTCAGGGTTTGAACATCTCATTCGAAAGCGCTCAAACCCTGAATAGTTTTTTTATTATCGAGCTTTCAAGTTATTTTTTTACTTCCGCCTGGCGGGCAACTTCAGCGGCTTTTGCTTCTGCTTGCGCCGCATCACCCAGATAATAATGTTGGATGGCTTCCATCTTTTCGTTCAGCTCATACACCAGGGGAATGCCGGTCGGAATATTCAGTTCCGGAATTTCCTCATCCGAAATGTGATCCAGGTATTTCACCATAGCTCTCAGGCTGTTGCCATGAGCAGCGATCAATATTTTGGTGCCTTGCTGTAAGCGTGGAACAATCGATGAATGCCAGTATGGCAAAACTCGCTGGAGCGTATTTTCGAGCGATTCGCAGGCTGGCAAGATGGCAGGATCCAGATGAGCATAGCGTGGGTCAAAGCGCGGGTGGCGAGGATCGTTAATATCCAGGGCAGGCGGTGGAACCGCATAACTTCGCCGCCAGAGGTGGACCTGTTCTTGTCCGTATTTTTCAGCCGTTTCGGCTTTATTCAAACCCTGTAAGGCACCATAATGGCGTTCGTTCAATTGCCAGGCGCGTTCTACCGGGATCCAATCCAAGTCCATCTCATCCATGGCAATCCAAAGGGTATGAATAGCCCTTTTTAATACAGATGTAAGGGCAAGATCAAATTTATATTTCCCGTCAGCGAGTAATTTTCCGGCCTGGTGAGCTTCCTTGACCCCTGTCGGAGAGAGGTCCACATCAGTCCAACCCGTAAACCGGTTTTCAAGATTCCAGGTGCTTTCACCATGGCGCAAAAGAACTAATTTAATCATGGGAATTTCCTCTCTTTAATCTTGGATCTTACAAATATGTAGCGCAAGTAGTTTCCTTGCGCTACATCCTATTCAAATGCTTGAGACCATAAAATCTAAAATGACCGCCGCCGGAAAAAGCTACCGGACAGCCGGCGGATTTTCTTTATCAACCGACGCATCAAAGATATGGAAGTTATCCATATTGAAAGCTAGTTGTACATGCTCGCCGATCTGGAAACGCGTGCGTGGATCTACTCGAGCTACAAAATTATTCTTACCGCTGACCAGATACAGGAATATTTCGTTGCCCATCAGCTCAGTTACATCTACCTTGGCATCAACCATGCCAGTATGAATCCCGGTTGGGACAAAGGCAACATTATGAATATCTTCTGGCCTGATCCCAAAAATAATCTCGCGTCCCGCATATGGCATATAGATATTTGCGCGTTCTTCTGGGATCTTAACTTTTATTTCACCAGTATCGACGTAAAGATCAGCGCCATCCTTAACCAAACGAGCAGGGAAGAAATTCATGGCCGGTGATCCAATAAAGCCAGCTACAAATAGATTGGCCGGGCGGTCATACAGGTTTTGTGGGGTATCGAGCTGTTGTAAGAGGCCTTTATTCATAACCGCAATGCGAGACGCCATGGTCATGGCTTCTGTCTGATCGTGGGTCACGTAGATAAATGTGGTCTGCAAGCTCTGGTGCAACTTGGAGATTTGCGCCCGGGTCTGTACTCTCAGCTTGGCATCCAGGTTTGAAAGAGGTTCATCTAATAGAAACACTTTGGGTTCTCGCACAATTGCGCGCCCCAATGCCACACGCTGGCGCTGACCACCTGAAAGCTCGCGCGGTTTTCGCTTGAGCAGATGCTCAATATCGAGAATATCTGCGGCTTTTTCAACCCGAACTTTGATTTGATCCTTGGGAACCTTTCGTAATTTCAAGCCGAATGCCATGTTGTCATAGACAGTCATGTGCGGGTAAAGGGCATAGGATTGGAAAACCATGGCGATATCGCGATCTTTTGGGGCAACATCGTTTACAACCTGATCCCCGATCATGACATTACCGCTGGTCACTTCTTCCAAACCAGCCAGGCACCTAAGAGCTGTGGTTTTTCCACACCCCGACGGTCCGACTAAAACCAGAAACTCTTTATCCTGAATCTGGATATTCAAATCGTTCAGCGCGTTAAAATCGCCGAACTTCTTACCAACGTGGTCATAAGTTACGCTAGCCATGAATTCCTCCTTTTGGTTTTCATATGGTAGCTTAATTATAATCCAGGATGCCGGAATGACAAGATAAACGGGTGTATTCTTTACTCTCCCAGAGCCAATTTTTTAAAACAAAAATCCCCTCCTTATTTGAGAGGGGACTTTCCTAAGTCATTGGAAATATCATGGCTCATTCACGAATTAAGCCAGTCCGTACGTCCGGAAGTTCTGTATACCAGAGGAAATAAGCCGATATTAACATGGATAATATCGTAAGGGTGACATAAGGGGCGTTGAAAACCTGATTGCCATTTACATTCACGGTTGCGTGCGGCCAAAGCATCATCAAGCGGGTGATAATATTAAAACCCTGTGAAAATGATATCAAATACCACGGCCAGGTTTCTTGAGTATGGCGGAAAACCAGTTCAACGAATGCGATCAATGAAAAAATAACCAACAAAACCGGCAGCCACCATTCCTGTGAAGTTGGGTTATAGGAAGCTGGTGGGTATAACAAAAGAGGAATAAGCGAGACAAGCAGTGATACCGCAATAAGCGTCGGGTTGGCAAGAGATTTGCGCGACATCTTCTAATTTGCCTCCAATCGGCCGTTTTATTTTATTAATTCTTCAATACTGGGGTTTATTGTGATAAAATCTTTGATAATTCAACACCAACAACGGTTGATTATAATTGCCTAATCCAAAAATTGTCAAGCAACTCATTCCAAGCCAAAAAAGTAGTACTTGACATTTTTGTTAGTATAAATTATATTGTTTGATATTATTAACCCCCATTATGATTCAAATAACTTTTACAAAATAAATGAAAGACGCTTATTCCCTTGTTGAGTAATGTGTGGGCAGAGCAAAATAATATATCTAATCCCAATTATGCATAAGAAGGGAGGTGGTTTACCTTATCGGATAATACGATTTTGTGGTTAGACGAAGAGTTTGTTTCGATCTAATCAAGGAGAAATATCCAAAATCTAAAGTAGTTCGGTTCTGTTTGATTGAAGAAGAGGAGAATATCTAATGCGAACATTTAAATATCTAAGCATCATCCTGGTTGCAGCATTGCTTTTAGCTGCCTGCACACCTGCTGCTACCCCAACGCCGGCTGCCGCTGCGAATACTCAGCCTGCTGCTCCTGCTGGAGCTTCCACCAGTGGCGAACTTGATGTGGCTGTTTTAGCCCCACTTTCTGGCGGTCAACCCACCTTTGGTCTCAGCACCAAAGAGGGCGCTTTATTAGCCATCAATCAATGGAATGCCAAGGGTGGCGTCTTGGGAAAGAAGATTGTCGCTCTGGTTGAAGATAGCCAATGCCTCCCTGACCCGGCCGTCAACGCCGCCAACCTGGTCATCCAACAGGATCATGTTCATTACATCATTGGAGAAGTTTGCTCCAAAGCGTCTATGCCGGTCTCACTCATTGCCGATACCAATAAAGTCATCGAGATCTCATCGGCTTCCACAGCTACCTCTGTGACGGTTAATACAGATGGAACGACCAAACCCTATGTTTTCCGGGCTTGCTTCATCGATTCATTCCAGGGCAAAGTTGCTGCCAAGTTCGCCGCGACAACGCTCAAAGCCAAGACCGCCTTCATCATGGCTGACCCAACCAATGACTATGTGAAAGGTCTGGCGGACTCCTTCCAGGCGGCCTTCACCGCCGGCGGCGGCACCATTGCCGGTCGGGAGGGATACACCTCTACCGATACCGATTTCTCGGCTATTTTAGCCAAAGTAGCGGCTGCCTCCCCCGATATGGTTTACCTGCCTGACTATTACAACATCGTCAACCTGGTCACCAAACAGGCCAAAGCCCAGGGCATCAACGTCCCGTTCATGGGCGGAGATGGTTGGGACTCTTCCGACCTGGACGTCACATCTGCGGCGGGTGGTTATTACACGAACCATTACTCACCCGATTCGACTGATCCAGTGGTTGTGAACTTCCTGAAAGATTACGGCGCGGCCTACAAAGATGACAAGGGCAATCCCAAGGTTCCGGATGCCTTAGCTGCTCTGGCCTACGATGCGACCGACTTGGAGCTCGAGGGTATCAAAGAGGCCGGTGTAGATAATACCGACGCGGTCAAGACCGCTCTTGAAAAAATTAATTACCCGGCTGTTACTGGCACCGTCACTTTCGATGCCCAGCATAACCCGATCAAGTCCGCCGTTATTTTAGCTGTGACCGCTCAGGGTGTAAAATACAATTCAGTTGTTGCCCCGTAAACCGGTTGCAAATTTGAAAGTAA
>DATFYI010000261.1:0-12851 GCA_035315125.1 Anaerolineaceae bacterium | reverse complement strand
TTTGGCCATTAATCTGAGTCAGCTCCGGTTCGGCTACAAAGATCGCCAGAACGTCCAGCCAGCTAAAGTTGTTCTTATCTTTTAAGCGAGCAAAAATTTGCCGAACCAATTCCAGGTCTTCAGGGGTATCAACTGTCCAGCGCCGGTCGCCATAATCTTGCTCGTAATCTACTCTCAAAATCTTGAAACGCCCAGCCACATCATACAAATAGGGCATGACGTGCTCTCGCTCGTACGGCGCAGTGGCTTCTCGCCAGGCCCTTTCCAGTGCGGCAAAAGTGCAGACTTCCGTGTCAAGCCCAATCGGGTAGGTGCGTTTAAAGGGCGGCGGCAGCCGGTTGGCAGCAAAGTCAACCCCTTTCTCCAAGAATACCTCGACAGTATGATCCACCACGCCTGGATCGAGCAGCGGGCAATCCGCAGTCAGCCGCACAACTACCCCGGCATGACAAACTTTAGCAGCCTGATAAAAACGGTCCAGGACGTCATTCAAACTGCCCCGGTAAACCGGGATGTTACGCTCCTGGCAGTATCTTTCAATAGCGACGTCTTCCGGCTCGTTCGTTGTAGCTACCACGACTTCATCAATACGTTTTGCCTGGCGTGCCCGCGCCACGACGTGTCCGAGCATAGCTTCTCCGGCAATATCCATTAACACCTTGCCGGGTAGCCGGCTAGAGGCCATGCGCCCCTGAATGATCGCTACAATTCGTGCTGATCCCATTTTAATTAATCCGTACAGCTTTATCGTAAGTCTTATCGCATGCCAGTTGGTATGCTTTTAACAATTCTTTAAAATTTTCGGTCCAGTTCGCTCTTTTTTCAGCCAAAGCCCTGGCAGCCAGACCAGCCTCCTTTAAAGCTTCTGTCTGATCATAGACGTGCAGCAAGCTTTCCAGCAGAGCGTCTTCATTTCCATCCTGAAAAAGCCAACCTTCTCGTCCTGGAGTGATCCATTCGCAGTTGCCGGGTATATCGGAAACCAGGACCGGTTTCCCGCAGGCCAGAGCTTCCATCAATGAGACCGAAGAGCCATCGCTGTGCGAAGCGCTCACATAAAGGTCCGCTGCTCGATAGAATTTTACCAGCTCGTTTTGACTGACCTGGCCGGCCAAATAGACTCGATCCAACAGGTCATTTTTAGCCAATATCTGGTGAATGAGCGCGGATTGTGATCCACCCCCCAGTAGCAGCAGACGAAGCTGTGGGATTTGCTGGGCGGCTCTGGCAAAAGCACGCACCAGTAAATCGACCCCATAGATTGGCTCCCAGGAGCGCAGCGAGAGCAGGACAAACTGGTCCTGCCAGCCCAAACGCTGAAGAAATTCATCAGCACGGCCCGGTGAAAACTGCTGAAGATCTACCCCCCAGGGAAAGAGCACCACCCGCTCCTTTGGGAACCCAAAGGATACAGCTTTCTGGCTGACTGCCTGGCAATCGCCGATCAAAACTGAAGTACGCTTTAATGTGAACAGTGTCTTCCAACGCATCCATACGCTGCCGTCTGCATCCTTCAGCATGTCTGAACCCCAGGACATGCTGACCAGCGGTTGAAAACCAGCCGCGGCAGTTAAAAATGCACTGGTCTGAATTGGGCCGGCATGTACCAGGTCAGGTTTAACTACACGCAGAACTCGTTTGAAATCAGCAAACAGAGCGGCACTATCCTGCAGGCGCACAATACTCTGGCCGCCTCGCCAGCTAATCTGTTGGACTTCGGGCGGCAGCGGCCGGTCTTCTAATTGTAAACCGCGCCGCTCCAGACGCAGCCAAAAAACCTGGTGTTGGCTACCCGCCAGGGCTGAAAGAAAACGATAGTCATGCGGCGTATAGTCGCGGGTGAAATACAGAACGCGCACTATTCTCCCAACATTGTCCAGCGAATTTCTTTACCGGCCGGGATGTCAACCCGGGTGCAGGCTCCCACCACAGAAGTGATCTCGTAAGGCAGGATTGCCCCGGGCACGGCCGGGCGCAGCACATCGATCATTTCGCGCGTTACAGTTTCCCCAGCCCGAATATCACGAGCAGCCCGTAGACAGCGCCGCTGAATAACAACTGTCTCTTTTTCATTCTCCTCCACAAACTTATCACCCGAACCCAAAGCAAGCTCGAGACGACGGGCATTTTCGATCATCAAAGCCCAGCTATCCGGATCCATAGAAAAGCCGTGATCCGGACCCGACCGGGTGGTATCGTCGGTAAAATGTTTTTCAATGACCTTAGCGCCCAGTGCAATGGCTCCTAAGACTGTCACGTGACCCGGGGTATGATCAGAAAGCCCTAAAATAACGTCTGGAAACATATTCTTATAGGTGTTCAGGACGCGCAGGTTAATGTATTTAAAATTCTCCAGGCTGGTGGTGTAATTGGTATTGCACTGCATCAAAACCAACTGCTTGTTGATTGCCAGGATGGTATGTACGGCGCGCTGCACATCCCCGATATCGGATGCACCGGTAGCCAGCAACACCGGCTTGCCTTTGCGCGCCATATGCTCCAAGGCCTCTGGCCAGGTAATCTCCCCTGAGCCTACTTTGAACGCCACCATATAGGCATCCAGCTGATCGATTGCTTCAAAGTCATAAGGAGATGAAAAGTAATCGATGCCAATCTCATCACAAACTGCCTTCAATTCAGGCGTCCACGAAAAGGGGATCGAAGCTTCATGGTAAACCTCAAAAACGGGTTTCTTCCATTTGGCCTGGTGCGACTGCTGCCCGCCCAGGCTGCGAAAACCGTAATCCGAGACGATCTTTGGAGCGCTAAAATTTTGGAACTTAGCCGCATCGGCCCCGGCCTGTTTTGCCAGGCGGATCAAATGTTTGGCGCGTTCCAGGCTGCCGTCATGGTTAGCGGCGATATCCGCAATGAAGTAACTGGGGTGATTATCGCCAATTGTATAAGAACCAATCTGGATTTCCATTTGCTTTCTCCTTTCGTTGAGAGTTTCTTTGCAGCCGGAAGAACTCATGCAGCGCAATCATCCCGACCGTATACGACTCAACCAACATTTTGTGAAAATGACCGGATTCTTTTTTGAAAACCTTGCAGGTAAAGTTCATGAAATCGCTGCATGGCGCTGGCCTGATCCGGCAGAGTCCTACCGAGCGCACGATGGAGCCGGTCCGATCGCAGGGTCAGCTTGGATGCACGAACAGCCAACAGCCCGCCCGTTTTCCAGCTGGTAGGCTGGATCAGATGCTCATCCAAGCCAAACTGGCGTGCCAATAGCCGGCCAAAATCATATTTGCTCAAATATGCGGGGCTGACAGTGTGGTAAAGGCCCTGTAGTTGTTTTTCCGCCATCTCTAATAATAAATCAGCCAAGTCATTCACTAACAGCGGGCCGAAAAAGACATCGGTAAACCCGTTCACCTGATTCCCCGCAGAAAGATTATTAAAGAACCATTCTGCAAGGCTGCGTTTTCCAAAAAGACTCCAACCATAAAAATTCACACGGGCAATCAAGGCTTTGGGATTTGCGGAGGCCACGGCCATCTCACCAGTCAGTTTTGTGCGGGCATAAACATTGATCGGATTGGGCTGGTCCTCTTCACTGTAATCTCCCCGCTGCCCATCAAACACCGCATCGGTCGAAATATGCACCAAACCAATATCCCTTTTAGCCGTAATTTCTGCCAGCTCCCCGGGCACAACAGCATTCAGCCGGTATGCCAGTTGCTGATTTGCCTCACACACATCCAGATCAGCCAGCGCCGCACAATTAATAACAAGATCCGGTTTTGTTCCATCCAACAGAGTTTCCAACACATGCGGCATGCTTAGATCCAGTCTTAGCGTCGCAAATGGTGCACCGTCTAAGCTGTGTTGTTGCACTACGCCAATAACGGTGTGGCGATCGCAGGCCTGGAGCGCAAGGTTCAGGCCCAACAGACCACTGCAGCCGGTGACCAGGATACGCCTCATTCCATTTTGCCTTGCAAATAGCTCGCTTCAATCGGTTCGATGATCTTCCGAATTTGTGCAACAGTCAGCCATTGCGGGTTGGTATTGCTGGCATAGCGGAAGCCAGCAGGGAGAGCCTTACCTTGTTTTTCCCATTCTCGCCCAAACCAGATCATCTCGGCCGGCTGTACTACAAACATATCTTCCAGTTCAACCGTCGTGCGCGCCTCATCTTCAGAAATCAAGACCTCGTGCAGTTTCTCACCCGGCCGGATGCCCACAATCTCGATATCGGTTTCCGGAGCCACTGCCTTTGCCAGATCCATCAGCGACATGCTGGGGATCTTTGGAACAAAAACCTCGCCGCCATGCATTTGCTCGATACAACGGATAACAAACCGCACCCCTTGTTCCAGTGTAATCCAAAAGCGGGTCATGCGTTCATCTGTAATGGTTACTTTGCCGTTTTGGCGCTGCTTGAGAAACACCGGTATAACACTACCGCGGCTACCGACGACATTCCCGTAACGCACACAGCTAAAACGCGTCGCCAGACCGCCGGCATAAGCATTACTTTGCACAAACAGCTTCTCACCGCACAATTTAGTTGCCCCATACAGATTAACCGGGTTGACAGCTTTATCTGTGCTGAGCGCCAGAACTTGTTTCACACCAGCGTCCAGGGCCGCATCGATGACGTTACTGCTTCCCAGAATATTGGTCTTAATGGCTTCCATTGGGTTATATTCACAGGCAGGCACCTGTTTGAGAGCCGCAGCATGGATAACAATGTCTACACCATGAAACGCCCGCCGCAATCGTTGTTCATCCCGCACATCACCGATAAAATAGCGCAGGCTTGGGTCGTCAAAACCGACCATACGCATGTCGTGCTGCTTCAACTCGTCGCGACTGAATACTATCAATTTAGCCGGGTGGTATTCCCGCAGCATGACGTTCAGCATCATCTTGCCAAATGAACCGGTTCCGCCGGTTACCAAAACAACTTTTTTTCTCCAATCCATAGGTTCTCCAACATCAAACTATTTATGTGAGCTGTGGCAGACTAAGCTTATGATTGTGTTTCGATAAAATAGCGCATAATCGGTCTTTTTTCAGAACGCCGCATAATTTCCATGAAGCCTGCCTGGCGGAAAGCCGAGACCGTCCCGATATAGGCAAACGCATCCGGATACTGGTCGGTTTGCGGGTCTATTGGATACCCTTCAACAATTTTTGCGCCATGTTCAGCCGCGAAGCGTACCGCCTCATTCAATAAATGGACGGTTAATTCTTGTCGCCGTGCGGACTTTGCCACAAAAAAACAAACAATTGACCAGACCAGCTGTTCATCAACCTGTTTCAAGATGCGTGAGCGGCATAAAACCGGAAAATCCTGGCGCGGCGCAACCGAAATCCAACCAACTGGTTGTCCCGCCGAGTAAGCCAGTAGCCCAGGCACTTCGCCAGAATCGACAAGCTTGTGCAGAGCGTTTCGATTCCCTTCCCCAGCCCCATTTGAAAATTCCAATCGTGATAACCGCCAATACATACACCAACAACCAGCGCAAGCGCCGCGCCGGCCAAACAACATTTCCAGGTCTTGCCAGCGCTGCGCGGTAAGGGGATGCGTTTCTAATCCGACCAGAGCGGTCATCGAGAAACCTCGCTTTCAGAATGAACCGGTTTTCGAATAACCACCAGCGGATATTGTCCATTTTTACCAAAATAACTCGGGAAGCGCTCTTCCAGACTGTATAGGATTTTCAACAAAAATCGACCGCCCAATTGCGGATGGATTACCGCCCGCAAAAAACGGACATTGACGCTTCGCCAGACCTTGATCTCGAAATCCATTTTACCCTGCAATTGCTCTCGCAGGCTGCTGGCATCCTGCTTTTTTATAAAGGTTCCGGTCGGGTCAGGTTTTACTACCGCAGCTGCTGGCTCGGACGCAATCTTATTAGCAGTTGGGTCCGTCCAATGAGACAGAACTGACCCTAGCTGCTCCATCAAATTCACCAGCCAGCGACTGCGTCGCATCAACGAAGATTCGGTCCAACCGTTGACCACCACCCCCGAACGTCCGGACATCAACACCCGGTACAACTCCTGATAGGCTTTTGGTTGGTCGCCGGATGGTAAATGGTGCAACGTATGTAATGTGACCAGGCCATCGAATACGCCTGGTTTGAACGGTAAATTGGCAACGTCCGCCACCACAAACAAACCATGCTGACCAATGCGTTTACGAGCCTCTTCCAACGCAACAATCGAGATATCTACACAAACCCGGTAGTCATACCCCTGCGAATAAGTCAAATATTCCGGGTATTGGATAGGACCGCTGCCAGCGTCCAGCAAATATTTTCCTTCCGGTTTGAGATAGCGATTTACACGCAGGTGACAGCGATGGATATATTCATGGGCGACCGGGCGCAAGTCTTCATAACGCGCATTTTGATACATGCCGTCGCTGACTGTTTGCCATCCAACCCGATCATAAAACTGCCGCACCTGCTGCTTAATTTCCATCTCATCCATCAGTCTTCAATCGTCTGCCAATCGATCGGTTCCCCGATTAGATAACAAAATGTCGATCGATATTGAGCCAATCCTTCAGGGCTCAGAACTGAACGCAATGGGCGTGACTTGTAATCCTCCCACATTCTTACCAGATGCCAGGGGAACGGTCTTGGAAATTCAAAGAAAAACCGGTAGGCATACTGCCAGGCTCTTTCGATCTCCGGACGATTGAGCCGGAAAGCGGCCGGGTGTTCCAGAATTTGGCCCAGCATCTTGAAATAAGCCACCCATGATTCTGGGTCCTGGGTAAAACCACGCCCGCGAAAATGGGTCTGGCCAGCCACAATGACCGGCAGACCGCTCATAGCCATTTCAAGACCAACCGTGGTGGTATAAACCAGGCCAAGATCGGCCACATCAACCAGATCATAGGTATTCAACCCATCCTTCGGACCAATCAGACGGATATGCGAGGGAAGTTTAGGTAATACCTGATGCACCACATCCACCATCGACTGGCCATGGATTAATACCTCACCCGGATGGACGCGCACGATGAACTGTACGTCGGGCCGCCCCGCAAAATACTGGACTGTCCGGGAAATCCATTCCGCCATACTGTGGCTAAATATCTGTCTTCCTAGCGTCAGGCTATCGCCCAGAACGTTGGTTGCCAAAAGTACTACCGGTCGTTTATCAAGACCCAGGGCAGTGCGAGCCTGCTGCCCCCCCTGTGCCGGGGTATCCTGCCACCGACGGGCAAAATTTTCCCAGATGGTACCACGCTGTCTGGCCATAAAAAGAGAGCGTAATCGTTCGAGCTGCGTTTCCGTCAGCGGGATATTTTGGCGAGCTCGCCAGATCGAATCGGTATCCTGGCGCATGACCTCAGAATTTTGGGCGATCCAAATCTTTTGACGCTGGTCGCCAAATTCATAGGTAACAGTAGGCAGATTCAGAAAACGAGCCACCCGATAAACCACCCCCAATTCCTGGATCGTACCGTTTGGAACAATAACCACATCCGGTTTGTTAGCTTGCAACCAGCTATAGGCCTCCTGGGCCGCCTCTTTGTTGCGTTCCATACGCAATTGATAAATAGGGCTTTTCTCATCCACTTCTTCGACTTGCAAGGTGTACTGTGTATCGTACGTAGATACTCGCTTCACCACTGACAACAGCGGTTCCGGCAATGTCTTGTATGGCGCCTTGAGGGATAGAAAGGAGATCGATTTCATGAGTGGTGAAGCCTGATCTAAGACCTTTTGGGCATATATATTTTGCCGGCGTAAGTCAAAGCGATTGATAGGGCTTTGCCATTCGGCGTAGGGCAGGAAGCCCAAGGTAACCTGGTGGCCTTGGGCTGCCAGCGCCATGCCTAATAAAGCAGCATGCTCGATCCAATAATGTAGAGTTGCAAATATAAAGATTTTTCGACCTGCAGGAGCCGACTGGCGCAGCAAAGTCGTTTCTGCCACCAACTCCGGCATGGCTACCTGTAGGTGCTTTAACGAAAAGTGACTCTGGATCGAATTACCCCCCTGGCGAACAAGCCAATATAACTCCGCCGTAAATGGGATTTGTCCCAGTAAACTCTTAATTGCTTCTTTCCCCATGGCTGCCATTCTTACACCGCCTCTATTTTCCAATCCAACCTCGGTCGAACGGGCCCCATGCGCGGCTCAGGCCATTGCATGCCAGGGGCGCCGGCGGCTTCGACCGTAAATGTTAACGCCTGCTCATCCTGAAAATACCGTTTGATCCGAAAAGTACTTGCATTGACACCAATAACAAATCGACCCTCATTTAAAAAATCCGGGGGGATGATGCAGGTGCTGACGTAATGACCGGCTGGCCTTACGGCAAAACGCTCATAATAGCCCGGATCATCCGTATCAAATGTCGTCAGGATATATTCACCACGCGTACTCATCAGATAAAGCCCCACCCGCAAGCCGGTGATCGGAGCATCAAGGACGTACTCCAGCTCGATCGTGATCGGCTCCATTGACCTGACCGCATCCGATATTTTTTTCTGCTGGGTGCAGACCCGCAGTTCCAGTGGGCGAAAAGGAGCCGCATCCGGTGGTACTTCGTCATCATCCCAGGAACGTTTTCCTTCCTGGGAAAAGCCGCGCGACAGGTAATAATCGACCGCTTGAGCGGTAGGCGCACGCAGCGCCACATGTCCCTTTTCAATGACCAACGCTTCTTCGGTCAGTCTCAATACCGCCGACATATTATGGCTGACGAACAATACCGTGCGTCCTTGCTGTGCAACGTCACTCATTTTGCCCAGGCATTTACGCTGAAACTCGGCGTCGCCAACCGCCAGGACCTCGTCCACAACCAGAATCTCGGGCTCGAGATGAGCTGCGACCGCAAAAGCCAGACGCAGGTACATACCGCTGGAATAGCGTTTTACGGGAGTATCAATGAATTGTTCCACTTCCGAAAAAGCCACAATCTCATCGAACTTACGCTCGATTTCAGTACGTTTCATGCCCAGGATGGCACCATTCAGCAGGATATTTTCTCGCCCGGTCAATTCAGGGTGAAAACCTGTGCCGACTTCCAGCAATGAGCCAACCCGCCCGTGGATCTCGGCGTAACCTTCGCTCGGATCGGTAACACGCGATAGGATTTTTAATAGCGTACTCTTACCGGCGCCATTCCGGCCAATAATACCCAGCACCTGGCCCTGGTGGACGTCAAATGAAACATCTTTGAGAGCCCAGATGTAGCTCTTTTGGTTAGGACCAGAATGCAGGCGCTGCATGGACGCGGAAAACGTTTCTTCAATCGTTTCTCGGAGTGTCCGGTAATTGGCAGACGGCAACCCAATACGATATTCTTTTCCAAGATTTTCGGTGCGGATAGCAATATCGGTCATAAGGTGTTCATTTCAAACTTTATCAGCGAATTGACGTTCCATTCGCCGAAAATAAAATAGGCCGCTCACCAATATCAGTATGGAGATGGTGGTTGAGACAGCCAACATGGCATTGGGTGCGCTTTGCTGGGTGCCCAGCAAGGCCCAGCGGAAACCATCAACAACGCCCGTCATCGGGTTGAGAGCATAAATCAGCCGCCATTTAGCCGGTACCATGCTGGCAGGATAAGCAATTGGCGTGATAAACAGCCAAAATTGTGTCAGGAATGGAATAACGTAACCCACATCCCGGTACAGGACGTTGAGCGCTGAAAGCCACAAACCTACCCCTAAGGCCGTAATGACTGCCAACAGTAAAAAGAGCGGCAGAGTCCAGACCGCCGAGGTAGGTGCAATGCCATAATAGAGCATCATTGCCAACAACACCAAAAATGCCACACCAAAATCTACCAACCCACCCAATATCGTAGCCAATGGCAGTATGATACGCGGAAAATAGATCTTGGTAATCATATTGCTGTTGCCAACCAGGGAAGCGCTGGCATCGCTCAACGCTTTTGAAAAAAGACCCCAGGGCAACAAAGCGGTGTACGCAAAAATTGGGTATGGAATACCATCGGATGGTACTTTGGCCAGATTGCCAAAAAAAATGCTGAAGACCACCATGGTCAGAAAAGGCTGCAACACGGCCCAACTGGCTCCCAACAAAGTTTGTTTGTAACGCACCTTCAGGTTACGCCAGGTTAAGAAATATACCAACTCGCGATAAACCCACAGGTCTCGCAGATTCAGCGAAGCCCAACCCTTAATCGGTCGCAGGTATGTAACTGTTGCTTCTTTCATAATGGATTAATTCTTGATAGCAGGCCGATTTTGCGTCGAACTGCTCTGGCGGTACCATTCAATGGTCCGGCGCAATCCCTCTTCAAAGGGTGTCTTTGCTTTGAACCCAAAATACTGCTCTGCCCGACTGGTATCCAGAGCACGACGGGGCTGACCGTTCGGCTTGCTGGTATCCCAGACGATTTTGCCCGTGAAACCGGTCAGGCGAGCGATCAAATTAGTCAGGTCTTTGATCGATATCTCGCGACCTGAACCGATATTGACCGGCTCCGGCCCGTTATAACGCTCTGCAGCCAGCACGATGGCCTCGGCGGCGTCTTCAACATAGATAAATTCACGGGTTGGCGAGCCATCTCCCCAGGAGACAATCTCGTCCTGACCGGCTGCCTGTGCCTCGATACACTTGCGGATCTGGGCAGGAATAACGTGAGAGGAGCTCGGGTTGAAATTATCGTGCGGCCCGTAAAGATTGACGGGCAGTAAGTAAATCGCATTGTAGCCATATTGTTGCCGGTAGGCCTGGGCCTGAACTAAGAGCATCTTTTTGGCCAACCCGTATGGGGCGTTGGTCTCTTCCGGATAACCATTCCAGAGTTCCTCTTCTTTAAAGGGTACCGGAGTGAATTTTGGATAAGCACACACCGTGCCAATAGCCACAAATTTTTCCACAGACTGAAGCCAGGCCTGGTGCATGAGCTGCACACCCATCATCAGGTTATCGTAAAAGAATTCGGCCGGATGCTCACGGTTGGCGCCGATGCCGCCTACATGCGCAGCCAGGTGGATAATGATGTCCGGACGAGAATCGCTCAACATTTGTTTAATCGACTCTGGTTGGACCAGATCATACTTTTCAAGGGTGGGGACAAATATTTCTCTGGCGCCGTGTTGGCGAAGTTTTTCAATGACAAACGATCCCAGAAATCCAGCGCCCCCTGTCACACACACCCGACGTCCTTGCCAAAATTCTATTGGTTCCATTGCCAACCTTTCAAACAGGAATTATCCGCCCAGCAAATGCACAGATAGAATTAGTGCATACCCTGGAGATCTTTCAGCTCTACAAAGATTTTCAAATCCCGCACCCGCAAAAGTGGAACATCCCCATCGGGGACGACTGTGATGCCCTGTTCCAGACAGGTGAGATGGCAGATATCCGCCACATCGCCAATGCCATCCAGGCGTACCTTCTCATAACCAGCCTGGCGTACTTCATTCAACGCTTCGATCACCCGCTCACGTATCAAGCGATACAACTTAAAAGAGTTTTGAATATAATCCATGGTCAGATGGGCCCGTAGTGCAAGCCCTTCTGGCGTAATGATATATCGCAGCTTTCGACGCTCGGCGTGCCCTACTTTTACGTAACCCTTGGCAACCAGACGCTTTAAATGCCAGTTAATCGTACCGACTGCCACACCCAATTGAGCGGCCATCGTAGCCTGGGTGGCATTCGGATAGCTTTCGATATGCTCTAAAAGAATGAGATCGCGGTCGTGTTCAGAGGTAATCGACATGGGCATTCCAATATTCAGTTGTTGAATTATAACCGGATATCCTTTTTCAAGCAAGGGGAAAAACTTACAACCAGTGAATCAATTCAAACCGGTTGTACTTTATCGAGAAATATTTTGAATTCTTCTTAAAATCTAATCTTTAATATCCTATCGGTGAGCGGCTGCGGTAGCGATTCAAGAAAAGTAGCCGCCCCGACCATATATCCGACCGAATAGCGCCGTTTAGGATGAGCTGCACGCAACGAAGTCAAAACCACCTGGGCCACTTTCACTGGCTCGCTGCGTTTCTGGTCAAAGTCAGAAATTTCCTTTGACCAATTCGTCAGTCTCTCCGAATACAATTCGAAGCGAGGATGCTTTTGCAAGGTCTCGGATATGGAAGTGGATATCAGACTGCTGGCTGTTTTAATGCCCCCACAGCGGATTTGCACGCAGGGGATATGCCAGGGTTTCAGTTCGATATCCAGAGTGCGTAGAATGCAGTTGGCTGCAAAGTCGCAGGCATGGATACTGGTCACATACGGTGTGGGAATTATGGCCGGTGTCATGATCCACAGGATGCGGCCACCTCCCTGGCGTAGCAGAGGCAGAAAGGCCTGCATCAGCCCAACCGTGCCTACTAACCTGGTTTGAAGCTCGATATTGAACGCGTCTAAGTCCATGAGCTCCACCGGCGCAACCAGTCCACCGCCGGCATTATGGATCAGGGCATACAGACCGGGCTGTCCCCGTCGCTGTATTTCAGACTGAATTGTTTCCACCAGAGGTGGAATATCGCCAGGTCTTGTTAAATCCAGTGGATAGAGTGGAATAAGGTTCGGATCGCGCACTTGGCAAAGCTGTTGGTAATCCGCTTCTTTACGGACAGATGCAAAAACAGTATAGCCGTTCTTGGCCAGGTGCAAGGCTGTTTCTCGCCCGATGCCGGAGGAGCAGCCAGTAATAAATACACTTTTTTGAGTAGCTGGTTGGGAGTCGTTTTCCATAATTCACCTATCAATCATTTGATTTAATCATTTGATTAATTTTACATTATTATTTTCCTATTGTCAATCACTTGTTTTAATCATGTGTTTGAAATAAAATAGATTAGTTAATAACAATTAGCAAAGGAACAACCTCAATGGACAAAAAGCCCGGCAGTGTTGAAGAAAAAATCATTA
>DATFYI010000260.1:0-10238 GCA_035315125.1 Anaerolineaceae bacterium | reverse complement strand
CTGCTCTGCTATAACCTGCCTTTCCTGGCCTCGGTTGTGGCGCTAGCGGTGCAATCAAGAAGCTTTGAGTTGGCTTCATTGGCTCACCAGCCCTGGACAATTGTTCATTTGATCGCTGCCCTGACCTTTATGCTGGCGGTGCCTGCTCGCCTGCGCAGCAACCCATTCTCAATCGGCAATGCAGAACAAGAAATTGTGTCTGGAGCTATGACAGAATATAACGGTTTGCCGTTGGCCTTTTTCGAGTTCTCACATGGTTTGGAGCTGGTTGCGCTGATTGGTCTGTTTGACGTTTTATTCATCCCACAGGTTGGCGGATTAGCGCTATCCCTCCTGGTTTATCTGATCATAAGTCTGCTGCTGGTCTGTCTCGTGACCCTGCTGGCAGTCAGCACAGCCCGCATCCGGATCAACCAGGCCTTTCAGTTTTACTGGTGGTGGGGTGCAATTGCGGCCGTGGCTTCTCTCGCAGCCGCCTTCTTGTTGAGGAGTTAATCATGGGCATCTGGACCATCTTGAAGCAAAACCTGGGATTGGGTTCCCGCACACGTAAACCTGAGGAAACCGTGCCGTACCCGCCGGCCTACCGGGGAATCCTGGAGCACGACCTAAAAAAATGTACCGCCTGCGAGACCTGTGCCTATGTATGCTCGCCGGGTGCAATTACTTTTGACAAAAGCAGTAAAGAGGCTGTCCGATGGCAGTATTTTGCAGAACAGTGTACCTATTGCGGGCGCTGCATCGCCTTTTGTCCCACCGACGCGCTACAGTTCGAGCATAGCTCAGCCCCAGCCAGCCGCACTTTGGATGCATATCGGGTAGTTCACAGCATCGAATACGTTCCGTGTAGCCGCTGCGGAAAGCCAATAATCCCATTGCCCGCATCGCTGTTGGTAAAGTTATACGGCGACCCCATTCCTGCTGATATTTCTGCCGAGCGCAGCCTGTGCGAGAACTGCCGCAATTACACCGCCACTCAAAACATGAAAAATGCCACCAGCGGCCGGATGGCCCGCCGGGCTTCTGACCTGATTGATCGCAGCGGCAGCAAGATATCCGGCGATTGAGTTTTCCTTTAGATCGATTTCGAAACCCTGGAAAGATAGTATGAGCTCAACTCAATTTTTGTTAGGAAATGTTTCCGGCGTAACACAATTAGAACAAAGGCAGGATGGCTGGTGGATGGAGGCGCCTGACCTGGATGTTTTGACTCTGGCGTCCGCTATGCTGGCGCAAGGCGCCCGCCTGATGACTATGACCGGTATGGCGCGTCCAGACGGCGAGACCGACCTGATTTATCATTATTTGCTGGATGGGCAGGCCTACCATTTTAAAACACAGACCTTCAGGCAAACAAAACTGTCCATCGCTGTTCTCCTTCCGGCCGCAAATTGGATCGAACGCGAAATCCAGGACCTGTTCGCTGTCCATTTTGAGGGCCACCCCAGCCCGGAGCGCCTGGTTCGCCCGCCGCAATTGGAGGCGGGATTTTTCAGACGTCCTGGCGGCGCAGCCACTAAGGAGTAAGCAATGCCCTTCACTATCCCGATTGGACCCTATCATCCGGCTCTGGAAGAGCCATATAAGTTAAACGTTGCCTGCAAGGGTGAAGTCATACAGGACGTGGCGATTGAGATCGGCTTTAGCTTTCGCTCGATCGAGCTGCTGGCGCAACAACGCAACTATATTAAAGATATCGTCCTGGTTGAAAGAGTATGCGGCATTTGTTCATGCGTCCATACCCTGTCCTTCTGTTCGGCGGCCGAAAAGTTGGCCGGTATCCGTATCCCGGAGCGGGCCAAATATATCCGCACCATCATGGTTGAGCTGGAACGTCTGCATTCTCACCTGCTCTGGTCTGGAATTGGCACCGAAGTGATGGGTTTCCAGACCTTGTTCATGGAAATTTACCAGCTGCGCGAGCGGGTCATGGATCTGTTCGAGATTATCTCGGGCAATCGCGTCCATTATGCCAGTAACTGTCTGGGTGGTGTGAACGTGGATATCAAGGACCCCAAACAGGTGTTGGATGCAATGGCAGACCTTCGTAAAGCACTGGAAAAGAACATCGTGCCGGCCATAATGGGCAGCGCCACGGTGAAAGCACGCTCGGCAGGGGTAGGCATCCTGACGAAAGCCGACGCACTGGCTTATGGAGTGGTTGGACCGTTGGCGCGTGCTTCCGGCCTGGCGATCGACGCCCGCCAGGATACGCCTTATCTGGCCTATCCGGAGCTGGGTTTTAAGATAGTGACTGCCGCTGAATGCGACGTGCGAGCGCGCATCGTGGTGCGCGCCCTGGAAATGTTGGAAAGCGTCCGTTTGATCGAAGAGGCTTTGAAAGCGATGCCGGCCGGACCGCTGCGCATCGATGATCCTTTCCCAACCATACCGGCGGGTGAGGTTACTTTTACAGCTGAAGCGCCGCGCGGTGAGCTGTTCTACTATTTGAAATCGGATGGCAGCGACATTCCCGAGCGTGTAAAGATCCGTACTCCCTCGTTTGTCAATATTCCGTCGATTAAAGCAATGGTGGTCGGCCAACAATTGGGCGATTTAACCCTCATCCAGGCTACGGTCGACCCTTGCTGCTCCTGCACGGATCGGTAAGAGAGCGGGATTGGTCAGAGCCATTTTGTGATGGTTTTTATTTATCGTAAGCATTGAAGCGCCATTGTGGTACAATTTTTACACATGCTGATTGATCCCTTTGGACGCCAGATCACCTACCTGCGTATATCGGTAACCGACCGCTGCAACTTGCGCTGCATATATTGCATGCCGCCTGAAGGGATCGCCTGGCAACCACACGAATCCATTATCCGTTATGAAGAAATAACTGAAATTGTCAAAGAGGCCGCCCGCCAAGGTATCAATGAAATTCGCTTGACCGGCGGTGAGCCATTGGCGCGGCACGACCTGCCCCAGCTGGTGCGCATGATTGCAGATATCCCCGGTATTAATGACATCAGCCTGACCACTAACGGTCTGTTGTTGGAAAAATACGCCGGGGCGCTGGCTGCAGCCGGCTTGAAACGCGTCAATATCAGCTTGGATACCCTGCAACCTGAGAAATTCCGTAGAATTACACGCGGCGGCCGATTGGAGCGGGTCTGGGCCGGTCTGGCAGAAGCTGAAAGCCAGGGGCTGGCGCCAATCAAAATTAATACCGTCGCTATGCGTGGAATCAATCAAGATGAGCTTTTGGATCTGGCCCGTTTGAGCCTGGAACACGCCTGGCATATCCGCTTCATCGAATTGATGCCGATCAATAACCAGCAGCCCTGGGGCGAGGGTTTCCCGCAGCCTGAGCAAGCCTATCTCTCGATCCATGAGATCGAAGAGATGCTGAAACCGCTCGGTCTGGAAGCTATCAATGGGAAAATTGGAAATGGGCCGGCGCGCCATTACCGCATGAAAGCGGGTCGCGGTACGGTTGGCTTTATTACCCCGCTGGGCGATTCGTTTTGCAAGCAATGCAACCGTTTGCGGCTGACCGCCGATGGTAATCTGCGGCCATGCCTGTTGAGTGACATCGAGATACCGGTTCTGCCTGCTTTGCGAGCCGGCGAACCTGTTTTACCGTACTTGCAAAAAGCGGTGGCTTTAAAACCGGAAGGTCATGGGTTGGCGAATATTTTTGAGCCCGGGCGGCGTTGCATGATGCAAATTGGGGGATAAGGAACTGGTATAAGGCATGGATCCAATCCGTATCCTGCTGGTAGATGATCATAAACTGGTGCGAGAAGGTACACACCAGTTATTGGATGAGGTTGCGGATTTTTCTGTGGTCGGTGAAGCGGCCGATGGCCTGGAAGCGCTCGATCTGATCGAAAGGTTGCGGCCTGATGTGGTCGTGATGGATGTACGTATGCCTCGTTTGAACGGAATTGAGGCTACTCACCAGATTAAAGAGATTTTCCCCGAAACTGAAATCTTGATCCTATCCGCTTACGAAGATGATTGTTATGTCTTTCCATTGCTCGAGGCCGGGGCCAACGGTTATTTACTGAAGACTGCCAGCGGTAAGGAACTTGAACAAGCCATTCGTACCATCCGGCGCGGGGAGATGGCCCTGGATAGCCATATTGCCAATCGTGTGGTGCAGCGCATGAACCGCAAACAGTTATACCGCAGTCCCGGCATGTGCGAAGGTCTGACGGAGCGTGAATTAACCGTACTGAAAGAAGCTGCTTCAGGTAAGAGTAACAAAGAAATTGGTAAGCAGCTGAATATCAGTTCGGGCACTGTCCAGGTCCATCTGCGCAACATTTACAATAAGATGGGGGTAAGCGATCGCACTGAAGCGGTTAGTTTTGCCATGAGACAGGGTTGGATCAGTTTGACCGATTAAAATGAACGATCAGAAATTCAAAGGCTTAAGGTTTCAAAACCAGCTCATGCTGCTCACCGCAACCCCGATCGTGGCCTTGGCAGTTGTGGCGGTGGTCGTTTCTTTTTATGCGGTAAATTCACTGGTCAAAAACTTGATCTTACAACGCAACAACAATCTGGCGAACATTGCTGCTGGCAGCATTGCACAAGATTTGCATAGCTATCTGTTTACCTTGCAGGCGGCAGCAGATACACTGGGCCAGCAGCAGTTTGACCCTGCTACAGACCAGCGCCTGCTGCAAGAATGGGGTGGCCTGCTGGGTCAATTTGATGGTGGAGTGACCTTGCTGGATGCCAATGGGATTGCTACTGCCAGCACGCCAAATTCAATGGATCGCCTTGGGCGAAATTATGCCTTCCGCCAGTATTTTCAAGAGGTGCGCAGCAGCCAACGGGCAGTTTATTCCACGGTGATTGAGGAGCTGCCAACCGGCCAACCTGCGGTAGTGATTGCTGCACCGGTCATCCAAAACGGCAAATTTAGCGGATCTTTGATCGGGGTGCTGTTCTTGCGACAGCATGAATGGCCAACGGAATTGGCCATGCTGCAGGCCTCGCAGGGCAGCCTGGCTTATCTGGTGGATGCCTCTGGGAATATCATTTACCACCCGGACGCCAGTCAAATTGGTAAAAATATCTCAGCAGAACCCGGTTTGGTAGCCATGCTTTCCCAGCATAAGCTCCAGAGCACGATTCTTACATTGCATCAGACAGCCGTTGAACAGGTTGTTTCTTTAGCGCCGTTATCAGACATCCAGTGGTTTCTGATCAGCGAGGAACCCTGGCAGGCAATTATCGCTCCGGTTTACCCATCTCTGGGGTTGGTCACCGGCATTTTGGCTCTGGCAGTCGCCATAGCCATGTTGGTTCTGTTCTTTGGCTTGCGCCAGATCATCCGGCCAGTGCTCGAGTTGGTGCAAGAGGCTCAAGCTGTGTCTGGCGGCGCCTCCTTCCACCCCTTGAAGGAAAATGGCCCGCCTGAAATGCGCCAATTGATCCGCACCTTTAACCAGATGGTGATCAATTTAAACGAACAGCAAAATACTTTGCGGCAGTATGCCGTGCAAGCCTTGCGGGCACAGGAAGCAGAACGCCAGCGTATTTCGCGTGACCTGCACGATCAAACCGTCCAGGACCTGGTCGGGTTGTCTCAGCGCTTAGAATTGTGCCGCTCTGCCTTAACGCGTGATCCGCTAAATGCCCGCCGGCGTTTGGATGAGCTGCTGGATCTGACCGGCCGGGCGCTCGCAGATGTGCGCCGGATGAGCAGCGATTTGCGGCCTTTTGTGTTGGAAGATTTGGGCCTGGCAGCCGCTACCCAGCACCTATGTGACCAGTTGGCGCTCGAGTTACCCGATGTTCAGGTCGATTGCGTCGTGCTTGGCAAAGAACGCCGTCTTAATCCAGAACAGGAGTTAATTGCCTACCGGGTAATTCAGGAAGCATTATCCAATATACGCCAGCATGCCCGCTCGGCGAGACAGGTATCCGTGCAATTGTGTTTTGAGGAACAAAATTGTTCCGTCCGGGTGGAAGACAATGGCCCTGGCTTTGAGCTGGTTGGCATGAATGAGCTGATCCACCAGGACCACCTGGGTCTGGCGGGTATGTATGAACGGGCTCAACTAATCCATGGAGACCTGAAAATCCATACCACGCCCGGCCAGGGCACCGGGATTGTATTAAATATCCCCTTTTGAGCGTGAAATCAAGCCGTGCCAAACTGGCGGTCGCCGGCGTCGCCCAGACCCGGCACGATATAACCGCGCTCGTTCAGGTGATCGTCAACCGCGCCTAAATAAATAGGGATATCGGCATGCTGTTCCTGTACCCGCGCAATTCCTTCGGGCGCGCCGATCAAACCCACAAATTTAATTTTCTTGACGCCCCATTTTTTTAGAATATCGATGGTGGCAACCGCCGAACCACCGGTAGCCAGCATCGGGTCCAGAATCAGGCACACAGTCACACGCGGCTCGACCGGCAGCTTGTTATAATAGGCCACCGGTTTGAGCGTGCGCTCATCCCGGTACATACCCAGGTGCCAGACCTCTGCAGTGGGCATCAATTCCCAGACACCTTCAACCATTCCCAAACCGGCCCGCAAGATTGGGACCAGGCCGATTTTCTCTTCAAGTTTAGCGCAGTTGGCGTTACCCATCGGGGTAGTGACCTGCAGCGGGCAGGTGACCATATCGAGGGTTGCCTCGTAAGTTAAAAGACTGGCTAACTCTTTTACAAGCTGGCGGAACTTCTTCGGCTCAGTATGCACATCTCGCAGCAGCGCCAGTTTATGTTGCACCAATGGGTGGCTGGAAACAAATAGGTTGTGCATGCGGACTCCTAAAATGATTTTTCTAATTATAGCTTTTTATAAAGAATCATTGGGCAAATGAAGTTAGCTAATTTTGACCAAAAGGTGTCATTGCGAAATCGGATGCCTTTCCGATTGCATTTGCGCCAGGTCTATCGGCGAAGCAATCTTGCTTTATGGCCGAACGGGAGACTATTTCGCGAAGAACGCCTTCGGCAGCGACACATTGACGTTTTTCTAGAACAAAATTACACAATAGAATTGCCCTGACTTCTTATACCCTAAGGTATAATTTATGCCATGGATGATACGCACGAACGCCTGGTTGGCCCGGACGCCCGTCCGGCCGATGGCCTGGATCTGGCCCTGCGGCCGCGCCGCCTGGCCGATTTGATCGGGCAAGATCAGATCAAAGAGAATTTGTTGATATTAATATCGGCGGCGCGTCAGCGCGCTGAGCCGCTGGATCATGTCTTGTTCTACGGCCCGCCCGGTTTGGGAAAGACTACCCTGGCGCACGTCCTTGCAAACGAGATGGGTGTCAATATCAAGATCACAGCCGGTCCGGCGGTTGAACGCGCCGGCGACCTGGCTGCTATACTGACCAACCTGCACGCCGGCGATGTTTTGTTTATCGACGAGATCCACCGCCTGGGAAAAGCCATCGAAGAGGTGCTCTATCCCGCCATGGAAGATTACGCCCTGGATATCATCATCGGCAAGGGACCTTCGGCGCGTTCCATCCGGCTGAAGCTGCCACGTTTTACGGTGATCGGTGCGACTACCCGCTTAGCGCTGGTCAGTGCGCCGTTGCGGGCGCGTTTCGGGGCCGTTTATCGTCTGGATTATTATGAATTCCCTGCCATGCAAGAAATCGTCCGGCGGGCGGCCAGCAAGATGGCGGTTAAGGCTGAACCCGCTGGGGTGGATGAAGTCGCCCGGCGGGCGCGTGGCACGCCGCGGGTTGCTCTGCGTTTGCTGCGGAGGGTGCGTGATTTTGTCCAGGTGCGTTCAGATGGTGTCATCAGCCAGGAGTCGGCGGTGGATGCCCTGAACTTATTAAATGTGGACCCGCTCGGCTTGGATGAAGTGGATCGGCGGGTATTAAAGACCATTGTGGAAAAATATGACGGCGGTCCGGTCGGTTTGAACACCATCGCCGCTTCCATCGGCGAAGAATCCGATACGATCATGGATGTAGTTGAACCCTATTTGCTGCAGCTGGGTTTCCTGGACCGCACCCCACAAGGGCGGGTAGCCACCCGCCTGGCTTACGAGCATTTGGGCCTGCCTTATAGCCGCGCCGAAGACCAGCAATTGAAATTGATTTAATACTAGAGAATAGGAACATTCTCTTTTCAATATGAAGACCTCCGATTTTGACTATTACCTGCCGCCTGAGCGCATTGCCCAGACACCCATCGAACCGCGCCATGCTTCTCGGCTGCTGGTCTTGCGCCGCAATCAGGCAGCATTAGAGCGCAGCCATTTCTGGCAATTGGGAGAGTATCTCAATCCGGGCGACCTGTTGGTGATCAACCAGACCCGCGTCATACCGGCCCGCATTTATGCACATAAAGACAGTGGGGGTCGGGTTGAGCTGCTTTTAATCCGTCGTATCGACGAGCGCACTTGGGAAACGCTGGCGGGGGGTAAACGCCTGACTGCCGGGAGAAAGTTGTCTATCGAGGGTGGGCCTGCTGCCGAAATTGTAGAAGAGCTGGATGGCTCGCGGCGTCTAGTGCGCTTTGGCGAGCCGGTCGAGCCTTATCTGCAGCGAATTGGACAAATGCCGCTGCCGCCCTACATCCACACGCCGCTGGCGGACCCCGAACGCTACCAGACCGTCTATGCCACCCAACCGGGTTCAGCGGCCGCTCCGACGGCGGGCTTGCATTTCACGCCTGAATTGATGCAGAGCCTGGTAAAGCAAGGCATCCGTTTTGCCAGCGTGCTGTTGCACGTGGGGCTGGATACTTTTGCGCCGGTTACGGAGGATGATCCCCAGCAGCACCACATCCACACCGAATGGTGTGAGCTGGGTCAGGTTGCCGCGGACGCCATCAACCAGACACGCCAGACAGGAAATAAAGTCGTGGCAGTGGGCACGACCAGTGTCCGCACTCTGGAAAGCGCCGGGCGGAACAGCGCACCGGACGGGTCGCTCTTGCCGTTCAGCGGGCCTACCGATTTATTCATCCTACCCGGGTTTACCTTTAAGGTGGTAGACGCCATGATCACCAATTTCCACCTGCCGCGCTCGACGCTTTTAATGCTGGTCAGCGCCTTTGCCGGACGAGAGCGCATCCTGGCGGCCTATCAGGAGGCCATCCGGCTGGAATATCGTTTTTATTCCTTCGGCGACGCCATGTTGATTTTATAATGGTCGGTTCGATATGAGCAGTTCATCCAAATTAAACGATCCGGTATTTGAAAGCCGCTGGCAGCAGTTGAATGAACGGGTGATCAACTGCCGTAAGTGCCCCCGTTTGGTGGCATGGCGGGAATCGGTGGCGGCCGCTCGTAAAAAGGCCTATCAGCAATGGGACTATTGGGGCAGGCCTGTACCCGGTTTTGGGGATCGGCAGGCCCGTATTTTAATTGTCGGGTTGGCGCCTGGGGCGCACGGTTCTAACCGGACGGGACGCATGTTTACCGGCGACGCGTCCGGTGTGTTTTTGTTTTCGGCTTTATACCGGGCCGGATTTGCCAACCAGCCATCCGCCCTCCAGCGGGATGACGGCTTGCAGTTATCCGACCTTTTCATCTCGGCAGTCTGTCGTTGTGCACCGCCCGCCAACAAACCGTCTCGTATAGAAATGGAAAACTGCCGGCCCTATCTGCTGGAAGAGTTGCAGCTGCTGTCACGGCTGGAGGGCATTGTGGCCCTGGGTCGCATCGCCTTTGATAACGTGCTGGATATCTACCGGAGTAAAGGCCTGGATACAGCCGGTCTGACTTTTGGGCATGGCGCCTTCTATCGCCTGGGTGATAACCTGCTCTGGCTGCTGGCGTCTTTCCACCCCAGTCGCCAGAATACCCAGACAGGGCGGCTGACGGCGGCAATGTTCGACCAGATCTGGCAGAAATCTCGCCAGTTACTGGATATTAAAGGTGACTGAGGATAAGAAAAAATATCTTTACCACGAAATACACGAAAAACACGAAAAAAAGATTTAAAAATCAAACAATCCACAAATTACAAATTCCTAACCACAAATTAAATAAATATTTCATATCTTACTGAAGCCATTTTTCAAATTCCCTCTTCCCTTTCATGTATTTCGTGTTTCTCGTGATTAAATGTTCCTATGGAATGTGGGTGGTATAATCTTTCCGGAAAGGCCCCCCTTATGAAATCTGAAAATTTAACTCCTCTGGTGGAAGCCACGCGCGGTATGATCGTTGAATCCATTCATTTTGGCGCCCTGGTCGTGGTCGATTCGAGCGGGCAAATACTTTTCAAAAGCGGCGATCCGAAAACCGTTACGTTTTTGCGCTCGTCTGCCAAGCCTTTTCAGGCTTTGCC
>DATFYI010000259.1:0-6449 GCA_035315125.1 Anaerolineaceae bacterium | reverse complement strand
AGGGATGATTATTCAATTAAAGGGTTTTAAACCCGGCGAGAAGGTAGATCTGACCGGGGATAGCGGGTAGGTGGGTAATAGACAAAGGATTGAAAATTACGATTTACAAATCGGGTCTGATGGAAGCGTATCCGATACAATAAGATCATCAGCAGGAACAGGCGCTGTTGGAAATCACCGGCACATCCAGGTCACCTATACAGGTGGAGTAGACTGCGCCGATGACTATATGCCATAGAAAAAACGCCTGCCTTTACGCCCGAATTAATAGAGAGGGATTATGAACCAAAAATGGGTTTCTGCTATTTTCTTACCCCTGCTAGGTATGATCTGTATCCTGGCTTTCGCCTATGGCTGTACAGTACTGCTTCAGGCACTCACGGCTTACGGTAGTAAAATTTTCGACGTTAATATTATCGCTATCACTCTCTGGTCTAACGCTCTGGCAACCTTTCTATCGATTGGGGTAACGATCTTTCTATTTTGGGAAATCATGACCCGCACATTACAGTCCAAATGGGTCGGATGGATATTCCTGATTGTGGGTGTATTTTTGAACTTGCTTCCTCTTATTCCAATTTTATTATATATATTATTTCGCATTCAATCAGTTGAGTGGGGATTTCTACCAACTTTACTTATCAACCCTGTCCCTAACTCACCCTTATATATCACGGAAGCGGTGGTTGCAGTAATCGGCCTACTCATTTTAATTCTGCCACGACGACCGTCAATCGGTATGAATCGACCAGATATCCAATCTCACCCCCCCGTGTTGTAATTCTGGTCGAGCAGGCGTTTGGCAAACACCCCCACCAGATCATTTTTTCCCGACAAGCGTGCCGCCTGGATGAGCGGAGCATAGGCCAGGTCAGGGCGTCCTTCATCTAAATAAACTTGCCCCAAGTGCAGATAACCGGGCGCATAGCTCCGATCAGCTTGAAGAGAGCGTTGCAGAAACTTTTCGGCGTTGGTCAGGTCGCCCAGGGTATGCAGCACCACCCCCATCGTATCCAGCCCGGTGGCCGAATTTTCGTCCAGCAGCAGTGCTTGGCGGGCAGCCGGCAGACCGGTCTCCCGCAGCTCGACCTGGTTGGATGCGCAAAAAAGCGCCAGATCCTGCCAGAAAACGGCGTTGTTCGGCTCGATCTGCACGGCCAGGTTGAAATGATCCAAAGCCGAGGCCGTGTCGCCCATCTCAGCCAGTATATTACCCATCTCAACCTGCCAGATGCCCTGGCCGGGCTCTTCTTCGGCCGCTTCGTGCAGGTAGACCAGCGCTACATCGTCGCGACCTTGCTGTCTCATCTGCACAGCCCACAACGTCTGGGCCACTACCGAAGCTGGATTGAGTTGAAGCGCTTTTTGCAGATCGGCCGAGCCATCCTGGCCAGTTTGCTGGAGCGCCTCGCCCAGAAACGCCCAGGCTTCCGCATAATCCGGGTCGCTTAGGGTGGCCTGTTGAAAAGCCTGCTCGGCCAGATCCCATTCGCCCAGCCCACTCAAAGCCCGTCCAATGCTGACTTGCTGATAACCCAGGTCGGTATGCTGTAAGGCCTGTTGGATGGCGTTTTGCAGAGTCTCGCTCTTGATAGCATAGACATAGTCTATTTCACCGGATTGTTTTAACATCGCCAGGGCCATCTGCGGCTGGCTGGCGGCTTGTAATAAGCCCATTTCGTAGGGTACCCAGGCATTCTTAGGCCTGGCTGTTTGCCAGGCATGCAAGGTCTGCATCTCCCCGGCATAGTCTTGCATCCGGCGCTCCTCATTGGCTATACGCATGGCTAGCACGTCCGGGTCGCCGCCCGCTGTTAATGCTTTCTGCCAGAGCTGGATGGCTTGAGCTGCCTGCCCTTTTTGCTGGTAACTATCCCCAAGCGCCGTCATTCCTTTCATTGATAGTGTCTTCAGGTTGAGCGCCTGCTGGTAAGCAAGGATGGCTTTATCCACCTGGCCCTCTGCTAGCTTATTGTCACCAAGCAACTCCAACATGTCGCCGCGCCACGGCTCGAATACAACTAACTGTTCGAAAGATTGGTCGGTTTTCTCTGAAGCGACCGCTTTGCCGCTTGTGACAGCAGCTTGCCTCTGCCAACCGTCTTGCAGCATAATCTGCTCGGCCCGCTGGCGCGGCGCCAGATTCATCGCCAAGGCTGCCACGAAAGGCAGGAAAATCAGAAAGACAATAGGGAAAGGCTCTTTACGCCGCATGCATTTTCAAGCTCTCTGCCTGCTTGGTTGCATATTTAGGGCCCGGACGGATCCCGTTTCCAGGGCCTGAAATAAAAAGCGGTATCGGCTACACCGTTGCTGGTCCAGATCATCCTCCAGCCCTTTACTATCTCTAAAAATTCCTTCCACAGATCGGAGGACGGCCCTTTTTGGGCAGTGCGCGAATTCGGTGAATGCGACTTGCACGGCAAATACAGATTAGCATTATCAATGACCAACAGCCCGCCCGGGCGGATCTTTGGCAGCGCACGCATGGCGCAGGCGCTGCGGCAGATGCCGTCGACCAGCACAAAATCCAGGCTGTCGTCAGCAAAATCACCGCTCACCTTCACATAATCAGACGTGAGACCTTCCTGCCCGTCATCCGGCTGGCGTGGTTTGAGACAGTAGTTGACGTTTGCCAGCCCGGCATCTTTGATCTGTCGAGAAATACGCTCGAACCAGACCGGATTGTGTTCCACGCTGGTCAGATGGGCCACATGCCTGGCAAACCAGAGTGTGCTGCGACCGGAGCCGAATTCAAGCCCGACATCCGTTTTCAGCAAATAGGTTTCCAGCATCAGATCGGCGGTTGGCGTCAGCCAGGGCTCCTGCGGGTGACTGCGCCGGTAGGCTTTTTCATTCAACCGGTTCCAGAAATATCGTGGCGACCAATGCCCAAAATTTCGCATGTGTTACCTGTTTGGAACGTTCTCTATTCTGATTTTTTATCCGGTAACTGGGTTTCTTTGCCCTGGCCCAGCTCTTTCGAGCGCTCATAAGCCGCCCAAATGGCTCGCGAGATAGCGGTACGAAAACCGGCTTTTTCCAGGTAATACAAGGCTTCCGCTGATGTGCCACCCGGCGAAGTGACTTCGTTGCGCAGGGAAGCCGGGTGGGCCATGCGTTTTTCGTAATAATCCAGGGAACCGCGTATCGTTTGGGTGACTAATTGTTCTGCGATGCGCCGGGAGAAACCCAGATGGACACCGGCGTCAATCAGCGCTTCCATAAAGAGAAAAACATAGGCTGGACCAGTGCCCGAAAGGGCCGTAGCCATATCCAGAAAGTTCTCATCTTCAGCATAGACTTCCTGGCCAAGCGCCGTCAAAATCCGCCGGACCATTTCCAGTTGTTCCGCAGATACTAATGGCGAAGCCACCCAGACGGTTATCCCCTCACCAATTTGAGCGGGAGTATTTGGCATGGAACGCACGACACAATGGTGCTCCAAACCGTTGCTGATCTTTTCGATGGTTGCCCCGGCAATAATCGAGAGCACCAGGGCCGGTTCCGGGATTTTGCCTTTCAGTCCAGACAGTACTAAATCGAGGCGCTGTGGTTTTACCGAAAGTACCACCACGTCCGCCTGCGAGACTGCCAACGCATTGTCGGTAAATGGGCTGACCCCAAAGCTGGAGTGCAACTCGTTTACCCGTTCCTGTCGGGTATCCGATACCCGAATATTGTCCGGGAGGGTTACTTCATTGCGGATTAATCCCGATATAATTGCTTCGCCCATAACTCCGGAGCCAATAATTGCTATTGTCGGATGAACATTCATAAAACCCAATCTCCAATCCAACTGATAATAAGTCAGCCGCTATTTGACCAGCGCGCGTAAATCGCCATCGAAAGTATCCGCCCGGCGCTTTTTTCTTGCAGGACGATCTCACCTGCTGCTATTTTGCCCGCCCTGCTCTGCATCATTTCTTCTATGGCATAGTACAAAGTTATCGCTGATGCTTTGACAGCATAGGCTGTCAAGGCCACAAAACATGGGCTGGGGCTCAAGATTTCCTGGCAGGCTTGCAGCAGCATTGGAATCAGTTTATAAAATTCCCACACCTCGCCCTTGGGTCCCCTTCCAAACTTTGGCGGATCAAGGATTAAACCATCATACTGCACTCCCCGTCTGGCTTCGCGCTGCACGAACTTCAAGGCATCATCCACAATCCAACGGATGGGCCGTTCGGCCAGCCCGGATAGTTCCTGGTTTTCCCTGGCCCAACTGACCACTTTCTGCGAGGCATCCAGATGGGTTACTTTCGCTCCGGCACGAGCAGCCGTCAGACTGGCCAATCCAGTATACCCAAATAAGTTCAATACCTGCAGCGGGCGACCAGCCGATCGGATCTCGCTTTCAATCCAGTCCCATTGGCTGGCTTGCTCCGGGAACACCCCCAGATGTCGTGAAGCGGTCGTCTGGACCCAAAACTTCAGAGCCTTATATTCCATTTTCCAACGTTCCGGCGTCGTATGGCTGCTGTTCCAATGCCCGCCGTTTTCCTCGGGGCTGGGTGAAAAAACAGCGTGAGCCAATTTCCACTCACGCTCGGACAAAGCTGGACGCCAGAATGCCTCTGCTTCTGGGCGAACCAACTTGTAGGGCCCGAAACGCTCCAGCTTATAACCGTTACCGCTATCCAACAACTCATAGTCTTTCCATTCCGGCGAGGAAAGCAGTTGGATTTCTGGGATAGGGATTTTTGAGGATGGCAGCATGGCATTCAAGTAGAAAATTATATTTGGTGATAACTTTCCGTTGGTCTATTTCGAGTATACCAGTCTTTAATGAACGGTACTACGGGAGACAGTCTTGAGCGTATTATAATGGGTAAACATTGCAGCAATAATAATCCCATAAAGGAATATTCTATGAGCTATAACTTTGACGATTTACCGGATCGTAGATCCACTGAAAGCATAAAATGGCATTATTTTGATGAAGATGTGCTGCCGATGTGGGTGGCGGACATGGATTTTGTTTCCCCAAAGCCGGTTGTGCGAGCTTTACACCAACGTGTTGAGCATGGCGTGTTTGGTTACCCCTGTGATATGCCCGAACTGATCCAGGTCATCGTCGATCGTATGGCAGAGCGCTACGGCTGGCAGGTTTTACCCGAACAGGTTGTGCTGATCCCGGGCGTCGTAACCGGCTTTAATCTGGTAGAACGCGCCATAGCAGCCCCAGGGGAAGGTGTATTGATCCAAACCCCGGTTTATCCGCCGTTCCTATCCGCCCCTACCAGCGCCGGGCTGTTACGCCAGGAGATGGAGCTGACGCGCGGCCAGGACGGGCGTTACAGCATTGATTACGATGCTTTTGAAACCGCTATTACCGATCAAACCCGTTTGTTTATCCTTTGCAACCCGCACAACCCGATCGGCCGGGTCTTCCGTCCCGACGAACTGGAGCATATGGCTGAAATCTGCCTACGCCACCAGGTGGTCATTTGTTCGGACGAAATTCACAGCGATCTGATCTTTTCAGGCCAGCGTCACGTCCCGATTGCCGCGCTCCAGCCGGAAATCGCTCAAAATTCACTCACTTTGATTGCACCCAGCAAAACCTTCAATATCGCCGGGCTATCCTGTTCAGCCGCCATCATTCAAAACCCGCGCTTGAGAGAAAAACTGCAAAGTGTCCGGCATGGCCTGGTAGGCAGCGTGAATCTGCTGGGACAGATCGCCGGTCTGGCGGCTTACCGCGATGGGCAGCCCTGGCTGGATGAGCTGCTGGTCTATCTGGAAGCCAACCGGGATTTCCTGTTTGATTTTGTTAACAATGAGCTGCCCGGCATCTCGATGGCCAAACCCGAGGGAACTTATCTGGGCTGGCTGGACTGCCGCCAGGCCAACATCACCGGTAACCCGTGCGAGTTTTTTATAAAGCAGGCCCGGGTCGCCATGAATGATGGCGTAACCTTCGGGCGAGGTGGAGCGGGCTTTTTACGATTGAACTTCGGTTGCCCGCGCTCGATGCTGGGCGAAGCGCTGGAGCGCATGAAAAAAGCTTTGGCCAACCGGAACTAAGATTATTTAGAAATTCTACTTTAACAACTCAAAATCTCTCTTAGCCGCTGACAGGCAGGTATTAAAAATAATGAGCCAGCCAAATACAAAACGCCCCGGTTGTATTCTTGGAACCTTTTTCCAAAGCTGCGACGGCATTGCCCTTTTTGGACTGTTAATCCTGTGCGGTTTGGTGGCTGCCTTTCTGTTTCTTTGGGCGATGGGCCGCTTCTTGATCGTTTCAAACCCACTCGTCCATTCCGATGCCATCGTGGTGCTAAGCGGGGGTGGAGATCTTAGCCGCCTGGATGAAGCCATCAAGCTTTATAAGGAAAAATATGCTCCGCTATTGATCCTGACTGAAACCGGCGAAACCGTCCCATCCTTGGATGCTCCTTACAGCACCGTCTTGCGCCAGGACGCCATGAGCAGAGGGGTGG
>DATFYI010000258.1:0-10352 GCA_035315125.1 Anaerolineaceae bacterium | reverse complement strand
CCTCATATTTTTCTCCTGAGCGATCAGTTGCCCGTGCCGAGTTATCGCCAATCTTAGACATGGTAGATAAAGCAATTGCAGGCGTGTATAAGTTTATTGATTTCTACAATCAATTAGTTTCTTAAAACGATAAAAAGAAACGCAAGCATGAGTTTTTACTTGATAAGTTTTGAAGTTATACCAGTATTCACAAACTATTATACATATACGTCTCCTCCAAATGGAATAAATTGTATAACGTTTGTGAAACTAATTACAATTTTTACTGACATAAGAAATGGTGTAAATAAATCGGTGCGCGAGGGAATCTTATTGGGTTTCAATATTCGTGGGGGAAATATAAGAAGAATATCAATTCAATCATTCAGAACGAATTCTTTGTATCTCAGTTTGAATTAGAAGTGGGCTCGTAGATAGATTATTCCAAAACATTATACAAGCAGTGATTAAAGATTGTACATTAGACAAAAAATCCATATAATAACGTCAACAAATACTATTTTTTAGGAAGAATTTCCTAAACCTTTTACTGGAGGAAAGACAAATGTATCGCTTCAAACTGATCAGTCTTATCGTAACTGTAGTGCTGATATTATCAGCCTGTTCTCAAACAGTTTCTGGAAATCCGCCAACTGTTGCACCCGTTGCCATGCCAACCGACACCAAAGCTCCACTTTCAATGGCGCCCACTTCTGTTCCTGCTGCTTCTGAAACACCTGCTCCTACTGCAATGAACACAATTTCCCCCACCTCAAATCCAACACAAGTACCCAACACCATTGTAGATGTTGCAATTGCAAGTGGAAAATTCAAGACTTTAGTAGCTGCCATCCAGGCTGCCGGATTGGTTGATGCATTAAAAGGCAATGGCCCATTCACGGTTTTTGCCCCAACGGATGATGCTTTCGCCAAACTTCCCAAAGGCACTTTGGAAAACTTACTCAAACCTGAAAATAAAGCCATGCTGGCCAGCATCCTGCTGTATCATGTTGTTCCAGGACAGCTTATGGCTGCGGATGTGGTCAATTTGAAACAAGCCACTACTTTAGACGGACCAGCCATCAACATTAAGGTATCAGGCAGCACGGTAATGGTCAACAATGCCAATGTTGTTGCAACCGACATATCTGCCTCAAATGGCGTGATTCACGTGATCGATACTGTGCTTCTTCCACCCGAAATGATGGCACCCAACAAGAATATTGTCGATACTGCAGTTGCTAATGGCAGCTTTAAGACGCTGGTGTCTGCTATTCAGGCAGCCGGGCTGGTCGATACACTCAAAGGTAAAGGACCATTCACTGTATTTGCCCCGACTGACGCGGCATTCAACGCTTTGCCAGCCGGTACACTTACCAGTCTGCTCAAGCCGGAAAACAAGCAGAAGCTCACAGATATTTTGACTTATCATGTCGTTAGCGGTAATCTGAGTCCAGTTGACCTGTATACCAATCAACAAGCCCAGACGGTGGAAAGTGAAAATATCAAATTCACTGTCAAAAATGGCAGTTTCTATGTAAATGACGCCCAGGTAGTTCTGGCTGCTATACCGACTACGAATGGTATCATCTATGTAATCAATCAAGTACTGCTTCCTCAAAAGATCACAGCTAATGCACCAGCAATGGATATCGTCGATACAGCTGGTGCGGATGGCCGTTTCAAAACTCTCGTGGCAGCCATTCAGGCCGCCGGATTAACAGATACGCTTAAAGGTCCTGGACCCTTTACCGTATTTGCACCCACAGATGAAGCTTTTGCAAAACTGCCAGCTGGAACCCTCGCTTCTCTTATGATGCCTGCCAACCAGCAAAAACTTACGGATATCTTGACTTACCATGTAATCGCTGGGAAGTTAATGGCGGCTGATGTCGTAAAGCTGTCCTCAGCCAAGACTGTTGAAGGCAAGTCAGTTACCATTACGGTTTCAAATGGAAAAGTTTATGTCAACAACGCATAGGTAATCGTCACAGATATCGTTGCATCTAACGGCGTAATTCACGTAATCGACACTGTCCTGACCCCACCGATGTGATTCAAACCAGGGAAAACAGGACCCTTTAATATATCCTGATGAGGCGAGGGTGAAAATTCAGTCATCCTCGCCAATTTATTTTAATTATGGCATTAACTTACTTAAGTGAGCGACCAATCATTTAATATTTTCTGCAGATTTATAAGCGTCCAGAACGCGCTGGCGTACTATGGCATGATCCACAATGGGCGCGGGATAGTCTTTGCCAATCAAACAGCCCACCCTGCGCTGCAGCTCATCCGGCATTTTCCAGGGTGTGTGGATGTATGAGTCCGGCACAGAAGCCAGCTCAGGCAGCCAACGGCGCACATACACACCTTGTGGATCAAATTTCATTCCCTGCAGGGTGGGGTTAAATAAGCGGAAATAAGGGGCAGCATCGCTGCCGGTACCGGCCGTCCACTGCCAGCCGCCATTGTTAGATGCCGGATCCCCATCCAGCAATTGCTGCATAAAATAGCGTTCGCCCAGCCGCCAATCGATCAACAAATCTTTTGTCAGGAACGACGCCACAAGCATGCGCCCCCGGTTGTGCATCCAGCCAATTGAATTCATTTGGCGCATGGCAGCATCTACCGCAGGGTAGCCGGTGCGCCCCTCACACCAGGCCGCAAAACCGGCCGGATCGTTTCGCCAGGGAATACGGCGTAGTTTGGGACGAAAGGCAGTGTGGCGCACTTGGGGAAAATGGTACAAAATTGCGGCATAAAATTCCCTCCAGATCAACTCGTCTAGCCAGGTTTCCGCACTCCGCCGGGCAGCTTCGTCTTGGGCTTGCGTCTCAACCTGGCGTGCTGCCCAGACAGCTTGCCGGGCTGAAATCATCCCAAAACGCAGGTACGGCGATAAGCCCGAAGTTCCATCCAGATCCAGGCGATTGCGCTGTTCCGCGTAGCAGGTAATAGACGAATCCGCAAAAGCGGCCAGCCGCCGTTGGGCTTCAGTCTCTCCAGCTTGAAAGGAAGCTTCACTGGAAAGAGAAGGTTCAGTCGGAATGCCATAATTGAACAGGGGTGGCATGGATAGCAAGCGCGGTGGGGCAGGAATCGGGCTGCCGGGAAATGGCAGACTGCGCCATAGGCGGTTAAACGGCGTGTAGATGGTATACTGCGCGCCGTCCGGTTTGTGAAGAATTTCCGGTGGATATAAAGTGACCCCATGGATGAGAGAAATCGGTAGCTGAGCCTCCACCCGTTTATCGCGCCGGCGGGCATAAGGCGTGATATCCGCTTCGGCGAAGATCCTATCTGCTCCAGTCTCAGCCAGCAGAACTTGTAAAACTTCTAAAGGTTCGCCCTGGCGGAGGATGAGGGCGCTGCCAAGCTGGCGTAGACTAAAATCCAGTTGGCGCAAGCCATCAAACAGGAACGCCAGGCGCTTCACACCGGTATATGGCGAAGCCAGCAGGAACGGGTCAAGGATGAATACCGGGATTACCACATCGGCCCGCTGCAGGGCAGCCGCCAGAGCATGATTATCGCTCAGACGCAGATCACGGCGAATCCACCAAATTGCAGAACTCATGATTGCTCCGCAGTAATACCGGTCAACTGCCAGATTGAACGAAGCGGATAGACCAACCAGATCCTGTAATGGGCGGCAAAATTGACTCTTTCAATATAAACCCAATCAATACACCTATTCTAATTATCCAGTATTTCATCGAGCCAGACAATCTTTTGCTTCAATTTATACAATCTTTTCCATAATTGACAAATTTGTGTGTATAATAGAGTTACTATATCGGATAATTATTGTCTGTTTTATCATCCTATTGGTGGGTAATGTGCCGCTTTATCAAGCCCGGCGCGAAAGGATTTGATCGACATGAATCTCAAACTCAATAAAGTCTTGCCCATCTTGCTGATACTGGCGTTGGCGCAATTTGCCTGCAGTTTCAGCTTACCTAATTTACCTGCTACCTCTCAACCCAGCTCTTCCAGCACATCGCAAGGGGGACAACTTTTGGTGGCCCAACCTACACCCGCCCTCGGATCACAACAGACGCAACCCTCCGCTTCCCAGCCCACGCAGCCGCCCGTCTCTAAGACGACCTCCACACACGGCACGCCAGAGCAAGCCATGACAATGCTCCAAAAAGCAGTCGCACATTACAACTCAGTTGGACGCACACAGGCGCTATCGGATTTCACCAAGCGGGTAGCCCCATTCTTCTATCTCGACCTGTATGTGGCTTGTATTGATTCCAACCTCAGGCAAAGCGCCAACGGCGGTTATCCCAATCTGGTGGGCTCGGCCATCGAGCCGATCAGCAGGGCAGCCTGGGACGCGGCTACAACAACCAAGATCGATTCGGTCAACTACGCCTACCTTGACCCGGCCACCGGGACGACCGAGCCAAAGACATTATATTTCGAGAAGGTTGGCAGCGACGTGTGTGGTGTCGGCGCGTACCACCCTTATTAGTGAGATATATGTAACGGCTTAATAGCAATGGGCCAGCTGTCATCCACCGGCCCATATTTTCTAATATGAAATTGAAACTGTCCAATTAACCGGCGGGTTCAGCCGGTGATGTAGACCAGGTGAGAGTAGGCCTGAACCCCTCCACCAACCACCTGGACATACCAATATTGGCCTTGACCTGCAATGGATGGAATAGGGACAGTCATCGTGTAAAAGCCGCTCGAATTGGTTGTTCCAGCGTAATTAGCATAGGCACCCTCGCCCTGCAAGCCGATCCGAATGTCAATGGTTACATTCGCAGGAAATCCACTGACCGCCACGGTTATGTTCTGACCGGCCGTGGCCGAATAGGTAGACAGGTCTACACCTGCATGGTAGGTGTAGCGGTAATAACCGCCATAATACTGCCCTGGGTTATAATAACCGGCGTTCCACCAGCGACCATTGTAATAATAACCGCCGTACCATGGGTTCGAGTTAGTATGGTACGTGGGCTTAGGACGGACGTAATTATAAACGACGGCCTGAGGATGGTAATTATAATTGCCTGTGTACGGTATCCCATAGTAAGGTGAAGAACCAGTACCGCTTAAATTAAGTACCATCCCGGCGTAGATCCAGTGTGGGTTGTAGATCTGCGGATTATGAGCCAGAATATTCCCAATCGTTGTACCGCATTGTGCGGCTATCCTGGCCAGGTAATCACCGTAGCGAACAACATAATTACCACCGCAACCCCAGGATAGCGATGAGACCTGGGTAGATGGAGCAGCCACTGCAACCTGAGTGAACAACATTCCGGCGATCAAGCTGGCAGTGATAAGAGCGATTCCAAACTTTTTCATATCTCACTCCATGAATAAGTTCCTTTACTTATTAAACAAACTTTTCACCTATTAAGATATATTTGATCTAATATATATTATAACAACTTGATTAATTATTAATTAAAAAATATATTTAACCCATCTTCTTTGAGAAGTAACTCGAGCCGCTGGCAGTAGGTTTAGCGAAGCTTGCATTGGCAAGATCGATCTAAGAAATATTCATAACGAAATATCAATGCTTTTTTTACAGAAATACCCCTTTTTTGTAAAGTAATATTTTACAAAAACAAACCATTTCTGTAAATTAGCTTCTTTAGAAAGCTATTCATAAAATAACACTATCTGGGCTGGTACTGACTTGAAGCAGACAATGATTGAATAAAAAGTATTCTGATTTTTATCTGCTGGGCAAGATCTTAATCCATTTTCAACAAGGCCGGTTATGGTATGATGGGGACGGGGTATCAATCGTTGACGACAATGCTGGAAAGACATGTATTCTGGTGTCCGTGGGATGAGCCTGGGCTCGAGCATCTGCATTTGCTGCAGGATGAACGCGGCTTTTTGGCGGATGGCATGATTCTGAGGGTGATCGATGGCCATCCATTGCGCGCACATTATCGAATACGTTGTGACCCAGCCTGGCGAATCAAGAAAGTGGAGCTCGATCTGCCGGAGAGCGGCCGGGTACCCATCAGGGTGCAGGCGGACGGCAATGGAGGCTGGCTGGATGAATCGGGCGAGCCCATTCCCCTCCTGGATGGCTGCACGGATATGGACATATCGATCACGCCTTTTACAAACACCCTGCCAATTCGACGGCTGGAGCTGAAGCCGGGCGAAACGGGCGAGATCCGGGCGGCCTATTTTGCCATCCCCGAAATGGAAGTCCGGCCGGTTCAGCAGCGCTACACCTGTTTGGAAATTTCAGCGATCGGCGGAATCTATCGCTATGAAGAGGTAGGGCAGACCGAAAGGCTTACGGCTGACTTGCAGGTTGATGCGGATAAGTTGGTGCTGGATTACACCGGCTTATTCAGACGAGTTTGGTCAGGCGGATAATCTCTTGTCCAGGGGGGCTGTTATCAAATAGTTCATGCCTGAAACAAGTTATTCCATCCAACAACACGATCTTTGGATCGTACGCCTGTATTACTTCATCTGGTTGGGCGGGGGCGGTTCCATCAGCCCGTTCCTGAATTTATTCTTATCCCGACAGAATCTGAATGGTATCCAGATCGGCTGGATTGTAGCCATTGGCTCGCTGATCGGTCTGTTTGCAGCGCCGCTTTGGACCCGTCTGAACTCCGAAAGCCGCTACCCCATGCGTTTGCTGCAATGCTCGCTGTTGCTAACCGGTGGAGCCACCCTGATCTTTAGCTGGCAAACCCTGTTCGTCTGGCTGGCTGCTTATTACGCGTTACGCACACTCTTCAGCGCAGGGCAATCGCCGCTCTCGGATGCGCTGGCGCTGCGGGTGACCAGCGCCACAGATACGGGTTACGGCAGCGTACGGGTGTGGGGTTCCTTCGGCTGGGCTGTGATCGTGCTGAGCACAGGCTGGCTCAACCAACAATACGGCATTCGCTTTGGTTTTATTGAGTTCACATTCTTAATGATTATTGCGGCGCTTCTGCTCACCCAGGTGCGAACGAGTGCTGCGCCGCTTCAAGTGCCGTCTGTTGAAGGTCGTCCTGGATTTCGCCAGGTCAGCACGATTATTCTGCACAATCCGGTGTTATGGGGCCTTGGTCTGATGCTGATCATCACCGGAGTCGCTAACCTGGGGATTGCCCAATTTGAAAACATCTATCTGGCCCAATTAGGAGCCCGTGACATCCTGATCGGCGTCGCCAGCATGGCCAGCTCGGTGGTTGAGATCCCGGGTATGTTTTGGGCAGACCGCCTGGTGAGGCGCCACTCGCCTGCCCCGATTTTGCTGATCAGCCTGGTGCTGTATACCCTTTTACGATTGCTGCTTTTCCTGTTTCCAAGCGTCTTTTTAATTATTGCCAGCCGCGCCGCCACCGGTATTGCTTTCAGCTTCTATACGGTGGCGTTGGTGCAGTATATCAGCCGGCAAACTGCCGCAAACCAGACCGCCACAGCCTTGGCAATTTTCACCGTGACGCTGCCCAGCATCATCAACATCACATGTACACCCCTGATCGGTCATGTCTTCGATCTGGTGGGAGCGCACTGGCTGTACCTGATCGCCCTGATCGGTTACGCCCTGGGTGCTGTGGTGCTGTGGGCATTTCAGCCCAGGCAAGAGCCCGGGTCGCGCATGGTACAGGCATAACAGCATCTCGGTTATAATAACCTTATACCAAGTTACTCAAAATAAGTTGAGAAAAAACCGGAAAAGGTAGAACATTCCTATTCGAGAGTTAATTCGATGAAAGAAATTCGAGAACCAGGCCTGGATCGAAAAGCATTTTCTGTCGGATCATTGCACAATGATTCTGACGAAAAAAAATACTGGCTTGAACGCAACCCATTAGAACGCCTGTCAGCGCTAGAACAAACCCGGCAAATCCTATATGGCTACCATCCATCTACCACCTGGCTTCAAAGAATTCTTGAGATTGCTGAACTCAAACCAGGTTGAATACTTACTGGTTGGGGTATATGCGGTCGGATATCATTTACTCATTTTCTATGGCTAAGATTACGTAATACAACGAAGGCTTGCTCTAAAGTTCCCCCATAAGGCCGAATCCAATCGAGAGGATTTTTGGGGTCAACTGTTATCCAAGCAGTTTCCTTCCCCTCATTTCCAGTGTGTTGACCCAAATGACCAATAACATAACGTTTTAATACCGCTTTACTCAACACCCAACAATGTGCTTCGAAAGGAGAGATACCTAAGCAGACAGAATATTCATAATTCTGGTCGCGAATTTGTTGAAATTTATAAATTCCACTCTTCCAGAGAGTAGAAAATTTCACTTCTACTCGATGTCCATTTATTAACATATCTGCTTCTGAATCTGTACATCTATCTACAGATAAACCTTTTAAAGCACACCATTGATAGATAAGGTGTTTTCCGAGCTTCCCCTTTGAACCCGCAGGTAAATGCAGAATCCATTCAAATGGGCTATTCAACCACTCTGTATATCCTTCTTCAAAATCTTTACGAAGATATGATGAAGCTGTTGCCAAAAGTTTAAAATCGGTGGTTGGTTCGGGAAGAGTCATAACTGAGGACTGTCCTATATTTTCTTCTTAAGATTCTTTAGAATATGATAGGCTTCGTCTAATTTACCTCCTCCTATACAAGCCCAATCAGGAGGGTTTTCAGGATTTATTGTAAGGAATAAATCGGCTCCTTTATGTTGTGGTTTTGCTTTTTCAACAATATATTCTCGATTAAAGACCCAACAATGAGCTTCTGATGGAGATATACCTAGGCATATTAAATATTCATAACCTTCATTACGAATTTGTTGGAATTTATAACTACCCTCTGACCATAATGTTGAAAACTTTGTGGCAATTCTGAAACCATTTATTATTAGGCTGGCTTTAATATCTTTAGGATAATCAATTGTTAAACCTTTCGCAGCGCACCAAGAAGCAATAAGATTTCTCCCTAGTTTTCCTTTACTTGCTGCAGGTAATTGAGTTACCCAACTAAATGGGCTTCCTTCCCAAATTTCAGATTGTTCTTCTAAATCGTTTCTGATGTACATTGCTAACGAAGCAAGCATTACAAATTCGGGATTAGCTGTCTCTTCGTCTTGCGAAATAATTTTTTTATCTTCCAATTGATAAGGTGTTGGATCAAAGTTTATCCATTCAATTTCTGATGATTTAGGAAATCTTTTTGCCATTACCTCTAACGCTATGGGATTATTATCAATTAATATAAAGTTCCTTCCTAATCTAAGGCAACTTTCTCCTATAGTTCCACTTCCCGCAAAAAAATCTAATACAGTTTGACCGGGTAAAGAAGACGCTTGAACTATTCGATTAATTACCCCCAAAGGTTTTTGGGTTGGATACCCCGTGCGTTCTTTACTATTTGTTCCAACTATTGTGTGCCACCATGTATCTGTTGGTAGTTTACCATTTGCCGCTTTTTCTGGACCAACTAAGCCAGGAGCCATATAAGGTTCACGGTCAATAGCATGAGCATTAAATATATAATCTTCAGGGTCTTTTGCATAAAATAAAATATTATCATGTTTTGTAGGCCAGCGGGTTTTTGATTTTCCCCCATAGTCGTAAGCCCATATTATTTCGTTAATAAAACATTCCCTTCCAAAAATCTTGTCTAGCAAGATTTTACAATAATGTACTTCTCGATAATCGATATGAAAATATAAGCTTCCATTCTTAGCAAGAATCCTATATGCTTCTACCAACCGAGGCTCTATGAATTCCTTTATAAAACTTTCTCCATAATCATCTTCATATTCTTTTGTACCAAGAAGAACTGTCTCATAAATATTCCCTTTAAAACCTTTTCTATCTCCGTTTTCGGATTTAACTGTTCTAATTTGCGTACGAGATTGTTTCTTGCCTGTATTAAATGGTGGATCGATATAGATTAAATTTATAGAACCACTCTCAATTTTCCTGAGAATAGCTAAATTATCCTCGTAGAATATCCGACCTTTGAATTCATCAGCCATGCGCCAATAATACCTTTCAAATAATGAACATTTTGGGATTAAAAAAGAACTAAAGTTCTAAATTATTATACCTTGATATTTTGAATAAGTACCAAGTATTTTACTATAACTTACAATCCAGCTAAGAATACAGCTTGATGTAACATACCAATGTTACCGCCAATAATCTGTTGCATTTCAAAAACCGTTGGGCGTCATCAACCGCATCGTCAAGGCTTCATCCAATCCCAGCGACCTGCTGCTGGACTTTTTTGCCGGTAGCGGTACTCTGGGGGAAAGTTGCCTCAATCTGGGGCGTCATTTTATCCTGGTGGATGACATCCCAGCTGCCCTGCAGGTAATGGCCCGCCGCTTTGCCGCGAGCCCTTCGATTGAATGGGTAAATTTCGACCCGCGCCCCTTCCAGCGGGCAAGCGAGTC
>DATFYI010000257.1:0-42819 GCA_035315125.1 Anaerolineaceae bacterium | reverse complement strand
AATCCCGATGAATTATCATACTCGATCCATTTATATAACAAACGCCAAATAATGTACGTAAAATCAGTTCATCAGGATAATTTGGTACATCGCGCTGACGAATCAGCTCTCCTTGTTTATCAATTACATAAAAGCCAGTATGGCAAGCACGATATTTTGGGTTTTTATCCAGGAATTTTATTTGCCTTTCTAATTTATTCGGCAAAAACAGATCATCGTGACTGAGCCAAGCAATCCACCGACCGCGTGCCTTTTGGATTCCTAAATTTAATGCCGAAGCGACACCCCCGTTTTCTTTCTTCAACCCCCTCAGCTGATTGCCATAAGATTCAATAATATTCCAGGTACCATCCTTTGAGCCATCATCAATCACTAATAATTCAAAATCCGTGAATGTTTGTGCAAGGACGCTATTAATCGACTCTCGAAGATAATTTTCTCCGTTATATACCGGGATTAGTACACTTACCTGTGGGTTGGAATTATTATTCATAAGATACACAAAAAAGATTTATAACTTTGACTTTATAAACGGTTTTGAGATATCGTAAATTGACTTCATCCACTCAATTGTTTTTGGAACACCTTCTTCCAATGTAACTTTGGGATTATGTGAAAATAAATTTCTTGCTTTCGAAATATCTGGGTATTTATTTAATACATTGTGTTTATCTTCGGGTAAATATTCAACATTACAATCATCCAACTTCAAGTAATTTAGGATCAAATCGCTTAATTCATGGACACTTCGATATTCCTGGCCACCAATATTAAAGACTTCACCCGGAACGAAATGATCCGCGACATTCGCCAGCGTAGGAATGAAATCATCAATATACATAAATACACGATGATATCCTTCATATACCTGGTAGGGAATGCCAAAAAGGGCACGATAGCAGAACAAACAAACCACGCTACGATAATGATGATAATACTCCCCTGGGCCGTAGGCATTAAAGAACCGAAGCCGTACACATTCATTGCCATAGCGTTTTTCAAAATTCATGATCTGAACTTCGTTAACCCATTTCGTTACCGCATAATCGTTTTGCTGTATGATCGATTGATTAATAGGAACATCTTCTGAAAGCACGCCCTGGACTTTATCGCCATAAATTTCAGACGAACTGGCAAATATCAATCGGAACCCCGATCTTTTTTGCCATTCCAAAATATTTCTGGTTCCTATTACATTGGTTTCCCAAAGGGTATCGTAATATTCTTCTCCATTAATGCGCCCAAATTCAGCTGCAAGATGATAGACATAATCATATTGGTTTGCCTCAAAAACACGTTGTAACTGCCGATAATTCGAAATATCGGCGCGAATGTAGTTATCATCGCGTTGATGCTGCAAATCACACTGCCAGACTTCATGTCCGCGCTTTTGCAATTCATTCACCAGAGGGGTTCCTAAAGTTCCTTTACTACCGGTGACGAGTATTCTACTCATTGGATTGTCTCCTTTTCCTCTATTTTCATGTTGTAGTTGTTATTGCCAATTAACTTTTATACAGGCTTCGAAAAGCAAATCATGGAAATGTTAATGTACTCCTTTAGCCCGTTTTATAGTATACGAGCTAGCCAATAATCAGAAAGCGCTTGGTCTACAATTTCCTTTGAGTATAGATAGACTGGTACATTTTTACCACTTCAGATTTGATGACAGAATAATCCAGCCTTTTTTTGATTGTCTGTGAATTGATCTCTGCCGCTCGATCCACCAGCACATCTTCGCTCAGAGCGCGGCGGATGGCATTGGCAATTTCCTGTGGGTCTTCGGGTGGAACAATGAAACCGCCTTGGCCGCTCTCAAACCATTCATCTGCACAGGCAGTACAGGATTGGATCGGAAACGCTCCCAACGTCATGGCTTCAAGCAGTGAAGTGCTGATCCCATCCGAGATGCTCAAACCGATATAGATGCGGGCTTTTCCAAACATGCTCAGGATATTTTCATGCGTACTGTCTGGCACGAGCTCGACTTGAAGACCCGTATCTTGAGCAAATAATTGTGCGGCGATTTTCACATCTTCACTCGCTGAATAAATGAGGATAGCATACCCTTCAAGCGCCTCCAGGCAAAATCTAAAGGCCTGAAAAGCAACCAAGGCTCGGCCTGCCCAATGCTGGTAGCCTTTTAAGATGATTGCCTTCCGTTGAGAGACGGGGCCGGGTTGGCGGAAGCTCAGAGTTTGCTCAAAATGGATACCACCTGTATTGGGCAGTACTGGCAATATAGTTCCCTGAAAGCCCATTTTTCGGGCAAGCTCTACATCTCGTTGGCATTCGCAGGAATAATAATCGCAATTTTGCAGCACCTGCCTGATTGGCTCCTGATGTTCAGCTAATCTGCCAAACAAGTAAATATCGCTGCCCCAATTTGTGGCGATCCAGGCCGGAAACTTTCCTCTCAGACTTTTCCTGGCACCCAGGGTAATATAACCTGCTTGTTGGAGTTCAAGTGAGTGGATGATATCTGGGCGTAAATTTTGCATTACGTACTTAAGAGCCTGTTCCTTATATTTTAGAGCTTTTGTGTGGATGAGTTGGCTCTCTAGATAATTTCGCGCAAAGAATAAACTTGGCCAGTGGATAAAGCGAACCGTTTTGCTGTGGTTTTTCGCACGCAGAAAAGATGTACCCAAAAATGTAATGTGTTGGAGCATTGGGTGTGGCCCCACCAGGTAGGTAGGGAATAGATAAATTTCCCAGCCCTGGTCTGTAATTTGGGAAATCCAACGGGCCGTATGAATACTATCAGGCATGCCTACAAAAAGGATGCGCATAATAAAACAATCACCTGGGTAGAAAGAATGCTATTCTAATCACGCTGGCTTTCTCTGAATCCAAAAACTTCCGCTGGTCAACTTATGTTGGCTCGGATCATAATGCGTAAAAGCTTTGCAGAATTCGTCTTTTTTGTCGGTCATCAAATAATGCATTGCCAGCAGAATCTGAAATTCTTTATTGAAGCATAAAAATGACTGTAATAAATAGGCTTCGGTCCAAAACATCCGAAATCTTGGGTTCGTGAAATAAATTTGCGGATATTCATCGGGCAAATTAATATCATGAAAATGGACTACAACGCCGGGGGCGAGCCTGGGTAAAACTTCAAGAAATAGGAAGTTGACATCGCCTCCAGTACGTACAGTGTGTCCAGAGTCAACAAACAGAATATCGTTGCTCCGCAAATCTTTAAAACGATTGATATCAGTCAGCTCGACTCTTTCTTTAATGACTTCTGTTAAACCAGGGAGATGTTTCTTTATGTTTACCGCAGGATATGGATCAATAAGCACATATTCGCCGGATTTCCCCTCAGCCTGGTTGAGTTTCACGGCGGCTGAAATCACCTTAGATGAATTCCCGGAGCCAATTTCAAGTATTTTTCCGGGTTGATAATAGCGGATCATCGCATGCAAGGCGGCAGCACATCCAAAACTGAATGAATTGTTTTCGGTATAAAAATCGTCTGGATTGCTGTTTGGTTGAGAGGGCCAGTTACACTCATCGCCGTACTTTTTACCTAATTCCTGAAGGAAGCGGACTTGCTCGGTAGCACAAAAGTCGATCCCCACCATTTCACTTTTATTATTCCAAATCTGCCGTCGATCGAGATCCTTGATATCTGGAACGGGTGAGTAGAAATGAACCCGCATCGGTAGGAACCCATTTTTAAGACACTGGTTGGTGCCCAATCCCGTGCGGGCGCTAATTTTAAGAACAGGCGCCCACAGGAGAGCAGTGGGCTCAAAAAGACGTAATCCAAGTGAAACTACACTTCTTTTTATGATCGTTTTTAGCCGTGGAGTAAGATTTTTGATATTGAAAAACATTTGGTTTTCCTGGGATCTACCTTTTGAGCAAATAAACAAATGATAATTTATTGATTATCCATCATTCTGAGAAATTGATCTCGGGCAGCAACTGGAGAAAAATCGATTTTGGCTTGTTGTAAGGCATTTTCAATAGTTGTAGTGTGCAATTCTTGATCCAAAATTATGTTTTTGATAACGCTCACCAGATGATTAGGATTGTTTTGGTCTGCAAGCCAACCGCATTGGTTCTTTTTGAAATAATATGCCACAAACGAGTCGGCTGGCACATGCGCCAGCACCGGTCGACCGCTGGCAAGGTATTCCCCCATTTTACTCGGAGCAGAAGTACGAATGACTTCGGGGATTGGGGATTCGAAAGCCAACGGCAAAAATAAAATATCGGCCCGGCGCTGCTGCTCGAAAATTTCGCTATAAGGAAGATGTGAGTGGAGGAATAACCTATCGCTTTTAATATCCTGATCCTCGAGTTCACGACGTGTTTGTGATGTGAATATGTGTAACTCGAGCGAAGATTCTTTAAGGGAATCCATAGCCTTGACCAGATTTCGGAAACAATCGAAATTTGCACGATAAATCGCACCGGTGTAAATGATTTTAATTTTTTCATTTTCACCAGGCCATTGTGAATAAGGTTCCTTCTCTAATTCATCTTTATCGCATGGGTTGCGCACTAAAGTAGGATGTACGCCGTAGCGCCGCTGATATTCTGTGCAAATATATTCGTTTGGACCAATCACCCCGGCACAGTGTTTGAAAATGAAGGGAGCAACCAATTTGGCAAATTGGCGACGTCCGCTTGTCCATTGAAAGACATAATCATCAAATATATAAGCATAAAATGGGATGTTGGCCATCTGGCTGGCTAAAAACCCGGCAGGCATATCTATCAAATCGCCGGTGCAAGCCACTAACGCACCACAATTTTCCCGCCGCAAAATATTTTTGACCTGCCGGGCGCGCGCCCAGATCTGTTGAAACATTTCGATGTGATGCAACAGGAACTTGAGCGGACGGATGCCAGAGCTTTTAGGCGCAATTCCAGGCAAATAATAATATTTCGCATCAAGCAAACCTGGAGACGCCCTCATCGAAACCTCAGAAGGTTTACCTGAATAATCCTTGCTGGAGAGCAAGCAAAAAGAACCAGGCTCAAATTCTCGTAGCAGTCGGTATATAACAACAGCCTGCCCTGAAGGGGACGGCGGAAGGACATGGGAAAGAATGCCAAAATTCGGACCGGATTTCATTTAAAAAACAACCTTCTTTGCGGATACAACAAAAATAAAGAGCTTGATAACCGAATTTTCATACGACAGCCACTCACTTTAAAAATGATATATTTACGGTCAGGTTCACGATAACACAAGATAATCTCCCTTTAATTGCGTCGGTCGCCTCCCAACCCGATAACTTTCGCACCCAAGAATCTCATTTTTGTCACTTTTTCTGAGATTTATATTTTTGGAAATATCGACCATCCAGGATTAAATTTCCAATTTATTCAACCTATCAGCACCTAAATTACCCTTAAGATTATTAAGCATTGAATGTGTTCTCTTCAGGTTTACGTTTGAACCGATTCGACGCCCCCTTTCCAAAAAAACCTACCAGACATTAGCAAATGAGCAAGCGATACTTTTTGTTTTCATTATGACAACGAATCTTTTACTGGTTTGTGGCTAAAAACAAACAAGAGATTCTGAATTTTTTTTGAAGGCTTTTTTAAAGAAATTTCGCCTTCTGAAGTTTGGTAAAAAAAAGAAATATCGCCAAGAGTAGAAAGTACTTCGAAATTCCTCTCATCCAAATTAAAAGAAACGTGAAAATGATTATTTCCGGACAGTTCTTGATATGGGACACTGCCAATAACTAAGCGACGACTAAAGGATGCAAGTTCAAGCAGAATATCATTAAAATTTTGGCCATTTAGATGTTCTAATGTCTCAAATGAAACAACCACATCTGCCGTTATTGAATTATCGAAGAAATCACCCACCACAAATTTTGTGTTTGAACGGCTATACATAACTTTGGCGTACTGAATAGCAACTTGTGAAATATCAACTCCGAAACTTGCTTGAGATACACTACCAAGCATGGCAGTTCCATACCCTACACCACAAGCAATATCTAGTACTGTGTCTTCTTTCAACACATAATTCATAGCAAACTCATATCTTGGAATATGACATAAATCGTCATAAAACAAATTGGTTTGGATGGGGTCATAACGTTCCCCTTGTCCAGAAACAATGTTTCGTTCATACAATTTTTGTACTATTTCATCTTTGAGCCGACTTTCAACGCGGCTTAACTTCTCTTCGAACAAAGGATCAAATAGACTTATTAAGATTGATCGTACTTGGGGATTACTTAAAATACTGCGCTTTATTGTTTTTTTAATGGAGCTCATTATCAATATACTTCCAAGTCGAAGGCATATAAATTATTCCGGGCCAAATAATTCCATGAGCCGATAGGCGATTAGTGGTTTCATCTTTAGAAAAGAATAACCTCTCCGCAGGAAAATGTTCTGGAGGGCAACCCGGTTCCCAAAAGCCAAAGGTTACAAAATAATCTCCTGGCGTTAAAAGATAATTAGGGATTGCAAGGGTAACAATGTGTATTCCATCTTTACGCTTTCGATCATCTTTAAGCGAATCATCATTCGAATAAAACACGATTACATCCGCGATATTGCGTACTTCGACACAAAGTAATAGGTTTTTCATTTCCTCACGGACAACATATTTGCATTTCAATATCGTTAATGGATTATTTTCATCATCAAAACTATCAATAAGTTCGACTTCTAAAATTTGAACCCGTAAATTGTTGTCCACCTGACAAACCAATTTCCTGGGTTTACTACTTCCGCTTTGCATTAGATACTCATTGGTAATCAGTGAAACATCTCCCTGCATAGAGATGTTGCCTTTATCGATTAAAATAGCGCGACTACATAGAGAAGAGATTGCCCCCATATTGTGGCTAACAAACAATACCGTCCGCCCTTCATTAGCCACTTCCCCCATTTTTCCCAAACACTTCTTCTGGAACTCGGCGTCTCCCACCGCCAGCACCTCGTCCACCAGCAGAATCTCCGGTTCCAAATGCGCTGCCACCGCAAAGGCCAATCGCATATACATGCCGCTGGAATAGTGTTTGGCGGGCGTATCGATGAACTTCTCGATCTCGGCAAAATCCACGATCTCGTCGAACTTGCGCTGGATCTCCTGGCGGCTCATGCCCAGGATGGCACCGTTGAGGAAGATGTTCTCGCGCCCGGTCAACTCGGGGTGGAAGCCGGTGCCCACCTCCAGCAGTGAGCCGACCCGTCCCCGCAGGCGCACCACGCCCTCGGTTGGCTCGGTGATGCGCGCCAGGATTTTAAGCAGCGTGCTTTTACCGGCGCCGTTGCGCCCAATAATCCCGACCACTTCGCCGGGTTGGATCTCGAAAGACACGTCCTTTATGGCCCAAATGGTGCTTTCCTGGCGGCCATTCGCGCCGTTACGGTGCACCAGGTGCTTGAACGGGGCGGTAAAGGTAGTGGTCAGGGTATCCCGCAAGCTCTTGTAACGCCCCTGGTACTGGCCGATGGTGTATTGTTTGCCCAGGTTCTCTACCCGGATAGCGTAGTTACCCATGATTAAACCTTGTCCGCAAACGAGCGCTCCATGCGCCGGAAATATGCCAGTCCTGAGAAGAACAAAACGATGGCGATGGCGACCGAAACGGCGGTCATCAATCCGGGCGCCTGGCCGTTGCCCAGCAGCGCCCAGCGAAAGCCTTCCACCACGCCGGCCATCGGGTTCAAGCCGTACAATACCCGGAAGCGGGCCGGCACGATGCTACTCGGGTAGGCAATGGGCGTCAAAAACATCCAGAACTGGATCAGGAAAGTAATCATATAACGCACATCCCGGTACTCCACGTTGAGGGCAGAAAGCCAAAGCCCCGCTCCCAGGGCGGTCAGGATGGCTAAGAGAACGAACAGTGGCAGGGTCCAGATGGCGCTGGTCGGCGTGATGTGGTAGAACAGCATCATTCCGATCAGGAAAACAAAAGCGATGGCAAAGTCGACCAGGCCGCCCAGGGTGGCTGCAATCGGGATGACCACGCGCGGGAAATAGACTTTGGTGATCAGATTCTGGTTGGCCACCAGGCTGTTGCCCGATTCCGCCAGAGAATAGGCAAACAACTGCCAGGGCACCAGGGCGCAAAAGTTCCAGACCGGGTAGGGTAGCCCATCGGAAGGCACCTTGGCCAGTAAACCGAAGAAAACGCTGAAAACGACCATGGTGAAGAAGGGTTGCAGGATGGCCCAGGCCGCCCCCAGCACGGTTTGCTTGTAGCGTACGGATATATCCCGCCAGGTCAGGAAGAAGACCAGCTCGCGGTAACGCCACAGGTCTTTCAGGTTGAGCGAAACCCAGCCTTTGGACGGGCGGATCACGAGCTCGGGCTGTAAACCGGCTGGCTCAGCTAAAACTTCAGGACTCGCCATACAAACCTTTGATGATCGTATGCCAATAGATGGATGAATTTATTAAACCCATTTTTCATTCTACCTTAAAGTAACCATAGGTCAACGAATCTTACTTATCGCTTTTGTAATGACAGATGGATAGATTTACAACAATCCCAGCTCTCTTGCCCTGGCCACCGCTTCCATCCTGGATGAAACCCCCAGGCGGTTCATAATATGCACCACATGGCTCTTGACCGTTGCCAGGCTTACTACCAGTTTATCCGCTACAGCCTGGTTACTGTAGCCCGCTGCCATCAGCCTGAGGATTTCCAACTGGCGGATGGTGAGCAATGTAGTCTCCTCTTCTGGTTCCTGCGGCCGGAGGCCCATTTGTTCCAACAAAGCAGTAGCTTGAGCGACGCGCACTCCTTTATTAGCTGCTAATCGTAGCAAAGGTGCCGCCAGTGGCATATCCTGCAGGAGTAATCCCGGTATGTGGTGTTGTTCAACATACGCCAGTAAAGCATCGATCTGAGCCAGGGCCTGCTGGGGTTTATCCCAACGATAATACAAATATGCCAGCAAGAGTCGCGCCGATCCGTAAATTTCAGACACCCATTCTTTAGATTGGGCGCGCACTGCTTCCAGCAGGATGGTCTCGGCCTGGGCATAACGTTTTTCGGATATCTCCAGTAATCCAGCCAGCATTTTCTGCAAAACATTTACGAAGCTCAGCTTGTTTTCCAGGTCTGCCATTTGCTGGTAGATCTGCCTGGCCTCGTCAAATCGGCCTTCCAACCAGAACAGGCGACCCTGAGGATAGAGTGCTCCGCCGGTTAGGGCCTGGTTAAGTCCGGTTTCCTGCACCTGGACGGCAGCTCTGTGCAAGTATTCCTGCGCAGCCAGGATATTCCCCAACCCGGAATAAGCCGATGCCACGGTCAAAGCCGAATTGAGCCCCAGGAAGTTATAACCGCCCAATTGATCCTTTACCAACAAGGCATCCTCACCGGTTTCAATGGCCTGCCGCAAGCGGCCACGCCGCAGATGGATGCTGGCCAGGGTATCTTCCACCCCCAAACGCAGCGGCGTAATCTGTCCATCATAACGCAAACGGGCTTCCTGGCAGAAATGCTCTAACAGATCAAGCAAGCCGGGCAACACTGTGAATTCCGGGGCCAGGTACAGAGAAAATAAAAACCAAAGACGCGGGTCATCATGAGAGCGCACCAGCTTCATGGCTTCTTGCAAGTCTTTTCCTGCACGCTCCCAATCGGACGTCCAGAACAACGCCAGAGAGGAGCGCAGCATGAGAAATTCAACACGCTCCTGTAATCCGCCGGTGAAAGGCTCGGCTCGCTGAATGAGATCATCACAGCCGGAAAACTCAGCCCGCAGGAATGCCAGGGAGGCCAGGTGTACCAAAACTTGCCCGTGGGTCTTGCGATCCTGCGATCCAGGCGAGGTTGCAAGAATTTGCAAAGATTGCACCAGACAGCGCTGCGCCCCCTCAATATCGCCGGTTAGCAAACCAGAAAGCCCTTTCAAATACATCAGCCGGTAGCGCCCATGTACCAGCTCGGCAGGCAAGCTTCCAATCCAGCGCGAGACCATCCCTTGCAGTCCCTCTTGCAGGAATTGTTCGCCGATGGCTTCAATCTGCTGCGCAGCCGCCTCCCATTCCTCAGCCGCCAGCCAGTGTGCGATAATGATCGAAGGGGATTCTTTTTCGGCTTGAGCCGCCCGTACATGCAGCAGCCGGCCGCGACCTGCATAGCGCCGCTGCAACTCTTGCTGTAAGAATTCGGCAAACAGAGTGTGGAAGCGGTAGATCGGTTCTTCTGAAGAGCTTGGTTGGCGTACCAGCGTCAGAAAGAGGTTGCGCTGGTAGATCTTAGCCAAAAGCGAGGCGGCATCTTCCCGCCCGGTGACTGCCTGACATAAAGCTGGACTTAATTCGGACAGGATGGAGGTCTCTATCATGAATGATTGTAAATCCTCCGGCTGAAAGGCCAGAACTTCATCGGCCAGATAATCAAATGTATTGGAATCAATCCGCTCGAGCTGCTGAAGGAATGCAGCTCGCTCCTGGGGTGGAGGCAGGCTGCGTAAGTGGTTAGTCAACAAGACCAGGCCGACCGGCCAACCCTCGGTTTTACGATAGAGACTACCAATATCCGCCTCAGACAATCTTAAATCGAGCAAGCCGTTAAGGAAACGCTGGCTTTCTTCAAGGTCAAATCGTAGATCGGTACTATCTAATTCCGCCATCTGGCGACGTGCACGCAGCGGATTGAGGTGCAAGGTTGGCTGGCGGCGCGTGGATAGAATCACATGCAGTTGCGTGGGCAGGTTGTCTATCAGGTAATCCAATGCTTCATAGATGGCAGGCAGCGTAATTTCATGAAGATCGTCCAAAATCAGGATACAGGGCGGCGCAGGCAGGTTAAGAATGGTGTTAATCAAAGTCACCATCACCTGGCGCAAAGGCAGGGCGCCATCGCCGCTGCTCACCAGGCCGGCCGAACTGGCCAACTGATTATCGATGCCCAGTTTTATAAGCGGGTCTATGCTCGAAAAAGCCTCTCCTAAACCGGTTAAAAATCGGATCGGATCGTTATCTTCTGCATCCAATCCCAGCCAGGCCAAATGATAATCAGGCATCACCTGAGGAAGGGTGGATAGAAGCGTGGTTTTTCCATAACCAGCCGGCGCCGTCACCAATACCAGGCGACTGGCAGGTATTTCCTGTTGTAACCAGGTTGCCAGATCGGCGCGTGCGATAATCTCGCGCTGCGGCAGCGTTGGAAAAAATTTTGTCCTGGGCAATGCCTGCACTAGAAGGCCTTTGTATTGGTTTCCTATTGATAGATATTAAATGATTTTACAACAAGCGCGCCGGTTAAGGCAGTATCCGACCCATGTTCTTCAGTCACATCATCCTTAAGAAGGATGGCAAAACAGTTTGACGGGCATATGCTGATAAACATAGGGAATATCCTTTAATGCAAAAATGAGAACACTTGACAGAGAATCAGGCTAAAAATATGGAAAAAACATCCTATATTCTGGCTGTAGATCTGGGTACATCCGGCTGCAAATCTGCCCTGATTTCTATTACAGGTCAGGTAGTCGGCTGGGAGTTTCAGGAAGTTCCACTACAGGTGCTCCCTAACGGCGGAGCAGAGCAAAATCCGCAAGACTGGTGGACAGCCTTTCTGGCAACCTCAAAGCGGTTGATCGAAAAAAGCCTGGTGCCTGTCGAAGATATCGTAGCAGTGTGCTGTTCAAGCCAGGGAGAAGGCACCGTGGCAGTCGATCAGGATGGCAATCCATTGATGAATTGTATCTTGTGGATGGATATGCGCGGGGCTAAACACCTCAACCAGATAACCCAGGGCCTGGTGAATGTAGCCGGATACGACCCATTCAAACTAATGCGCTGGATCAGGCTGACCGGTGGCGCCCCATCCCTGACGGGCAAAGATCCTGCCGCCCATATGTTGTTTATCCGCGAAGAATACCCGCAGGTCTACCAGAAAACCTATAAGTTCCTGAACGTGTTGGATTATATAAACCTGTGCTTGACCGGTCGCTTCGTTGCCACACCGGATTCAATCCTGACCTCCTGGGTAACCGACAATCGCGATTCGGCTCACGTGGTGTATAACGAAGGGCTGATGCGTGATTGTGGCGTCGCGACCGATAAATTCCCAGAAATTGTGCCCTGTACACAGGTGATCGGCGAGCTAAAAAGAGATGTCGCCGAACTGCTCGGTTTAAAAGCGGGTGTAAAAGTGATCGCCGGAGCCATCGATACTACCTCAGCCGCCATCGGTTCGGGTGCAATCGCCGATTATGATGCACACCTCTGCATAGGTACTTCATCCTGGATAGCAGCTCATATGCCGGTAAAAAAGACCGACATCGGCTCATCAGTGGCATCGGTGCCGTGCGCTATCCCGGGCAAATATCTAATGATCATCATGCAGACCACTGCCGGCGGTAATCTGACCTTCCTGCGCGACAAGATCCTATATCATAAAGATGAATTACTGCGTGAGGAACATGCGCCGGATGTCTATAAAATCATGGATCGTATCGCCGCCAAAGTTCCGGCCGGTAGCAACGGGCTGATTTACACACCCTGGATCTACGGCGAGCGCTCGCCGGTGGAGGACCGCACTGTACGTGCAGCAATTATTAACCTATCGCTCGAGAACAGCCGGGAAGATATCATCCGGGCTTTCCTGGAAGGCGTAGCCTTGAATACCCGCTGGCTGTTGGCCCCCACCGAAAAATTCTTGGGACGCAAATTGAACTCCATTAACATGGTCGGCGGTGGAGCGAAATCGGACATCTGGTGCCAGATCTTTGCCGACGTGCTTAACATTACCATCCGGCAGGTCTGCGATCCCATCCAGGTTAACGCTCGTGGGGCAGCCTTTATTGCCGCGGTCGGCCTGGGGAGCTTATCCTTCGCCGAGATTCCTCAACACGTGCAGATCCAGGCAACTTACCAACCCAACCCACAGAACCGGCCGGTCTATGATAAGTTGTTTACGGAGTTTGTTGGTTTTTATAAGCGCAATAAGACCATGTATCAGCGTTTGAACGGATAATTCTAAATCCCCTCAACGCTGGTCAGTACCTCTTCAAAACAGTCCAACGCTTGATCAATAATCTCATCCGTATCAGCCATGCTGGTATACATGCGGCTGCCGGCTAAGGTGATGATCCCTTGTGCCATATAGGCTGCACCCATTTCCTGCATCATATGGTTGCGAGGTTTCATCTCACGGGCAACTTTGATGGGATTTCTAAAATCCAGTAGCATCACGCCGGCCGTTTCAAGGTGAACGATTGAGCCCTGGTTATAAGCCACGAAGGGCAGATGGTGCCGCGCAATGATCTCCTGCAATCCTTTACACAGGCGGTCACCTGCCTTCCCGGCGATCACGGCTGCGTTGGTACGTTCCATTTCTAACAAGGCATAATAGCCGGCTGCACAGCTCAACGGGTTGGCAGACAATGTTCCGCCTACATAAGCGCGCTCACCGGTACCACCAATGCCAGCCGAAAGGTGCATCATTACATCCCGCCGCCCACCCAGTGCGCCGGCCATCGGGTAACCGCCGGTGATACATTTACCAAAAACGGTCAGGTCCGGTTTGACGCCGAAATATCCCTGAGCTCCTCCCAGTCCCAATCTGAAGCCCGTCACCACTTCATCAAAAATAAGCAGCGCTCCAAACTCGTCACAAAGCTGGCGCACTTTTTGGTTGAAGTCCGGGTAGACCGGGCGGGTGCCGCTTTCAGGTCCAACCGGTTCTACGATAACTGCAGCTGTACCCCCCGACAGGCGATTCCAGCTGAGCAAACGACGTAAGTGCTTTAAATCGTTTGGGAAAAACTCCTGGGTATTCCGGTTGCAGCCAGGCGGAATGCCGGCTGCTTCGTACGCGCCAGTACCTGGGATGTGCAGCCCGTAAACCATCTGGTCGCTCCAGCCATGGTACGCACCGCCTACTTTGATCACCTTCTTTTTATCGGTATGGGCGCGCGCAATCCGGATGGCTGCCATAACGCTTTCGGTACCGGAACCCAACATGCGCAGCATTTCCACGGAAGGCACCAAACGGTTAACTAATTGGGCCAGCTTTAACTCATACTCATCAAACAGCCCGGTAACCGGGCTGTTTGTTTGCAACAGCTCGTAGATCTTATCCCGAACTGGTTTGTAATTACTACCCAATACGGTCGGTCCGCCCGCCTGCAAAAAATCAATATAACGGTTGCCGTCTACATCCCACATAAAAGCCCCGTCCGCCCTGTCAATCGCCAGCGGGAATGGATAATTGAAAGCCAGATTATGCTGCACCCCGCCGGGAATGTATTGTTTAGCCTCATCGGTCAGCGCTTTGGAGCGACTGCACTTCTGCTCGAAATATTTCAGATATTCCTGCATTTTTTCACGACGAATCGTATGAGGCGGTTGTTTGATCAGGGCATTCAGTCCGGCGTAGATTGCATCGGTATCCTGCCATTGTGAGATGGCATATTGTTGTTCACTCATTTCATTTTCTCCATTCGATGTTTCATATAGAAACTATTGCTGGCTTTGTTTCTGGCGAGCAGCTTCTTTCTCCTGGTCCTTACGTAGCTTTGAGAAAGCGATTTCTCGAACAGGAAGGGGGATGCGGGTGACTTTCTTATCCGTCATCAAGGCCAACAAATAAGTCAGGGCGCATTTTTCCAATAACTCCACATTGAATATTGCACGTTCAGTAGAATCTGCCAGGCAAACTGCCCCGTGGTTTTGCAAAATATAGGCATTGCAATGGTTGCGTAGCTTAGAAGTCAGGGCATTCTTTAGAAGACCGGTTCCGGAAGGAGCATAGGAAACGATTTCAACCGAACGGCCCAGGAAACGTACCTGTTCATCAAAGATAGCTGGGATCGGTTCGTTGATCAACGCAAAAACACTGGCATAGATTTGGTGAGTGTGAATAATCACGTTGGCATCTGGACGAGCTATATAGATGGCGGCATGCATACCGCTCTCGATTGAAGGCTTCATAGCGGCTTCGACCGGCTGCAAATTCAGAGCGAGGATACAGATATCCTCTGGAAGCATCTTTAGATAATCATAATTGGAAGGGGTAATAGCCAGGGCCTTTTGACCTGGAATGCGCATCGACACATTTCCACCAGTTCCAACCAAAAATCCTTTTTCAACCAACTTTCGACAGGTCTCGACTACCTGTTGTTTATTCTCATCGTAAAGCCCCATTTCACACCTCACAACTAATATTCGCTATTATTAATGATACTCACAGGTAAGCCTGAGGTCATCGTACTTAAGAATGATCTAAAATATGTTCAAAAATAACTGTATTGAATATTTGTTTTCAGAGAAATATGCTCGATTCTGTAATATTCGTGGTATAATGAGTTGTCAGCAGTTAGGACTAGTGTGCAAATGCCGCCAGACCCTTTCGTTGGTCTGACGGCAAAATTATATTCAGGGCCAAAAAGGCCAGAAGTTTTAGGAAACCAAGATGGAAACAAAATTGTATGTAGGAAACCTGTCGTTCTCTACCACAGAGGACCAACTGCGAGTCTTGTTTGCTCAAGCAGGTACACCAAGCTCAGTAGAACTTATCAAAGATCGCTCTACAGGAAGCTCAAAAGGATTTGCTTTTGTTCAGATGAGTACTCAGGCGGAAGCAGAGCAGGCTATTAAGGTGTTCAACGGCTATACTCTTGACAACCGGCAAATTAAAGTCAACCTTGCACGCCCCAAAGAAGAAACCAGCCGTGGTGGTTATGGTGGTGGCGGTCAACGTCGTTATTAGAATTAAATTATTATAAAGAAAAGGAAACTATAAAATGTCTGAACGTGTAACCGGAACAGTCAAGTGGTTCAATAACAGCAAAGGCTATGGCTTTTTAGCTCAGGAAAATGGACCGGACGTATTTGTTCATCATTCCGCTATCCAGGGCGAAGGTTATCATTCGCTCGAAGAAGGCCAGCGGGTAGAGTTCACCATCGAGCAGGGCCCCAAAGGCCTGCAGGCTGCCCAGGTTAAAGCTCTGTAAGATCAACTTTGAACCTTATGAAAACCTCGCCATCCGGCGGGGTTTTCTCTTTAACAAAAAGCAGTCCATGTAGATTTATACGGGTCGAAAACCGCAGACTGATTTTGCCCTGGTTTATGGTTTGCTGGGAGGAAAACGATAAACAATTGCCAGGCCGCCTTCCGAAGTTTCACGATAAATGGGCGGCAAATTGTGACCGGTCTCTTTCATCACTCTCACCACCTCATCAAACGAGATGCGGTGACTCCCATCCGAATAATTTGCAAAGGTTGCACAGTCCAAGGCCCGCAGTGCAGCAAAGGTATTTCGCTCGATACAAGGAATTTGTACCAGTCCATTAACCGGATCGCAAGTAAGTCCGAGGTGATGTTCCAAACCCATCTCGGCCGCATATTCGATTTGATGGATCGATCCACCCAGCAATTGCACTGCGCCGGCTGCCGCCATGGCACAAGCTGAGCCGATCTCGCCCTGACAGCCAACTTCAGCTCCTGAGATCGAAGCATTCTGTTTGATCAGGTTGCCGAACAGACCTGCCGTCGCCAGGGCTCGCACAATATCTTTTTCGGATGTTTCAATGGTATCCTCGATATGATGAAACACGGCCGGCACAACGCCGCAAGAACCACAGGTTGGCGCAGTCACAATTTCGCCGCCGATGGCGTTTTCTTCAGCCACTGCCAGGGCGTAGGCCGGCAGGAAACCTTCCTTACGCAGTTCACCGCCGCTTAGACGGATCTTGCGATAAAAGGTCCAGGCGCGCCGGGCTAACCCCAAACCGCCGGGTAGAACCCCTTCGGTATTGAGACCGCGCTCGATAGCTGCATGCATGACCCGGTTGACCGAGCTAAGATAGCTCCAAATCTCGGGTCCCTCGCATTCCTCCACATATTCCCAAAAAGTCTTGCCGGATTGTGTGCAATATCTGAGGATATCCTGCATTGTATTCAGCTGGTAGATTTCAGGAATGGTATTGTCTTCACCTTCAATGCGTATTGCTCCACCGCCCGGGCTATAGACACGCACACTGGCAATGATGTGATGCTTATCATCTAACACTTCGAACAGCATGCCGTTCGGATGCAGTGGCAGCTCTTCCTCACTACGCCAGATGATCTCGACCGACTTGGGCGCCAACGCTTTGGTAATAACTGCATCCGTAAAGTGGCCCTTTCCGGTGGCAGCCAGGCTGCCGTATAATGTGACACGGTACCCAGCCGCATTCGGATATCTTTGATTGAATATTTCAGCCGCTTTTCTCGGGCCCATGGTGTGACTGCTGGAAGGACCATGACCAATTCGATAGAGTTCGCGGATCGATTGCAAAATAATTTTCCTCCGATGGATAAATTTTATCATTATAACGATCTTATATGGCCGGGAAATTGCATAAAATAGCATTGGTTTAGAAAGGTAATCAATAGTTTTACCAGATGTTTACTTTTTCTAAACAATATCTGAACCTGTCTCGGATATCATAGAGAACATGGAAATTAAATTAATGCAGAATACGGTATCGAATTCTACAAGGTCTAAATCCGCAGGTTCTGCTCGGCTTTGGACAGCGCTCAACCCGGGCGAAAAACTTCTGGGTGTTGGACGTTATGCAACGGTGGGGCTGATGGGTACACTCATCGACATTGGTCTATTCGCCCTGCTGCACATCGTATTTGGCATGCCGATCCTGTTGGCCAATTCAATTGCTTGCTGCGCTGGCATGCTCAATAATTATTTCTTCCACCGCTATTGGACTTTTGCAAAAAGGTTCCATAAACCGATGAGCTTACAGCTATTTCAATTTATTGTAGTAAGCCTCAGCGCCCTGACGGTAAATAATTTATTGGTATTATGGCTTGCACAACCCTTTGCGCTGGTTTTTACCTTGGATGCTACCAGTGACCTCTTATCCAAAGTTACGGCGCAGGTGATCAGTACTTTCTGGAATTTCTTTATAAATCATCTCTGGACGTTTCGGGAACCTGTCAAAGACTTGCAACAATGAGAATTACGTTCCCACAGCTCTGGACTTCAAAGACAATCCCCTCCAACCGCTCTTTGCAGATTAGCCGTACGAGCGCCTTGAAATTGGCAGCGTTGGCCGCCATTGTGGCGCTGGCTGCTGGGTTGCGCTTTGCCAACCTATCTGCACTGGGTTATATCAATCATTACTACAGTGCAGCCATCGTAAGCATGCTGCAATCCTGGCACAATTTTTTCTTTGTGGCAGCCGAGCCAGGCGGTTCCGTAAGCATCGATAAACCGCCGGTGGGACTGTGGATCCAGGCTATTTCGGCCATGATTTTTGGCGTAAACACCTTCGGGCTGCTGCTGCCGGAAATATTAGCGGGTATATTATCGGTAATTCTGGTCTATCACCTAGTCCAGCGCTCGTTTGGCGCGACTGCCGGTCTGCTGGCTGCACTGGCGCTGGCAATTACACCGGTTGTTGTCGCCACAGACCGCAACAATACCATGGATAGCACACTGATCTTAACGCTGCTTCTGGCAGCCTGGGCTTTTATTAAAGCCACCGAGACCAGCAAACTGCGCTACCTGCTGCTTGGGGCGGCCCTGATCGGTGTTGGCTTCAATATAAAAATGTTGGAGGCATTTCTGCCGCTGCCCGCTTTCTATGCACTATATTTCCTGGGCTCGGCGGAACGCATCTGGCCCAAATTGGGTAAGCTGGCGCTGGCAACTGGATTGCTGTTGGTTATTTCGCTCTCGTGGGCATTCATCGTCGATAGCACCCCGGCCAGCCAGCGCCCCTATGTTGGCAGCAGCGGTGATAATTCGGTCTTGAGTTTGATTACCGGTTATAACGGCATCGACCGGCTGTTGGGTATGGGTGGTGGCCGTGGCGGATTTGGCGGCGGACCTTTCGGTATCGGTGCGCCACCTAACAGAAGATTCGGCCAGCCTGGCCAACGCGGCAGCGGCGGCTTTCCTCCTTTTGGACCGAACGGGCAAGGCGTGTTTCGAAATGTACCCTCTCAGCCGGCAACATCCGGCGGTCTTTTAGGAAGTCTGGCTGGAACGATCAGTAGAGCATTCAACAGCAATACAGGCAGAGGTTTTAGCGGTGGTGCCGGTGGTGTGGGATTTTCTGGGCCCCTCAGGTTATTCATCCCCCCGTTAAGCAATGAAGTGAGCTGGCTGCTGCCCTTTGCTTTATTCAGTGCAATATTTGTATTATTTCGGGAACGGCTGCATTGGCCGGTTGGTCAAAAACACCAGGCTGTTGTGCTGTGGGGCGTCTGGCTGCTTACGGATGTTATCTTTTTCAGCATAGCCAATTTCTTCCACGAGTATTACATGTCCATGCTGGCGGGCCCGTTGGTAGCTCTGGTTGGGATCGGTGTGGTCGAATTATGGCGACTGCGGACTAAACTGCCCTGGTTAGCCACCTTGCTTATGGCTATTGCGGTCGGAAGTACGCTGTTATTGCAATATCATACTGCAAGTGCTTATCTGAAAACAATCTGGTGGCAGCCAATCGTTCTCGTTTTGACCGCCATTGGCGCAGCCCTGATAATCGTAACGGCCATCTTTAAATGGCGCCGATTGGCCGTCACCGGTTTCACGTGCATAATGGCTGCCACTTTGGTCACACCGAGCATCTGGTCGGTGCTGACTACCCTCAACCCCAGCAGTAACCAATCATTGCCAGCCGCATATGATGGACAGACCTCCGACCCTCCAAACCAGGGAGATTTACAAATTAACCAAACCCTGCTGGATTACCTGGACGAAAATACCCAGGGAGTGACTTATTTAATGGCAGTGCCCAGTTCCATGCAGGGTTCTGATTACGTGCTTGCAACCGGGCGTCCAGTGCTTTTTGTGGGTGGTTTTATGGGCATCGATAATGTCGTCAACAGCGATCAATTGGCTCAACTGGTTTCTAAAGGCGAGCTGCGATATGTTTATTGGGATACCCGTAACGAGGGCAGGGCAGGCGGTATTGGAGGAGGCACTCAATCGAATATCAGCTCGTGGGTCACATCCAACTGCTCGATTGTGAACAATTTCGATACCTCAACACAAAATTCCGGGGCGCCAGATGGCACCGGGAACCGTCTGAATAATGGCTCATTTTTCGGGCGCGGCGGAATGCAGATTTCTCTGTACGATTGTTGGGAGCAACCTCAAAAATAAGGTATAATCTTGCTACAATTGAATACCAACTCAGGGTGCCTTTTCCCCCGGAAGGGCAGGTGAAAGGCGAAGTCCGGTGCAAGTCCGGCGCTGTCCCGCAACTGTGAATCAGAATTCAGGCAATGAAATAACCCCAAAACATTGATGAATTGGGTGTTTTTTCAAAAATCCTTCTGGTAAGCCAGGTCGACCGCCTTGAGTTGTCTACATATCCTCGGTGGAAGGGGAAGTGGAAGCGCTATGGCGCAATTCCTGGTTTTGTTAATCCCTTGCCCTGAGCAAGGGATTTTTATTTTTTCACAGAGGTGAGCTATGCATTTACCAGTAATTCCCGTATTTGATGATGCAGCCGCGGTAAAAGCCCATCAGCGGCAGGATCAATTGACCAAACCTACCGGCAGTCTTGGACAGTTAGAGGATTTATCGATCCAGTTGGCAGGTATTACCGGAAAGGAACGGCCTACAGTAGCCCGGAAAGGGGTCATTGTCATGGCCGGCGATCACGGGGTAGTGCTGGAAGGGGTCAGCGCTTATCCACCAGAAGTAACGCCAGAAATGGTACAAAATTTCTTGCACGGCGGAGCGGCGATCAATGTATTATCGCGGCAGGCCGGCGCTCGGGTGGTCGTTGTGGATATCGGTGTGGCATCTGATTTTGAGGATGCACCCGGGTTACTGCGTCGTAAGATTGCCCATGGTACTCAAAATTTTGCCAAAGGCCCAGCCATGAGCCGGGAGCAGGCAGAACAAGCCATTCAGGTCGGAATCGATGTGGTAGAAATAGAATTTGCCAAGGGCCTGGATATGGTAGCAACCGGAGATATGGGGATCGGTAACACCAGCCCTTCCTCGGCCATTGCAGCAGTTCTATGTGGTGTACCTGTCAGCCAGGTAACCGGGCGTGGAACCGGCCTGGATGATGCCGGGTTGGCGCGAAAAATTTCAGTGATCGAGCAGGGCATCGCCATCAACAAGCCTGATCCAAAAGACGCTTTGGATGTTCTCAGTAAAGTAGGTGGGTTTGAAATTGCTGGCCTGGCTGGCGTTGTGATCGGTGCAGCCGCTCATCGCATACCGGTTGTTGTTGACGGATTTATCTCGGGTGCGGCGGCTCTGGTGGCGGTTGAATTACTGCCGGGTGTAAAACCGTATATCATCGCTTCGCACCAATCGGTTGAGATCGGGCATAAAGTCATTTGGGAACACCTGGGCGTCAAACCATTGCTCAATTTGGGATTGCGCTTAGGTGAAGGTACCGGTGCAGTCCTGGCTTTCAATTTGGTGGATGCTTCCGTACGAATTTTGAATGAAATGGCAACCTTTGACGAGGCAGGAGTAGCTGATAAGGAATGAAGAGTCTGAAACAGGCCTTCGCTTTCATGACTATCTTGCCAATTCACTTAAATGAGCAGCTTTCCCCAGGTGATCTAGGGAAAGCTTCAGCCTGGTATCCCCTGGTGGGAGTGTTTATCGGCGGTCTGGTCTGGCTTGCAAAATATGGGCTGCAGCTAATTTTTCCGCCGCTGCTGACGGCAGTCTTATGCGTGGCAGTTTGGATCTTTCTGAGCGGTGGGCTGCACCTGGATGGATTGGCAGATTGCTTTGACGGCATGTTGAACTCATCCCTGCCCGCACGCCGGCTCGAAATTATGAAAGATCCCAGATTGGGTACCTTTGGTGGGCTTGGGTTATTGCTGGCTGTGTTGATAAAAGTTGCGGCAGTCTATTCTTTAGCTCCTGGCCACGATTGGATTGCCATTCTGACCGCCGCAGCACTGGGACGTTGGATGATTTTACTGGCAGGCAAACAACCTCTCGCCCGTCCGGGTGGTATGGGCGCCGATTTCGCCCTGGGTCTGACCAAGGCGTCGTTTGCCTGGGCCGTGATCCTGCCGGTGGTGCTGGTCATTCTGGGTGGATGGCGCGGCTTACTGGCAGCCGGTTTGGCGCATCTGGTGGCCCTGGGTATCTTCGGGTTGGCGCGTTCACGCCTGGGTGGGGTGACCGGAGATGTTTATGGATTGATCGTGGAAGTAACCGAATTGGTGGTATTGCTTACATTCGCAGTTCAAATAAGATGAAAAGACCTGAATTTCGCCTTGGTACAACTTCTTATATCTTACCGGATGATATCCTGCCAAATGTACGTTTTCTGGCCGGGCAGGTGCAGGATATAGAGCTGGTTCTTTTTGAGGTCGATGACGGACAGAACAACTTGCCTGACCTCCAGACGATCCAGACGCTGCGGGAGATTTCCAACAGGCAGGACTTGACCTACACTATCCATCTACCTCTGGATCTGAGAATGGGCTCAGATGGGGATGAACAGCACATCTCGCTATTCAAAGCCAGGCGTGTGATCGAGTGTACTCGACCGCTTGAACCCTGGGCCTACGTACTACACTTGGACGCGCGAGAAGTCAGGAACAGCACGGATCCGACAGAGCTACAGCGTTGGCAGGATCAGGCTTGCCGGGCCCTGGAAAAGACGGCTGAATGGGTTGGCAGCCCCACCTTACTGGCGGTTGAAAACCTGGAGAGTTATCCGTTGGATTTCTGGGAACCGATCTTCAAGCGTGTGCCGGTTAGCCGCTGTGTGGATATCGGGCACTTATGGCTGGGTGGGCACGATCCAATCCCTTATTTGGAAAGGGCGCTACCGCGAACGCGCGTCATTCATATTCATGGAATTGGAGAGCGCGATCACCAGTCTTTATCACGGATGGATCCAGAAGAGTTGGAACGGGTTCTCGATTATCTGATCGCTAAAAAATATTCGGGTGTGCTGACGATGGAGTTATTTGGCCTGCATGATTTTGAATCTTCGCTGGAAACTGTCAAATCTCTCTTGAAGCGCCAGGAAATCACAGGTGAATAAATGGGGAAAAAACTAACACTTATTCTGGGCGGTGCTCGCAGCGGCAAGAGTTTCTATGCGCAGCAAATGGTTGACCGGCCGCCGGATAGCGTGCTTTACGTTGCTACAGCCACAGCCGAGGATGACGAAATGGCAGAGCGAATTGCTGTGCATCAGGCCAACCGTCCATCACACTGGCATACGTTGGAAGCGCCGTTAAAGGTCGGTGAAGCTATCCAGGCCGCCGAACCAACCCGCTGGGTTTTGCTTGACTGTATGACGCTGCTGGCAACCAACGTGCTGCTCTCACTGCCAGAGCCCGTGAAAGAAGCTGATTATCAGGCTGCAATGGATAGTGAACTGGCCGGGCTGCTGGAAGCATACCAAAACAGCCCGGCGGAATGGGTGCTCGTTTCAAATGAGGTGGGTCTCGGACTGGTGCCAGAATATCCCCTCGGCCGTCTCTTTCGGGACGTGCTGGGCAGGAGCAACCAACGCCTGGCGCAAGCCGCAGATGATGTGATATTTATGGTAGCCGGGCTGCCGATGCGCGTTAAAGAAGCAGGCTCAACTAATTAGCTTTCAGGCCTGCTTGGTGCCACATTCAGGACAGAATTTAGCCCCTTTCGTTTCGGCGCCACAATTCGGGCAAACGCCGGCCGCGGCGGCCGGTTCGATTTTGGTGCCACAGTTCGGGCAAAATTTAGCCCCCTTGGTCTCTGTGCCACATTTTGGGCAGCGCTCAACCACCGGTTGGAGCATGGCAGTGCCACAATTTGGGCAGAACTTGGTTCCGGCGGGCGCCAGAGTTCCATCCTGCGGGCAGCGGGCCATTTGAGCACTGGCTTGTTTGGCATTTTCGGCGGCTTCCTGGGCTTTTTTCATCACGTCACCCAGTCCAAAAGCGCTGGCAAAGCCTTTTAATGCCGCTCCTGACTGAGCGCCGCGCGATTCCGCAATTTCTTGATGGCGAGGGCTGTCATCCTGGCAGAATCCCGATTGCGCATCAAAATCTGACAGGCAAACAACCCGGCTGCAAGTAGGACATTGTCGAAAATGAGGCTGAACTTGCTGCCAGGCTGATTGAATCTGGGCCTGGGTCATATTATAGCTGTAGCGTGGGTCTTCCCCCAAAACATTTTCGGCAACCGTGCCCCCCACCAGGGGTACTCTCCGCAAAAAGCCACTCATGGCCGATTTTCCAATATCCTTCGTTATCGTGTTGGCGACGTCGGGTTGGCTGCGAAATTCTCGATTGCAGGCATCACAATAAAAAATAGCGTAGGGTCCTGCTCCATCATTGCGAATATCATAGCGTGGCATGCGTGAAAACGAAGACATATTGCGCTCCTTTATCATCTGGAAGGTTAATATAATATTAGTTTAGCGATTCGAAATTAATTGTCAAGCAAATTCCTCAGATTTTAAGATGGCTGATGTAGAATTGGATCAGATATACCCGGCTGAAAAGCCAATTTTTGATAGGAAACCATCATGAATAAACGCGATGTCCTTTTAAGTCTTTTAGATAGCTCCACTAAAATGAATTACGTCCCGGCGGCTTTTTTTCTCCATTTCGACCCGATTTATCATCGTGGGCAAGCAGGTGTAGATAAGCACCTGGAATATTTCCATTATACCGACATGGATTTTGTTAAGATCCAATACGAGCAGGTCTTTCCCCATATCCCCGAGATCCAAAAGCCCGAAGATTGGGCCAAAATGCCCTTTTTTAAGCTGGATTTCTACCAGGAACAATTAGGGGTAGTGGCAGGCCTGGTCAAAGCTGCCAAATCCGAGGCATTGGTGCTTTTGACCCTCTACTCGCCCTTTATGTGCGCCGTAAACACCAGCAGCGCTGCTTTGCTGGCTGAGCACATCCAGCAGGACCCGGAAAAAGTGAAGCTTGGCATGCAGGTTATCACGGATAGCTTGATGCAGTTTGTCAAAGAATGCATTCGACTGGGCCTGGATGGGTTTTATACCTCAACCCAGGGTGGCGAAAAAGATCGTTTTACCGATCCAATGCTCTTTCAAGAATGTGTCAAACCTTACGATCTGGCCTTGATGGAGGAAATCAACCGCTCGTGTATTTTTAATATCCTGCATGTTTGCGATTTTCAAATGCCCTACAGCGACCTGAGCCCCTTCGTTGGCTATCCCGGTCAAATCGTGAATACCAATCTCGAACTGACCGGCGGCAAAATCAGTGCTCAGCAGGTTTCGAAAATGTTTGGCCGGCCGTTTATGGGCGGCCTGGATCGCAAGGGTGTAATTGCAACCGGTTCAAAAGCGGAAGTGCAGAAGGCTGTGGAAGATGTGCTTCGCACGGCCCCCGAACGCTTTATGCTAGGGGCGGATTGCACTGTGCCCAGCCAGACCCCCTGGGATAACCTGCGCACAGCCATTTTAACAGCTCACAATTATCGCCGAGCCTAAAACGTTTTATTTAGTGGCCGGGCCATACTATAACATTCCCGACCACAAAATGATTACATTTGTGCGACCAGCTCCGCCAACCTGTCGACCTGAACGATATCAGCTACCGTCGGCCACAAGACCATTTCATCTGCCCCACAATCTGCAACAATGCGGATCTTTTCCTGGATCGCTTGAGGTGTTAACGGTAAGGATTGGGTGATACCATCCGATATAGGGTTAAAGGGATCTGACCCATTGAGTGCTACACTCTACACGAGCTAAGAATTCTTTGGCTACTGATCTGCCTGCAATTTACCAGGATGCCTGCCATAAACCATATTTTCCAGGTCTATTTCGGCTGAGCCAATTTTGTTCTGGTATACCTTGAGCTGGGCATCAAATGAAGAGGTGATGTGGCTGGCTTTGTAACCGGCCACCATCTGCGCCAACCAATCTTCCATAATGGCTGTGCTGGGTTCCTGATATTTACCCGAAAAACAAACCGTTTGCAGCGGAAGCTTGGGGGGCATGGGCGGGTATTCACCGCGCGGGTAACCAAAGACAATTGTCATGATCGGAAAGACCTGCTCAGGCAAACAAAGTACTTCTTTGAGATAAGCTGTATCCAACAAGCCGGACCGACCGGTCTCAGAAAGCATGACCGAAGAAATCCCCAGCGCTTCCGCCGCCAAATTCATATTCATGGCAGCCAATGAAGCATTCATGACAGCCGTTGTGTAATCTACCAGCGAACTCTCGGGGAAATCAATCCCCAATGTTCTGACGCGGTGCATATCTCCCATAATGATAACGGCCTGCTGGGCTCTGAAAGGGATGGAATGCCCAAAAGTCTCATGCCAGCTTTCGCCAGTAAAAACCGCGAACGACCAGCTTTGCAAATTAACTGTTGAAGGCGCCAGACGCCCGGCTTCGAGGATAGCAGTAAATTCGTCCTCGCAGATTGGCTGGTTGGTAAAGCTGCGGATCGAGCGGCGATGGTAAATAACCTGAAGTAAAGCATTGTCTTTCAAAGAGGTGGGCACATTCGGTTTACCGGATAGCAATCGCAATAAACTGCGAATAAATGCAATCGGCCCCATTAATTGGAAGGCTCCTGCACCTCTTCCGGTTTCTTTTCCAACACCGTTACAAACCCGCCGAATAAGCGCACCTCATCCATGCGGCATGAGTTAACCAGCTTGCCATCCAGAATGGTGATATCCGGACAGCTATCGCACATATCGGCGCGCCCATCCGGCAGAATGTCCGGGGCCTGGATAATACCGATACTTTGAAGATAGACCTTTCTGAATAACGATCCGGGCTGGCGGAATACAGTCTTCCACCAATTGCCGTAAGCCTGTCGTACAGATTTATCCCAGGGCCAGAGCCAGAAAACGATACTTCCAAGCTTTGGATTCGAGAGATAGGCCAGATAATCACCATATAACAGGTGATGACCGGATTGAGCAATTTCCATACCTCGTTTGCCGACAGAGCCAACTATCTTTTCCCTGGTGCCAATCGTGGCGCCGATCAGCCATTTGTAGGAGGTGTGCAATATACTGCCGCCTAGATAACCACTGGGTTGATACTCCGGACAGGTATCTTTAAGGATCTGGTAAACCTCGGGCCCGGTAACAAATTTTTCGGAGAAGCTATCACGCACATAGCTCAACTTGCTCATATCAACTTCTTGATCATTGGCGAGTGCCGACTGCGTATCCAGGGTGGCGGTACGGTAGGTAATAAATACCAGGCCCTGAACCTTATCAATATTGGCCTGCCCCCAACGCAACACATCCGGAATTTCATGGAAGGTAGAAGGATATACGGTTGAATTAAAGATCGTATACAGGCCACCCTCGGCAGCAACCATCTCAGCACACTGCTGGCGCAGCTCATTCAAATCCTTTTCGGTCTTATTATTCCAATGCGGGCGGTTTTGGTGGCTATCAATATGGATTGTAAAACCTGCCAAACCGGCTTTCTTTAATTCGTGCAGGATATCAGGCTTGAGTGCATAGGCGTTGGTCAGGATGATTGGTTTGATCTTTTGTTCTCGGATGAAGGCTACCAGCTCAATGATTTGGGGATGGATCAAAGGCTCGCCGCCTGCAATGGAGATATTATCCGGATTACGCCAGCGTTTGAAGAAAAGCACCTCTTCTTTAAGTTGTTCCAGCGTTTTATGTCCGGTCAAGTATTGCCGGTAACAGCCTTCACAATGAATATTGCAAATGTCGGTTACCTCTAACCAGGCGATCGGGTTATCGTTCATTGACCACGGCAAGCGATATAACTCGCTTTTTTCCAACATACTTTTACCCTCCCGAAATGATAAGTTATATGATTATAACAACATCTACAACGAAAACATTAGATATTATCAAATAAAACCCACAATCACTCGATCGGATACAGGTTGATTTTTGAAAATAGGGTGGTCCAAAAAGGTCAAGAGGCAAGTTTTCATCCGGCTATTCCGCCAACTTACCCAATCCTTTTAATACGCGTTCAGGCACCAGTGGAAATTCATTGAACCATATACCGGTGGCGGCGTGGACTGCATCCGCAACTGCCGGCGCCAGGCACATATTCATGACTTCGCCTAAACCGCGCGCACCCCACGGGCCACGCGGATCGGGTGTTTCCATCACGATCAGTTTCATGTCTTTGGGGATATCAACAGAGGTTGGAATCAGATAGGTGGAAAGGGTCGAGGTCAAAACCCGGCTGTCTTTTTCAATAAAGTTCTCCATGATGGAGTAGCCCACCGATTGAATCAAGCCGCCTTGTACCTGGCCCTCAACCTGTTGCGGGTTAATGGCTTTGCCAACGTCGATCGCACAAACGATTTTCTCGATCTCAACCTGTCCGGTTTCCATATCCACCAGCACTTCGGCAGCCTGGGTAGTGTAGGCATACGCCACATTCGGATCACATTGCCCTGTTATCGGATCCGGCGCACTGGTCGGATGCGGCCAATAGGTATGCCAGATTTTAACCGGGCGGTCTTCATCCTGCCATTTTTGCAAAGCGATCTCGGACCCTTCTTTGATGGCATTGCCAATGAAGAAGGTCATGCGGGAGGCCGAAACTGCTCCAGAATCCTTGACCTCGGCGGTATCGGTCGAGATGAGCTCAACCTGCTCCATTGAAATTCCCAGGGCATCAGCCGCCATCTGGGTAATGACGGTTTGCGTGCCCATGCCAACCTCACTGGAGCCATGGCGGATGATTGCTCGTTGAATGGTAGTGCCGCCGTAAAGCTCTATTCCGACCGTGCAGGATTCGGGATAACCATAAGAGAAGCCCACATTCTTGTGCGAACAGGCAATGCCGAAGCCGCGCCGCTTGTAAGCCGCATTCGGATCAATGGCGCTGTAACCACCTTTCCTTGACCAGCCGGCTTCAGTTTTCTCCCAGCCAGCGTTCAAGGCGCACTGTTCGGTCACCTCGCGGATGCTGACGCCAGATGGAAATACCGCACCGGTAGTTTGCAGCGAACCTTCTTTAGCCAGATTGCGCATGCGCATTTCAACCGGGTCCAGAGCCAGGGCCTCAGCCAATTTATTGACCTGCTGCTCGGCGACATAAGCGCCCTGCGGACCGCCAAAGCCACGGAAAGCGCCACGCGGAACGTTATTGGTGTAAACATCGTAAGCGTCCACTTTGACATTCGGGATCTCGTATGGGCCCAGGGCATTGATGACGGTGTTGCTGGTAACAATACTGGTTGTAAATTTGTAAGCCCCGCCATCCGCCAACATTTTTACTTCGGCAGCCACTATCTTTCCAGCCTTGGTGGCTCCCCATTTTGTAAAAATGCGAAATGGGTGACGCTTGCAATGCGCCAGGATCGATTCCTCACGGCTCCAGACGACTTTCACTGGCCGATCTATACCGCGTTCATGCAGCTTCAGCACGGCCAAAGCCACGATAATTTGAACGGAAATATCCTCACGCCCACCAAAGGCGCCGCCGGTCATCGGATAGATCACTCGCACCTGATCTTCGGGCAGATTCAAGGCGTGCGCCATCTGCTTACGATCTTTTGTACCCCATTGACCGGTGGTCAGTAGGGTAATCCGGCCGTCCTCATCGATAAAACCTAAACCGGCCTCGGTCTGTAGATAGGCATGTTCCTGGGCCGGTGTGTTGTAAACCGCTTCTATAATTACGTCCGCTTGCTTAAATCCAGCTTCGATATCGCCATTCCGTAAAATATGCGTACTGAACACGTTGCTGCCTAAATCCGGATGCAGGATGGTGGCATCCGGTTTCATCGCCTCTTCGACATCGCAGACAACTGGCAGGTCTTTGTAATCCACCGCGATCAATCCCAGCGCTTTTTTGGCGATCTCCTCACTTTCAGCCACCACTGCCGCCACCCGGTCTCCGACATAACGGACGCGGTCGGCATAGGGTTTTTGGCTGGGACCACACAGGACCGGCTGGTCATAGGTATAGTAGCCAAATTCATTGCACGGGACATCTTTTGAAGTGAATACCGCAATAACGCCTTCCAAAGCCTCGGCCTGTGAAGTATCTACACTCTTAACAATCGCGTGTGGCCGGTGTGCCAGTAACATCTTCATATAAGCCTGGTTGGGGCGGCTCATATCCGACGCATAAACCGATTCACCCTTTACCTTTGCATACGCATCCACTCGGGGGACAGATTGACCGATGTATTTCATGATTTCCTCCACCTGCCTGAAGACGATCGTTTCAGACAGACAACTGTTGAAGGACAACGCATTCTGAAAGATATATTCCTGTACTTATAAGATTTATAACAAGAATACCCTTGAGAATACAAGTGAAAAATGAAAAAGGAATCCGGGTCTATTTGTAATATCTTTTGATATTAGATCCAGTCTATTTTAAATAATAATCAAAAAATTGGATTGTGCGGGTCATAGCTAATGAAAATGATTGAGAAATGTTATGATCATTGCCCGGGTAGGTGTACAACTCGGCTGTTCCCCCGATTGCACGCACCGCTTGAGCCAGGTTTTCAGAGAAAGCAATCGGTACTTCGGTATCCGCCTCACCATGGTGAAGCTGAAGAGGCCCGGATAGATCGGCTAAATACGACGTGGCGGATATCGAATTCCAAAACTGGGGGTTCTGGTCGGGAGTGCCATACTGCTCGATCCAGGCATGCCAGCCGTGACCCTCTGCTTCGGGCGGCGGCGTGGGGGTCGGGCCGTTGTGAACGTGCCACCTGTACATCATATCCGAATATGAACCGACCACACCTCCCCAAATTACTCCGACTTTAATATCCTTCGAAATCACCATCGCTCGTAAGGTCAGAAAACCACCCATCGAATGCCCCCACATGCCAATCTTGTTTGGATTGACTTGCGGGTTGCGTTTTAACGAGGCCAGTGCATTGAGCACATCATCGGTATAGCCCGGGTCGCCATAGGCGCTGGTTGCAACTCCCTCAGATTGGTCATTACCGCGATAATCGATTTTGTAGACTATGTAACCAGCGCGCGCCAGCCAATCGACGTACGCCACATATCGCTCGGTAGTGCGGTATTGTTGGGGAGGGATGTAGCCGTGGTTGAAAACGATCGCCGGCCAACCTCCGGCTGGCATGGGTCCGTCCGGGATGGTCAACAAGCCGTAAATCTTCAGACCATCCGAACGGTAGGAAGCGTAATAGCGGTGATAATTAGCCGCGGCGGTAAGCTCTTTTTCAATGACGATATCGCTGCCAGGGTAAGTTCTGGCACGGGCTGCCTCGATTGACATGGGGTTGGGTATGGCGGTTGCCGGTATGGCCGTTGGCGTTGAGGGAATATCGGTCGAAGTTGGAATTATGATTGGACTTGGCGTGAAAGTGGATACTTCTACAACCGGCGCGTTTTCGACGGCAACGGTCGTGGTTGGAACTGATTTGGCCTGTCCGGTTCCATTTGAAGCCACCTGTCCACAGCCTGTCAAAAAGATCATGACTAGCAAAAGGTGAATATAAACTCGTTTCGTTTGGATAGGCACCCCAAAATTATAATCGTTTTTCCACCTGATTTACCCGAATACAGGCGGTGGCCAAATTAAAAGAACGAAAGCGGGTATTGTCTTTCCTGTTCATCTGATGATAGACTTGACTACAAATTTACAACGATCCGGAAGGCGGTGATTATTTGGAGACAAAAAGACTGGTGGTAGGTATTTCGGGCAGTTCTGGCGTAATTCTGGGGATACGTCTGTTAGAAATCTTGCAAAACAGCCCGATTGAAACGCATCTGATCATTACACCTTCTGCAGCAATCACCATTGAGCAAGAAACCAACTGGAAGCTGAAAGAGATCTATACGCTTTGTCAGGCCTACTATTCTCATCAAGATATCGGCGCTGTTATCGCTTCTGGATCTTTTGAGACGGCTGGTATGGTGGTTATACCCTGCTCGATAAAAAGTCTCTCTGGCATCGCAAACAGTTATACCGATAACCTGCTTACGCGGGCGGCGGATGTCACGCTAAAAGAAGGAAGGCCCTTGATCCTGGTAGTTCGTGAAGCCCCGCTGCATGGTGGGCATATCCGTTTAATGCAACTGGCCGCTCAAAGCGGCGCAGTGATTTTTCCGCCAGTGCCGGCCTTTTATGTACAATCGCACAGCCTGGATGAGATGATCACCCAGATTGCCGGTCGTGTCTTGAAACGAATCGGGATTGAGAACCAGGCCTATCGCAGCTGGGAAGGCCTGGCAAAATCACATGCGAATCCGCAAACCCAAATTATGAACGATTTGCTGGCCCTGCCCATGCTAACCCTGGCAACAATCGGCGAAGATGGTTTACCGCATGCCACGGCGCTTCCCTTTGTTGCTGATGAGCACTCGAATTTGCTTTTTTATTCTGAGCATGCCAGCCAGCAGGCCATAGATTTAAGTTACAATGCACAGGCTTCAGTAAGTATTTGCCCTATGGTGGCTGGCTCGCATGACCTGCAAGTTGTACAAATGCGCGGCGTAGCTCATTTGTTAATCGATCCACGAGAAATAGCAGCCGCCAAAAGCTTATATAATCAAAAATTCCAATATACTGCGCGGTTAAAAAAGGAAAACGACCAGAAAGCTCTGTTTGTTTTTCTCCCGGACTGGATTCAGGTTATTGATCATACCCGAGCGACCGGTCAGCCGCAGGAATGGCAGATTAAATAAATTTTACGAGTCTGCTCAATCCAGACCTGTTACACTGTTTTTCGCTTGAAGCTCTGCCTGTGTCTGGCTGGCGGCAGTGCCTTCAAATATCCGCAGCAGAACGACGCCGGACAAAATCATCAGACCACCGCCCAGCTGAATAACGTTCAAGAGCTCGCCAAATAAGAAATAAGCCAGAATGACGGTGTAAACGGGTTCCGACGTAACAATTAAATTTGCCACACTGGATGGCAGCAGGCTTAAACTGACATTATACAAACCGTAGCCGGCCAGTGTAGGAACCGCCGCCAGCAAGAATAAGATACCCCATCCGGCCAGGGCGCTTCTCAACCAGAAAAGATCGGCCGGCCGAACTGCACCACCCGCTAAAAGCCCTCCCGCCAGTAAGTTCAGGCTTAACAGAAAAAAAGCGGCAAAGCCAAAGGCATACAACAGGGTTGTCCAGGGATTGAGACCGCGCTGCGAAGCTGAGCGACCCAGTAGACTATATACGCCATAAAACAAACCGGATAGGATACCAACGAAGATACCCAGCAGATTAGCCTGCCAGGTCGCCGAGCGGTAAGCCCCCGAAACCAGCACGCAGCCGCCCAGGCTCAAGGCAACCGCCAGCAGCTTAACCCAATTCAAGCGTTCTTTGAGGAATAACCAGCCCAGCAAGGCCGTAAATGCCGTAGAGCAGTAAGCCAACACGGTCGAGACGGCCGCTCCATTCAGCGCCACCGAAAGCGTCCAGGTGCCGTTAAATGCCGCCAGCACCAACCCGAAAGCAACCAGGAAAAACAGATGCTCCCGCCTGATCTTTAATAAAGCCGGGCGGATGAGAGCCAGGATGATGCTCAGGGTCAGGGCCACGAACAATTCACGCCAAAATGCCAGCACCAGGGCGGGCAAATGGTAGGTCTGCGTGAGATAGCGAATGAAAATCGCCGTAGTCGACAAAATAACCGCACTGACCATGGCAATGCTATAGCCGCGTGTGACATTTGAACGAGCGGGCGCAACGGTGGACATATCCCTATTTTAGGGGGGAATTGATGCTATGTATAGGGCCTAGCCAGGTTGCTTATGCTCCAGCATATCCGTGTACTTGAGCGCCTCAAACAAGGCCACAGCCAGATTTTCGGATGCCAGCTTTACATTCTGGCTGAAGCTCATGGCCTGCGCCAGCCGGCGCGGATGCCGGATTAGCATCGTCACAAGCCGGCCCAAACGCAGATTTTGCTGCTGGTCGTAAAACATCGCCAGGTCAAATGGCAGCGGATGTTCGACCGAATCACTGATGGCGCGCAAGCCCAGCAGGGGTATCGAACAACTGGATGCAACCTGGGCAATGCCGGCCGTCTCCATATCCAGCAACGGGTTTACAAACTGAGCCGGCAAAGGCGGCAATTCTTGCGAGCCGTGCGTCGTGAGGATGACGCCGGATAATAAGCGGGCCTGACGCGGCCGGAGCACATCCCAGACGGCCTGCCGCGCCGGCGCTGAAAGTTGAGCGAGCTGAAAGTAAGAATCTATAGAAGCAGCATTTTCCAGCAGGCAGGCAGCTCTGGCGATAACTACGTCGCCCACCTGTGGGCCAGGCCGGGCCGAGCCAGCCACCCCAAAAGAGACCAACAGATCCGGCCGGGCTGCTGCGATCAAGGTACGGCTGGCCGCCAGCGCCCGTTTGAGACCAACTCCGCTGCGCACCAACACACCCTGCAGGTCGGGCAACCGGAAACTGTAAGCGGTAAATTTGCCCAGCCGGAGTCGTTCAAACTGGCCGGCCTGCCGCAAAAAAGGAGCGATCTCCTGCGGTAGGGCCGCGATCAAGCCAATGGCTTTCATCTAAAAGACCCTGGCGGGCTCTATTTCTCGGTGATGGTAATGGTGGCAATCGCATCGCCGCTGAAGGTGGGGTTCTGGTTCGGATCGCGCAGCTTGATACCGTTAACCACATCCATGCCGATGATGACCTGCCCAAAAATGGTATAACCGCCATCCAGGGATGGTCGCGGGCCAAAGGTGATAAAGAACTGGCTGCCGTTGGTACCAGGTTGCCCGGTATTGGCCATAGCAACCACACCGGCTTTATCGAATTTCAGGTCGCTATTTTCATTATCGAACTGGTAGCCCGGCCCACCGGTGCCGGTACCCGTCGGGTCGCCGCCCTGCGCCATAAAGCCCTGCAGGACGCGGTGGAAAGTGGTGCCATTAAAGTAACCCTGATCGGCCAAAAACACGAAACTATTGACCGTAATCGGGGCTTTATCCGGGTAGAGCTGAATGACAAACGAGCCGCCTTTGGCCATTGTGACGGTAGCGGTGTATTGCCGGGTCTTATCGATCAGCATGGGTGGGGCAGAACTGTAGGTCTTGGTGCCGACCAACTTTGGCATCTGACCCGAGCTGGCCGGTGCTGGAAGCTGGGCCGTGCTGGGCTCGGTAGGCTGCGCCGGATTTTGGGCTGGGCTTTGAGCGGTAGATGAAGATGGTTTAATATTCGTGAAAATGGCATAGACTATCGCCGCCACGACCAGCACAATCACGATGATGGCGATTGTTTGGATTGTGTCCTGGTTATTCTTCTTCTTACGGGCAGCGCGTTTGCTGATTTTCTGGTTGGGCATGGCCTTTTCCTCTTCCTTGAAAGCGTCTGGATGGGATGATTGTCGCAGAACTAAGAGCGGATAAGAAACAGTCGCTCAATAGCAATTATACGGAAAATCTACGGTTGCGACCAGACTGGATAAGCGTGGGAAACTTCCGGCGACCTTCACAAGTTTTTTGCCACCGGTATATTGGTTAGAAATTAGATTGGGAGTAGCGCTTTAAGACACGCAGGGCTCTTAAGGTAATCCACTTGCTGGGTTGGCCTTTCTTTTCAATGTCAACCCACATTTTATCATTGAGGGTATTCTCCAATTTCCAACGACCCCTAAGGTCCTGTTTGTCGAGGATGAACCGGATGGCATTGGCCAGGCGAGGATGGCGGCCATAGCCCAAGTCCACCAATACGGCCGTGTTTTCTAAGACATCGCTCCAATAACTCAGTGGAAAGCCAAATTTAAACCAGGTTGAGCTGACCCGTCCGCTATATGGGTAATCGGCTATAGCCGGATCACGAGACAGCAGAAATTCAGCTCCAACGTCGATAGCACTTTGCAACGATTGCGTCCGCTGCTTCGGTGGGATGGAGCTGAGCGCCTTTAAGGCTTTGACGGCCCCCCAGCCACAGGGTTGCCCCAAATTAATGCCACAGGCAAAGCCCGGCCCGGCTGTGCCAGACTTATAGTAACACACCTCGCCCTGGCCGGTAATCGCTCGAACCTGCCAGTCGAGTACAGCCTGAAAGCGCGGGTCAGCGGAATAACCCAGCGCAGCCAGGGCATATAACAGGTTGCCATTGAGACAATGCAGCGCTCCGGCAGGCGTCAAAGACCGGTAGGCTGAGAAAGGGCCGCTACCGGCCAGGTTATGGGACAGGAGATATTCACAACCGGCTTGGACGCGCCGGTCCATTGCATCGGCGCCCAGCTCGGCCAGGAAAATGATTTGCCAGACAGTGGCCCGGTATTTGGGTGAGTAACCGCTGCCAGCCTTGACCCAATAGCCTTCAGGATGTTGGGCCGCCAGAATCACCGGCACCGCTCCGGTCGTCATAATATCCAGCCGGGCCTGGCGTAGCTCCGGATCATCTTCGGAACGATCCAACAGGTCCCGCAAAGCGAAATAACGGATGGCAGGGTTGGCAGGATCAGGCTCCAGCAGCCAGGGCAGTGAGTCAGCGCCCAGCATATCCAGTGGTAGCATACTATTATTTTACAACCCATCTGGAAATAAAACACTGACAAAAAAACCGAAAATTATTTATTTTAGCATCCATTTTTTTACCGATTGAAACCGTGTGATATTAGCTAGTGGGTCGCCAGTACGATCAGGTAACTATCGGTCAGGATCAGAAAGGCGGCCAGCGAGATGATGGTAGCATTGACCATGTGGGTAGCCGGCTGCCGTTCGAGCGGCTGCTTAATTGCACCAATGATCCCGGCAGCAGTGGGCAGTAAAGAGGCCAACGCAAGGAAGCGAAACTCCAGTGGGTAGTTGTTGGCTAACCACCACGCCATGCAGAAGAAAAAGGCAGATGCCAGGATAAGGCTCAGCCCAACCATCCTAAATCCAAATCCTCTACCGCACCGTGTGACCAAAGTGCTTTTGTGACCCTGGCGATCCATTTCTAGGTCCGGTATCTCGACCGAAATAATAAAAGCCAGCCCATACAGCATCAAAGGGATGCTAAAAATCAGCCCGTTGGCGTCGATCACACCGCGCATAACCAGGTAACCCAGGCCGGGGATCAGCAGACCGGAGGCAAATACATTGGCTGCTTCGCCCAACTTACGATAAGACAGTCTGATAGGTGGAGCAGTATAGAACCAACCCAACAAATTGCCCGTCAACACATAGCCCAAAAACCAGACCGGCATGGCGAACTCAAACGCATAAAATATTGCCAGCACCAGTGAGCACAGGATCAAGATAATCGCAATCCGCCTGGCGGGCTGGCGCAGGTGCGGGTATTTCACCAGAACACCACTGCCACCGCTAAAGAGGGTGGGAGAGCCCAGACTATCCACAGCCATATCGAAGTAATCGTTGCTAAAGGAAATGGAAAGATGGCCCAGAAAAATAATCAGGTAACCCAATATCAATCGAAGCAAAGAAAGAGGCGCTCCGTTCAAAACAGCCCAAAAAGCGCCAATTAAGAACAGACTGATCCCGGCGAGTAAGAAATGAGGCCTGGCCAGGCGGATCAATTTTGTCACGTGATTGTATGAAAACCTCCAATCAATTCATCGAATTCATGCAATCTTCGGATTGCTGCATATATTTTTCTTATCAGGCCCTATAATTAAACTATTAAACCTGTGGAAAAACGATTCTTTTCAACCGAAGCGGGTTAATCATTATACAAAATTCTAAGACTTTTGAGGCGCTTGTGGGCACACCGACCTGGCTCATACCCCTGCTCGAAAAGGCATTCCCATACCGGTACAAACTGGCCCGCATGACCGATGTGCCGCTGCTGGCCGAGGCGCTGCACCAGACGGTCTTCAACGGTGACGATATGATCTATCTACCCAAGGATCGGGTGGTGGTGCAGCAGTCAGTTGAGCAGCCAGGCAGTGTACTGCTGCCTTCGGCCCTGGTCGATCATTTTATCGAAAAAGCCAGTTACCGTTGGATCATGGATTTTTGCATTTGCCGCAAAGCTGAGGATTGCCAGGATTACCCGCAAGACCTGGGCTGTATTTTCCTGGGGGAAGCAGTCTTGAAAATCAGCTCGAAGATCGGCCACCTGGCCAACAAGGATGAGGCGCTGGCACACGCCCGCCGCGCCCGTGAACTGGGACTTGTGCATCTGATCGGGCGCGACCGCATTGATAACCTGTGGACCGGGGCTTCTCCTTTCGGCAAACTGATGACCATTTGCCAGTGTTGCCCGTGTTGCTGCCTGTTCAAAGTGCTGCCCAGGCTGGATCCACTGAACCGCCGCAAAGTGGTGCGCATGCCGGGGGTAAAAGTATGGGTCGACGAGCAGAAATGCATTGCCTGCGGCGCCTGCTCTCAGGACGTTTGTTTTGTCGGGGCCATCCAGATGAACCGAGAAACCGCCCAGATCAGCGAGGAATGCCGCGGCTGCGCTCGCTGTGTGGAGGTCTGCCCACAGGGGGCCATCCACCTGACGATCGAGGACAGCGATTATCTCCAAAAACAGATTGCCCGCATTACCAGGCTGGTGGACGTTACGAAAACCGCGCCGGTGCGGCGCTGGGGATTACAAGAAACCGCCGAGGAGTGACGAGGGGAAAAATCAACAGGAATAAAAGGGATGAGACAGATTCAGGCAGATGGGTGCAGAATTTCCTTTTCGGCCCGCTCGGCTTCTTTAAATAATTCGGCCACTTCGGCCTTCATTTCGGCGGATGCGCTGGGGGTGTAAGGGATAAATTTTATCAAGTCGCGCGCCTGTTGCAGCAGCCCCTTGACCCCGGCTACATAAGTCAGATCGATACGACCAAGCTCGGCTGGCACAGGCAGATCACGCGCTTTTTGGATCAAGGCGTGCGCCCGCTTGATCCGTTCGGAAGCCAAAATTAATCGAGACATCTTAATCATTTTACCATTCTACTGGCTCAGGCGGAGGCGCGGGGACGCCGAGAAAAAAGCAAAATAAACATTTCTTTCTCCGCGAACTCCCCGCAGATGCACCCGTTCTATTGCTGCCTGCGCCTGAAAAAAACCTGATCAGTCAACGAATTTAATCCCAGGGTGATGGTTTGGTAGTATATTTCCTCCACTGAGGAATAAGAACACATGGCATTGATCAGCATGCAGGAGGTCAGCCTGAGTTTTGGCGGGCAGCCGCTCCTGGATCATATCAACTTACAAATCGAACGAGGGGAGTGGGTAGGGCTGTTGGGCCGCAACGGCATGGGAAAATCCACGTTGCTGAAACTGCTGAACGGTGATATCCTGCCCGAAAGCGGCATTGTTTCCCGCCAGCAGAACCTGCGCATGGCTTTTCTACCGCAGGAAGTGCCGCTGGGATTGGCTGGCAGCGTAGCAGAAATTGTAGCCGCGGGGCTGGAGCCGGCGGCAGTCAGCTCGAGCAGTGCAGACGCCTGGCAGGAGCAAAACCAGGTCAGCCAGGTGCTTTCACGCATGCAACTCGACCCCAGCGCCCAGTTCGACCTGCTCTCAGCCGGATTGAAACGGCGGGTGCTGCTGGCAGGCGGCCTGGCTCGGAATCCCGACCTTCTTTTATTGGACGAGCCGACCAATCACCTGGACATCGATGCAATCGATTGGTTAGAAGATTTCCTGATACGCTGGGGCGGCACACTGCTATTTGTCACCCACGATCGTGTCTTTTTGCAAAGGTTAGCCAGCCGGATCGTCGAACTGGATCGCGGCCGGCTGTTCGACTGGAACTGCGATTACAACACCTTCCTGCAGCGAAAAGAAGCCATGCTCAACGCAGAGCAGGAACAGAATATAAATTTTGATAAAAAGTTGGCCCAGGAAGAGCAATGGATCCGCCGCGGAATCGAGGCGCGCCGCACTCGCAACGAAGGCCGGGTACGGGCCTTGCAACAATTACGCGAGCTGCGCCGCCTGCGCCGTGAACAACCCGGCAAAGTACGCATGCAAATCCAGGAGGACAGACGTTCGGGCCGGCTGGTAATCGAGGCTGAAGGGGTCGGTTTTGCCTATGGCGACCGGACGATCCTGCGTGATTTTTCGACCACCATCCAGCGCGGCGACAAAGTCGGCATTATCGGCCCAAACGGTTCGGGCAAGACCACCCTACTGCGCCTGCTGATCGGTGAATTGCAACCCCAACAGGGAACTATCCGTACAGGCACCAATCTGGAAATATCTTATTTCGACCAATTGCGGGGCCAATTGGATGAACGTTTATCCGTGCTGGATAATGTGGGCCAGGGACGCGACACCATCAGAATTAACGGAAAATCGCGCAATCTGATTGGTTACCTGGAAGATTTCCTGTTTACACCCGACCGGGTGCACGCTCCCATCAGCGCACTCTCCGGCGGCGAGCGTAACCGTCTGCTGCTGGCGCGCCTGTTTGCTCGGCCAGCCAACCTGCTGGTGCTGGACGAACCCACCAACGACCTGGATATCGATACACTGGAGATCCTGGAAGACCTGTTATTGGAATATAAAGGCACGCTGCTGCTGGTCAGCCACGACCGCGCCTTTCTGAACAACCTGCTAACCAGTACGCTGGTATTGAGCGGTAGTGGGGAAGTAATGGAATATGTGGGCGGTTATGACGACTACCTCCGGCAACGCCAGGCACAGGAAACTGCCGAAACAATCAAGGAAAAACCGCAAAAAACGGCCGCACCTGCCCCAAAAAATGTAACAAAGCCCGCTGCACAAGCCGGGCGTAAGCCCAGCTACAAAGAGCAGCGCACTCTGGAGGCCCAAAAGCGCGAGCTGGCCGAGCTGCCCCTGCGGATCGAAACCCTGGAAGCCGAACAAGAGCGCATAACTCATGCGATGGCCGACCCGTCATTCTACCAGCAAGACAGCAGCGAGATTGCCCGGGCAGCGAATCGCCTTAAAGAGCTGGAAGAAGAGTTGGCGCAGGCTTTCCAGCGCTGGGAAGAGCTTGAGCAGGGTTAATTCCCATATTTTTGGTTAGAAATTTTTCATATATCGATCCGCACGTTCATAATTTCCGTATGAAAGAATAGGATTGATATTTATTATCGATCTTATGGAGATAATGAGAAGGATATAGATAGCCTCGTTTAACAGGAGGGTCATTTATGGCGTGATCAAAAAATATTTTTGTAAGTTTATAAAAGCCGGTAGCCTGATCAATCCAATCATCCAATGCATGTTTCAGCTAAACCACCACCGTTGAACTTCAGGCAATGATGGTATCTACGACAATAAGAATTGAAAAGGAACTTTTTTAGACCATAAAGGTAGAGGGTAATTGAAATGAAAAACTTACTCGGTAAGCTCGCTGCGTTTGCTCTAACGATAGTTTTGGCAGTAACGGCAACCCCCGTGTTTGCCGCCAGTTCGTTCCTTGGATCGCTCAACACCAATAAAACGATCGCCTCAACTGTGCCCAGTAATGGCGACGTAAACCCTTATGGGGTAGCGGTTGTAAAATACAGCACTGGCAATCTGGTCAAGGGCGATATTTTGGTGAGCAACTTCAACAACAAATCTAATTTGCAAGGAACCGGCACCACCATTGTTCAGGTGTCGCCCAGCGGTCACGTATCTTTGTTTGCCCACATCAGCGCCAGTAATTTGCCTGGTTCTTGCCCGGGCGGCATTGGGCTGACTACAGCGCTGGTGGTATTGAACGAGGGTTGGGTCGTTGTGGGTAGCCTGCCCACCAAAGATGGTACGGCTGCAACTGCCAAAGCTGGCTGCTTACTGGTACTTAATAACCACGGACATGTAGTCGAAACCATCTCTGGGACAGGAGTCAATGGCCCGTGGGATATGACCGCAGTTGAAAATGGCGTTACTGTGGCCCTGTTTGTGACGAATGTATTGAACGGCACCGTTGCAGCCAGCCCCAAGGTTGTTCACACTGCCACCATCGAACGGATTATGCTGACCCTGCATGGCAGCGACAAACCCAATATCCAATCACGGACGGTCATTGGGTCCGGGTTTGGCGCTCGAACTGATCCGTCTGCACTTGTGATCGGTCCGACCGGGGTCGGGCTCAACTCGAACGGCACTCTTTTCGTGGCGGATACGTTGGCTAACCGCATTGCAGCCATCCCCAATGCTTTTTCACGCATGTCAGATGATCATACCGGCCAAACTATTTTGACAGGCCATGCGCTCAACGGTCCTCTTGGATTAACAATTGCGCCCGATGGTCACATCATCGTAGCAAACAGTAATGATGGGAATATGGTTGAGGTAACCACAAGCGGAAACCAGGTGGCCTTTAAGAATGTGGATTTAACCGGGACCGGCGGCGGCACACTCTTTGGACTGGCAATCACGCCCGATGGAAAAGGGATTTATTACGTGAATGATGGCAACAATATGCTGGACGTCCTCAAATAAGTATTGCTGACCATGTAAAGAAATATTCATACGGAGAACAGAGAGAGATGGGTTTTTACAGAAACTCTGTGTCCTCCGTGGTAAAGGTTGGCCGGTGGTTAATTTAGAGCGTTTAGCATTCGGCGTAGCCGCACAAAGCAACTGCGCGCAGGCCGGTATGCACTCCCAAGACCGGTGAGACAATCGAAATGAACAGCTCTTTGGGAGAATATTCGTTCTGGACGCGCTCAGCCAGAGCCTGGGCCTCTGGCAGGGCATCGTTATGCAGCACGGTAATATGCAGCGGGCGGTTGGCGGGGATGTGCCGGAAGAACTCTTTATAGAGTCCCTCCAAGGCGGCCTTGCGCGAGCGGGATGGAAAAGAAGCGCCCACGGTGCCGGTATCTGGCCGGACGTAGATCGACGGCTTGATGTGTAAGATCGAATCAAGAAAACTGGCGGCCTCGCTGATGCGCCCGCCTCTACTTAAATACTCGATGGTATCCAGCGAAATATAATAAACCATGTCCCGGCGGACTTGCTCGGCGGCTGCCAGCATGGCCTCCAGATTACCACCGGCGGCCTGGGCGCGCGCCGCCGCCATCACCTGCCAACCCTGTCCCATCGAATTATTTTTGCTATCCAGCACATCCACCGGAATGGGGGATTCCC
>DATFYI010000256.1:0-4080 GCA_035315125.1 Anaerolineaceae bacterium | reverse complement strand
TCTACATCTGCCAACTTTTGGTGGGCCTGCTGCTGGCGGGTCTCTTGAGTTTTTAAAACTTCGCGAGTATGGGCCAATTCTTGCTGGGTTTTATGCCAATGAAAACCGTACCATTCTCGCAACAATACCTGCAAATCGGCTTTTACCCGCTCATATTCCTGGGCTCGACGAGCTTGTTTTTCCAGACTTTGCAAGCGTGGCCCTAGCTCATTGATGATATCCATAACTCTCTCCAGGTTGCGGCGAGTCGCATCCAGGCGATTTATGGCCTCTTCACGCCGGCTACGATAAAGCCCAATACCTGCTGCCTCTTCAAATAAACGCCGGCGTTCCTCTGGCTTAAGGGAGAGAGCGGCATCTACAAGGCCCTGTCCGATGATCGTATAGGTTCGTTCTGCCAGACCTGATTGAGCCAACAGCTCAGAGATCTCTTTCAAACGTACGCGTTGTCCGTTTAACAAATACTCATTTTGGCCATCGCGATAAGCCCGGCGGGTGATCGACACCTCTGAAAAATCTATTGGCAACCAGCCATCTTCATTGTCAAATGTGATGGTTGCTGATGCCATCCCGGCGCGGGAGCGCTGTTCCGAACCGGAAAAGATCATATCTTCTGTTTTACGTCCTCGCAATAAACTGTAAGATTGCTCTCCCAACACCCAGCGAATCGAATCGGAAATATTAGACTTCCCGGATCCATTCGGTCCAACCACGGCAGTTATATCAGCCGGGAATTCAAAGATCGTGCGGCTAGCAAATGTTTTATATCCATGCAATTCGAGCGATTTTAGGCGGGGAGTCATCTATTTCCTAAAACAAAAAATGTGGATCGGCCGAAACCGTCCTAATCAATCATGCCAAGCCGGCGGAGAGCGTCTTGAGCCGCAGCTTTGGCTGCAATCTGCTTACTATGTCCGCTACCGCTGCCAAAAACCTCGCCGTTCATTAAAACATTTACTTCAAAGATTTTTGAGTGGTCTGGACCTGTAGCGCTGCAGGTCACGTACTGCGGAGCTGAATATCCTTGCGCCTGGGCCCATTCTTGGAACAAACTCTTCGGGTCTTCCGTCTTGTGATTGATCAGGACAAGGTCTGCGGTTTCTTGTAAGAATGGGGCTAGAAAAGTCCTGACAGCTTCAATCCCGGCATCCAGGTAAATAGCGCCGATAAAAGCCTCAAAAGTATCACATAATAAGGCGCAGCGTTCACGTCCGCCACCTTGCATTTCTCCGCGCCCAAGACGCATTGCTGACCCCAGATTGATTTGTTTGGCAAACTCCGCCAATTGCTCGGTATGTACCAGGGCGGAACGCATGCGCGTCAAATCACCTTCCGGCATTTCAGGATACCGGTTATACAACCAGGCGCCGACCACAAAATCCAGGACAGCGTCTCCCAAAAATTCCAATCGTTCGTTGTCTTCTAACGCATCTGGATGTTCGTTCAAATAAGAGCGATGGGTCAAAGAACGACCCAGTAAAAGCCAATCATTAAATTGCAAACCCAGGCGGGAAGCCAACTCCTGGGGAGTTTCCCGAATATCGGGGTCTTCTTGACTACTCAAGTGATCCTCCCGAGAACCCAGGGAGCGCAAGCCACCTCACCCCAGCAGATCAGGTAGCTGGCGTTCCATTAGTTCTCTGATGATTAAGATTGATATTTTAACCCGCTACCCGATAGTATCAACACTACCGGCTCAGGGACTCTGCCTGCTATCTTATCCAGTGTACACCAAACTAGAGCCGAAGTGGGCTCTACATACATCCCCTTTTTAGCTAGTTCACGATATGCCGGTAGAATGGCCTCTTCCTGAATACTTATAAATTCTCCGCTGCCCTTCGGAATTTCAGCTAATAAGGCTCCTAACCTGACCGGCTGGCTGACTTTAACACCTTCGGCGACAGTTTGTCCCTCAACTATATTTTTAGCCGCCTCTTTTCCCCTTGTAAAGGCGGTAACTACAGGCGCACATGCCTCAGCTTGAACACCCACATAATAGGGTAGATTCAAAATCAGACCGCTCTGACGCAAGGCAGCAAAACCCCGCATGATCCCCAGCAACAGACTTCCATGACCTACTGGCGCTACCACCGTCCCTGGAGCAGCGCCCAAATTCTCCCAAATCTCATAGGCTATTGTTGCATATCCCATCAAACCGAATGGTAGATAAGCATGGCTGCCGTAAACTGCTCCGGCATCCACTTCTTTCAAGACAGCCTGTGCGGCCGCCGAACGCGGTCCGGGTACGCTTACCAATTGAGCACCATACAGCTCAATCTGCCTGCGCTTAGGACCTGAGGCAGATTCCGGAACAAATACTCTGGTTTTTAATCCAGCTCGGGCAGCATAGGCTGCAAAGGATGCGCCAGCATTACCAGAACTGTCTTCTACGGCAAGGTGAATTCCACGTGCCAGTAGCTGGCTGATCTGCACCGCACTACCACGATCTTTGAAAGACCCACTCGGGTTAAGACTTTCAAGTTTTAAACCTACCTTAAGTCCGTTTGCATCCGTCCAAACCAGAGGAGTATTCCCCTCCCCCAGTGTAACAAGCGGGGCATCTTCAAAGAGACCAAAAGAGTGGCGATAACGCCACAAACCTGGTAAATCCTTTTCAATGGCATTTTTGTTAAACTCGGGAGGACCGTCAAAATCATAGATCCCGCCGCAATTTGGACAGCGGTAGGGCACACCACGATCTGGGTACGGTTGGTTGCATTTTCCACATCGGATGGTTGGCATTATGATTCATTCTCCGCGCTGGGGATGATACTCCCCTTCGATCCACTCTTCGCCATCAGGGGTTATTTCTTTTTTCCAGATTGGGACGATTTCTTTTAAACGGTCAATTCCATACCTGGCTGCTTCAAAAACTCCCGTATTGCGGTGGGCAGCCGCACAGGCAATAACAACCGTGGGAGTGCCGGCTTCAAGCAATCCAATCCGCTGGACAATCACAATCCCTTCAATGGCTGGCCAGCGCTGGCGAATCTCAGCAGCGACTTGAGCCATCTTAGCTTTTGCCATAGGCACATAAGCATCGTATTCAAGCGAGATGGTCTGGTGAGGATCGCCGCGCATGGTTTCACCTCGTACTATCCCACTAAAGACACAAATCGCCCCAGTTGTGGGTAGCTTGATTTGTTTTAGCAGCTCATCATGATCCAAAGGTTCTTGCACAATTTCAAGAATGGTCGGGTAACTACCTCCACTGACAGGTGGAAATAGTGCTACTTCAGATCCATCCGGTATTCTATCCTCATCAAAGGCAAAATTTTGATCAACGGAGACAAGCGTAGCGTTAAGAAGCGGCTTTATCGCCGGAAATTGATCTGCCAATTTTGACTTTAAATCGGCCACAGTTGCTTCGGCCGGCAGCTCAATCATTTGCCGGTTGGTGCCTGCCCGATCTTTTAATGTCGCAAAAAATAATACGGTAATATGGATCATTATGCGTTATAAACGTCACCGTGCTGGCCACCATGTTTTTCAACCAGATGGATATTTTGGATTCGACCAGTTTTCTCGACGGCCTTCACCATATCATAGACAGTCAATGCAGCCACCGATACGGCAGTTAAGGCTTCCATTTCTACACCGGTTTTATCTATAGTGCGTACCGTTGAGGTAATCACAATACCCGGTAGATTATCATCCAGTTCCAGATTCACTTCGATCTGGTGAATTGGCAGAGGATGGCAAAGCGGGATCAATTCTGATGTACGCTTCGCAGCCATAATCCCGGCAATTTGAGCTACCGTCAGGACATCGCCTTTTTTCATTAAACCCTGACGAATTAGCTCTAAAGTTTCCCGACGCAGGTGAACTTCACCACGGGCGACCGCGGTTCGCTCTGTATACGGCTTACTGCCAACATCAACCATGCGGGCTTTGCCGTTCTCATCGATATGGCTTAGTTCTGAGGCTGACATAGCTAGATTATAATCGTTTAAAGGCAATTTTGTCATCTGGCAGACATCATTTCGGGTTGATTATACAATGATTGGAAATATAGCTCATTTACTTCTGCTATAATACATTCGTGAATATGCAAGTTGCCGAGCATCAGACCGAAGGATA
>DATFYI010000255.1:0-12926 GCA_035315125.1 Anaerolineaceae bacterium | reverse complement strand
GAGCGGCAAGGGCGGGGTAGGAAAATCGTCGGTAACCTCTTTAATGGCAGTAACACTGGCTCGTCAGGTCAAAAAAGTGGGCATTTTAGACGCTGATATTACCGGCCCGAGCATTCCCAAACTGTTTGGGCTACCGGCTGGCGGTCTGCTCGGCGGGGATCAGGGCATCTTACCGGCTGTCACCAGCACCGGTATCAAGGTCATCTCGACCAATTTAATGGTACGACAGGAAGATCTGCCGGTGGTGTGGCGCGGACCGTTGATTTCCGGCACAATTCGCCAGTTCTGGACGGACACACTGTGGGGCAAACTGGATTATTTGCTGGTCGATCTGCCGCCGGGCACTTCCGATGCGGCGTTGGCAGTGGCCCAAAACCTGCCTCTGGATGGCGTGATTCTGGTAACCACTCCCCAAGACCTGGCTGCCATGGTCGTACGGAAAGCCGTACGCATGCTTCAAGACCTTAATATTAAAATTCTGGGTGTGGTTGAAAATATGAGTTATTATCGTTGTCCCGACACCGGTCATCTCCATTACGTGTTCGGACCGAGCCACGTGGAAGAGCTGGCAGCCGCCGCAGCCGTGAGCGTGTGGGGACAACTGCCGATCGATCCAGAGATCGCCATCCGCTGCGATGCAGGCCGCGCCGAAGATATCCATTTGCCGGAGATGGAAAAGCTGGTTAGCCTCTTAAAACTGCCAATTGAGCAAAATTAACCCCGGTAAGATAACAAACGCAGAGCATTCAACACCACCAGGATGGTACTGCCCTCATGGAAAACAACCGCTGTGCCAATCCCGACCAGGCCAAATAGAGAGCAGGCAACCAGCACGGCGATCACTCCCAGGGCAATTACAAGATTCTGCTGGATAATTGCTCGTGTAGCTCTGCCCAGGCCTATCGCGAAAGGCAGTTTTGTCAGGTTGTCACCCATTAAGGCGACATCGGCAGTCTCCAAGGCCACATCCGTACCGGCGCCGCCCATGGCTATTCCAACAGTTGCCCGGGCTAATGCCGGTGCATCATTGACGCCGTCGCCAACCATGGCCACAAAACTATATTTATCCATCAAGTCCCGGATGGCGGTAGCTTTTTCTTCGGGCAGCAAATCCGCATAGAAATCGGCCAGGCCGGCTTCCCGGGCGATCACAGCAGCTACGCGCGGGTTGTCACCAGTCAAGAGGGCAGTCTGCTGGACACCGCTTTGTGCCAACTCTGAGAGCAGTGCGCCTATATCTGGACGGATCTTATCCGCCAGGGCAATACATCCCACCACATTTGACCCAAGTGCAACCAGGATGACCGTATTACCATTTGATTCGAGCTCTTTAACCTGCTCGGAAACTACATTGGCCTGTTCAATTTGAGACTCATTGATTAATTTCGGGCTGCCAACCAGGATCATCTGGCCCTGGTAGCTGGAACGCATTCCGTAACCGGTCAAAGATTCAACTTCACCAATTGGGGCAAACGATATATCATTTGATTGGGCGTAGCGTACCACTGCTTGAGCCAGAGGATGCATGGAACGGCTTTCGAGGGCTGCAGCAAGAGCCAATAGCTGTTCTTTTGTGCAGATCTCCGGCATGAACACGAATATGCTGCTCACTTCCGGTTTTCCATAGGTAATGGTACCGGTCTTATCAAAAGCGATGGCCTGTAAGCGCCCCAGGTTTTCCAGTTGCGCGCCCCCTTTGACCAATACTCCATTGCGGGCGGCTTGCGCCACACCTGCCAGAATAGTAGCCGGCGCTCCTAATGCCAGGGCGCAAGGGGAGGCAGCCACCAGTAATGTCATCGCCCTTAAGAAAGACTGATAGAAAGGCAGGCCAAAAAATGGCGGTCCGACGATCACTAAAAATGTAGCAGCCAGGACAAACGGTACAAAGATCCGTTCAAAGCGTTCCATGGTGAGCTGGGTAGGCGATTTTTGGGCCTGAGCTTCCTCCACCAGCTTGATCACCCGTCCAAGGGTGCTATCGGCTGCCAGACGAGTGACCTGTACTTCCAGAGCGCCTTCGCCATTGAGAGTTCCCGCAAAGACCTTGTCACCGGGCATCTTATCGACCGGGATTGATTCACCGGTTACCGGTGACTGATCTACACCGGAGAGGCCAGTCACCACAATGCCATCAACCGGAATTCGTGTTCCAGGTCTGATCACCGCCAGATCTTTTAACCGGATATCAGCAACCGATATTTCAACCTCACGATCATCTCGCCTTACCAGGGCAGTTTTGGGCGCCAGGTCTGCCAAAGCCCGGATGGCCGATTGAGCTTTAGCCAGGGCGCGTTCTTCGAGATTGTGACCAATGCTGAATAGGAAGAGCAACAAAGCGCCTTCCACAAAATCACCTAAAATCGCCGCACCCAGAGCAGCCATGATCATTAAAAGATCGGTGTCAAAACGGCGTTCTCGCAAGGCATGGATAGCGTGCTTACTAATTTCCCAGCCGCCAGCCACATAAGCTGCAATGTAAAAGGCGAGACTTACGGTGCTGTTAAATCCAAGAAAAACACTACCTGACCAACCAACAACAAGCAACAAGCCGGTTAGCAGGCTCAATAATAGAGCACGGTTTTTCTGCAACCACTTGCGTCGACCATCCAAACGTATGCCATAGCCCATCGAGTGGATGCGTCGCTCAATATCGTACCGGTTTATTTGATAAGTGTCATATTCAATCCATAAATTCTCAGCCGCATAGTTCACTCTGGCAGCCTGTACTCCTTCCATGCGAGTCAGACTATGCTCAATCACCAAAGAACAATCGGAACAATCCATACCTTCAATCGGGATGAATTCATGGCGGTAGCGGTTAACAATTGCTACCCCAGCGCGTTCAGCCGAACGCTTTACCTCAGATACACTGATTGTTTCTGGGTCATAATGCAGGCACAGTTTTACACCATTTTCGCAATTCTCGAGGTGGGCGCGCTGCATGCCGTGCTGTTTTTGAAGTGTTGCTTCAAGGCGTCTGATACAAGAATCTTCGTCATTTTCCACACCGGGTAATAATGATTGGATCTCTAGTTCGATGATCTTTTCCATGATAATTCCTGAAGATCGAATTTATGTTTTGGCAAAGCAAGATCCTTTTATGTGTGTTGAATGTGATCCAGTCCAAGCTGGTAAAGCTCCCGGATATGCTCATCATCCAGGGTGTAAAAGACTTCCCGGCCCACTTTTCGTGATTTGACCAGTCGCAGGTCACGTAAAGAGCCCAACTGGTGAGATATTGCACTTTGGGTCATCCCCAACAGTGCAGCCAGATCACAAACGCAGAGCTCTGTGCGCGTAAGGGCCGAGATCAGGCGAATGCGGGTCGGGTCAGAAAGTGCCTGAAATGTTCGAGCCAAAAAAGTGGCTGTCAAACCGTCAATCAGATTTTCCTGAGCTGTGCGCACAGACTCGATGTGAATAAAATCATCTTCACAACGTGTCGGTATTTTCGTAACAGGCAAAGTTTCCACAGGATCTATCCTTGAATACATGAGCATATATTCATATATTACCTCAATATATTTGAATGTCAAGACAGGAAACAATTGAGTTTTGCTTGATAATTTTTTATCCAATGATAATCTATTATGATATTTTCTTTAGCCACCTGGGCGCATTATTTTTAGCTTAAAGCGCGGCCAAACCTGATTGAGAGTTTCTGCATCCCCTTGAAATTCAATCAGGTAGCGCTGAAAGATCATTGGCCATAGGTTGAGTCCGGTAGGCGGGTATAGTTCGCCCGCCAACCAAGACCGTTGAACCAACCATTTTCCTTCAATTGACCGCCCAGGCTTTCCAGGTAGTCCTCGTAGCTCACGAGTGATAACTTCCATCGTCTTTCACCTGGATGATGATGACAGCCGGTATGGGGGTCTATAGACAGATGTTATTCCGGTTGCACTTTGACCGATTGGCGCAGTTCGGCACGCAAAGCCGCAATCTTTTCGGTAACCTCTCCGATGCGGTCGAATAAGGCGGGATTGGCTTTAATGCCTTCGTTAATCAACAATGCAGCGCTTTCGGAGCGGCTTTTGGTAATTTCAGCATCCACAAGCATATCCAGATGACGAAGCGCCTCATCGTTTACGCGCACCATCACCACATTGCCACGACTTTGCAGAGCAGAGCCGAGCGCCTGCCCCACCGTACCAACTTTTTCCCAGGCATCTTTTAACACATCCGCCGCCGGTCGTCCGGCTGAGGCAGCATGCGGCTCCTGATCGGCAGTTTTTTCGGATTGCTCGCCCTTGAATTCAGAGGTTTGAGACTCGCTTTGCGGTTCAGCCTGGCTCTGAGAGGTATATTCAATTGATGTCTCTGGTATTCCCTGAGAGACACTCTGATCTGATTCAGATGTGTATAACGGTTTATTATCCATGAGATTCCCTCGCAAGTGTAAATTATGTAATTGAATTACATATCTATTGTAATCCAATTACTAACTTTGTCAAGAATCTCTAATCCGATTGGATATTATCCCTTGACTGCACCGGCTGTCATACCGCTGACGATATAACGCTGAAAGACCAGTCCAAGGATGATAGGCGGGAGAGCCGCCAGGATACCACCGGCCATCATACCGGTGACATTTACGGCATAGCGACCGATGAACTCTGAAATCGCCACTGGCGCCGTTTTGGCGGCCAGCGTGCTGGTAAAAATCAAGGCATAGAAAAACTCATCCCAGGCCAGCAAAAATACAAACATGGCGGTAGAAATTATGCCAGGTATAGAAATTGGCATCACTATCCGCAGCAAAATCCCGAGGCGCGAGCAGCCATCCAACCGGGCGGCTTCCTCCAGTTCGATAGGAACTGTCTGGAAGAATGCTGCCATCATCCAGATGGCATATGGCAGTGCAAAAGTCATGTAAGCGATGATCAGTACGATCGGTTTATTCAACAATTCCAGGCTGGAGGCGAGGATAAAGAGCGGGATAACCAACGATACCTCCGGGATCATACGAGTTCCCAGAATACCGATCTGAATAGCGCGATTGAACTTAAAAGGTATACGAACCAAGGCATAGGCCGCCAGGCTGCCGATCACCAGACAAATGAGGGTTACAGCAGAAGCGACTTTGATCGAATTCAGCAAAGCAACCGCATAAGTGCGCGGAACTGACGCAGCGGCTGTTGAAGGAAAAATAATATCGAGGTAATTTTGTAAGGTGGGGTGTTGAGGAATCCAATGTGGGGGCACCGTAAACAATTCCACCTGGTTGGAAAAACTGGCGCTAAGCAGCCAGAGAATGGGCGAGAAAATAAACAATAATACCGGTATGGTAAGGAGAAACAAGAACAGCTTATTGAAAAACTTGCGATGATGCATTATTGCGTCTCCTCAGGACGATAAAGAAAACGGATAAAGATAAAAGTCATTACAATCGTGAAAAGGGATATCAGGAATGCCAGGGCAGCGCCGGTACCCGGTTTTCCGTACGAAAACGTATTTAGATAAGTCAAATAGGTGATTGTGACCGTTTTGAAGGCCGGGCCACCGTTTGTAATAATGTAGGATATATCAAATACACGGAAGGCATCTACGGAACGGACAATCACTGCCACCAGAATAGCCGGTCGCAGCAAAGGCAGCCGGATCTGCCAAAAACGTTGAAAGGCATTGGCGCCATCCACGGCAGCTGCCTCATTCAGCTCTTCTGGCAAGGTTGCCAAGGCAGATTGCAGTATTAAAGCGACAAAAGGCATGGTGTGCCAGATATCCGCTAGAATCACCAGGTTCATGGCCAAATTGGGCATGCTCAACCAGGCCTGATATTGTTTAATCAAACCGAGCGCCATTAATACACCATTCAGTGCGCCGAAGTCGGCATTGTAAATCCAGCGCCACATGGCGCCATTAACGATCGTGGGGACAGCCCAGGGGATAATCAGGCTGAAACGCAAAAATTTCCAGCCCCAGGGGTGGGAATGGATCAATTGTGCAATGGCCAGCCCAATTACAAGCTCCAAACCCACCGAGACGATTGTAAAGTATAAGGTCCGTCCGATGGTATCCCAAAAAGTTTGATCCTGGATCATGGCGAGGTAGTTGCCAAAACCGGTAAAGGTTCGCACCTGGTTAATCCCGTTTGGCGCGACAAAAAAGCTCAGGATAAATGTATAAATGATCGGCCAGACGGTGATGCCCAATATAATCAACAGGCTGGGTATGATCAACAGCCAGGCAATGCGAGCATCTTGCTGGCGCAGAGAGAGACGGTTTTTTCGGAGGGGTTTTGAATTTGCAGCCATGGTTAGAAATCGTGGGTGGATTTGCACGGCATGCAAATCCACCCGGAAAACATTGTTTTATGGATTATTGACCGGCAAGTTTAACCCAGGTGGCAGCAGCCTCATCCAGGGCAGCCTGCGGTGTCTTACCACCTGTCAGAGCTTCTTGAATTGCTAATTGAAGGGCAGTAGATCCTTCGTTGTAATAGGGCACGGTCGGCCGTTCATTGGCGTAGGGGAATTGGGCCAAAAACGCCGGAACGGTCACCGGGTTGGTCGGCGTGGCAGCTTCCAATTTGGCCAGGTTATCACCCTGAAAATCGTTTTGCCAGATCGGCAGCATTTCGGCCGAATACTTCATCTGGATCTCGTTACTGGCCAGGTAGGTCAGGAATTTCCAGGTTTGATCAGGATAGGGCGTGGTTGCCATAATGGCAAACGAGCTGGAGCCATCCACGCTGGAACCCTTTATGCCGGCAGCAGCTGCTGAGGCAAATACAGGCATGGGGGCGAATGCAGCCTGGCCAACAATTTGCGATTTGGTGGCATCATTCGAATCGCTGTACTGGAATAACCAGTTGACCGCAAAAGCAGCCTTACCGGCCAGGAAGTCGGTTTCGACTGCATTTTCATCATTCGATACGGAACTTGGGTTGGTCAAACCCTGATCGATGGTCGATTTCATCCAGGTTAGAGTCTGGACGCCCTTATCGTTATTGAAAACGGGCTTGCCAGTTGCATCCAGGAAAGCGCCGCCGTTTCCGAACAACAAAGCGGTGAAATCGCAGATGACCGCTTCTTTTTGCGCCCATGACCAGTCGATCGGATATTGCACCAGGCCTTTTTGTTTGATGATCTTGGCCTGATCGACCAACTCTTCCCAGGTAGTGGGAGGATTGGTAATGCCGGCTTTCTGCAACATATCCTTGTTATACATGAAATACTTCACGTCCATGATCCAGGGCATGCCATAAATCTTGCCGTTGCGGGTAACACCGTTCCAGGCCGCAGGGAAGATATTGGCCTTCATATCGGGTGTGATGCGGTTGGTCACATCCAGCAAGTAGCCGGCCTTGATAAACTCATCCGGCCAGATGACATCGATCATGGCAGCATCAAAAGCCGGTGGTTTTGCGGCCATGCCGGTGACGATTTTATCATGGACGTTATCATAAACGACGTATTCCATGTTAATTTTGATGTCCGGGTTCTGGGCTTCAAAATTGCGGGCAATTTGATCGATTTCAGCGGGCTTCAAACCGGCCTGATCCATGGTTAACAAATGCAGGGTGACGGGAGTAGTACCGGCCGCAGGGGCAGTTGTGGCAGCAGATGCAGGCGCAGCGGTTGTCGGAACAGCAGCCGCAGGCGCAGCAGTTGTGGGAGCTGGTGTGGAAGCAGGCGCGCAACCTATCAGACCCGAGACAAACACGAGGGTCATCAATAACAGCGACATTTTATAGAAAGTACGCATTGGTTTCTCCATCCTTTCGAATTATATGAGAGGCAAATCGACCTGACAAGTATTTCACTGAGTTTTTATTCTTGAGTATTCACCTCCTTCAAAAAACTACGAAAGCTTATGGACGACATAAAAATTGGAAGTATTGTGAAGCACGTTGGTAATAGCACCCATCACACCGGCACGTAAACCCAGATCCGAAACTACCAATCTGGGCAAAGTCGGTATAGCCCCCTCTATTCGTTGCAGGATGGGTGCGACCAATAAATCCGCCGATCGGGATACGCCTCCCCCCAACACGATCAATTCTGGATCGAAAGATACTGATAAATTAGCAATTGTAACTGCCAGATAATCTACAGTTTCGTTAATGAGATTACAGGCCCATTTTTGGCCATCGCGCACTGCGTCAAAAACATCCTCAGCCAGCAGGTTTTCGAGATCTGCCGGGTCGCGTCGTGATTTAAGTAATCTACGGGCACGCTCGGCAATCCCGGTGCCCGAGGCAACCGATTCAAGCGCGCCAAAAGACAGGTAATTTTTCCCCAAGAACAAAGGTCCCGGGATCATATTGCCGATTTCTCCCGAGGCCTCATGAGAGCCCCGGTAAAGAGCGCCATCAATAATGATCCCTGCGCCGATACCGGTGCCGATGGCAATCTGGATCATATTCTGACAATTCTGACCGGCCCCAAACCACAGCTCGCCCAATGCCGCCAGGTTAACGTCGTTATCCACTGTAATGGGCAGATGATAGCGTTCGGCCAATTTCGCTTTTAGCGGGAAGTCTTTCCACTTGAGAGCGTATGACCATTTGACAATGCCCTCTTCATGGATTGTTACACCCGGTGCACCAACCCCAATCCCTCGCACCGGCCTGCCTTCCAGCTTTGGACTGGCCAACAGTGTATCAATAAACGCTGTCAATTTTTCGTAACATTCATCGCCCTGTGTGCCGTGGCGATCAACCGTCAATTCATCAATGACACATCCACCCAGGTTCGAGAGTGCCCCGTATATCTTTGTACCACCCAGGTCTACACCCAAAACCACATGACCATCCTCGTTGAATTCCAACAATGGACGGCGCCGCCCACCACTCCATTCGGTATTTCCTTGAGAACGAACAAAGCCATCCTGTATCAATTCATCCACAATCCGCATTACAGTGGGCAGGCTGACGTCCAATCGCTCAGCAATGGCTGTGCGCGAAATCGGGCTCGCTCGCCGGATTATCTCCAGGATGGCTGATCGATTGATATCGCGCATGGCTGAGCCAGTAATCGTAAGCGGATAATTCATAAATCCTCATTTGGGGAAAAGCGGGCGAACTTACACGGTGTAACAGTTACTTACAGTATGTAAGTAATATAGCAAATTTTCTGATATAAGTCAACAGGCAATTTTTCTGGAATTTTATTATTGAGAACCCGTTCGTACCTGAAATGATTTCATGCCCCATTCATTTTAAAATCCTACAATAAGATAGTAATTGTCTTATATTCCTTGGCGTTGGCCGCCCTAGCATGGCCGGCAAAGTCGAGAAAGGAATAGCGGATTTGGCGGAGTTTATTGGTAAGTAATGCGCAAGATTAGATAACCCTTCACCGGGAACATACATGGTTGTTTGTGTGTAAACAATCAGGAGATATTAAGAATGAAAACGAAACTTGATTTCAAACATCGCCGCTGGCCGTTTTTACTGTTTATTGGCAGCGTTCTTCTAACAACGATGGGCTTTACAACTGCCCCGGTTGCAGCCGTCGCACAAACGGCCTGTGGTTCTGCCTATACGGTGCAAAGCGGGGATACCCTCGGTGGCATCGCGGTCAACTGCGGTACCAGTTTGAGCGCCTTAGAGCAAGCCAATACTCAAATACCCAACTTCAGCCTGATTTATCCTGGGGAACAAATCAACATCCCGTCTGGGGCAGTCATCCCGGTAACGGGCGGTGCAGGTACTTATACTGTATTATCAGGCGACACTTTAAGCGGCATTGCAGTAAATGCCGGCGTCAGTCTGGCAGCGCTGGAAGCAGCTAACCCTCAAATCACGAACCCAGATCAGATATTCGTTGGCGAGGTAATCAATCTCCCCTCCGGCGCTGTCATACCGATAACCGGTGGAACAGCCGTGCCTACGCCCGTGCCCGGAAGCAAAACTTACACGGTCGTTGCCGGTGATACATTGAGCAGTATTGCAGCAAACAATGGGGTTACATTGGGTGTGTTAGAAGCGGCTAACCCTCAGATTACCAACCCCAGCCTGATTTACCCGGGGAATGTCATTAATATCCCTTAGAAACGACCAAATAGAAAAACATTTGGGGCTACCTTTTAATTATCAGGTAGCCCCTTTTATATCACTGGACCGGTATGCCATCAATAAAGCGCACTCCCCAATCCGGATTTCCATTGTTTTCAATGCATGTTTGTAAAATCAGGTGGTGGGCTTTCTTGTAAAACTTTCCGAAGAGTTGGTCTGCCGTTAATTGCTGGCTGCTGGCTAGTTCCAGAAAATTACTGCGTAAATCGGTCGGAGTGAGACGCTGATAATCCGCAATGATTGAGGCCCGGTAATGTTGAATGCTGCCATCGCCATGAACCAGAATAATGTCCTGGCCCGTTTGGATATGGAAAAAATCGCGACCGGCCAGAAAATTGTGGGCCAACAAACCGATTGCTCCAAATGCATTTGCACTCTGGAATTGGGTAGCCGTGCCTTCATTCTGATCGATGTAACCCAGATTCCCGGCCGGCTGCTGAACGATCTTGAGTGCAGTAATCCCCTGAATATACAAGCCGCTCACATCACCGGCCTGACCATCAGCTACCTGATGAATAAACTCATCCAATGGCGGGAATAATGATGGTTGTGTAGTTGCAGTGGATATTTCCTGGGTCGCAACCGGACTGACACTTACCTGAAAATTGGCAACCATTTCCGTTTTGCTGGTTTCAGGCATAGTAACGATCTCAGCCGGTCTGACATTGAGTGCTTGCGTTGTTTGCAACCGGCTGAAAACAAAAAAAACGATAAGGGCAAAAGGTATGAAAAGCAGCATTATTTTACCGGTAAAATTCGAACTCACTGGAAACCTCCTTGAGATAAGCCTGCCTTCTGGCACTTCACAGGTGACTTCGCATTTACGATTTGGTTATTTAATTTTTTCTTACACCGAACAATTAGACGTGGTCTTAGGCCATTCTTCTCACAGAACATTTACCCAGCAGTCGTTCTGCGATCAGAGAAACGAGGTCATTCTAACATGAGTTTTCTATACGGAAAAGGTTTAGAGATGAATAGTATCCTTTTTAGCAGTAATGTTTTGGTAAGGAAAATTCAGGATATATGACACTATATCCTGTTGGCTGATCGTTCCTGCCACTCACGCGCCAGAATTGCGTATAAGAATTCGCTGCCCCATTTTCCTTTAAACCAGACATTCTCTATAAAAGCGCCTTCCCTGCGCATTCCCAAACGTTCCAGCACCCGTGCAGAGGCCAGGTTTTCGGCATCACAGATCGCCCGTACCCGGTGAAGATGCAATTCGCCAAACAGATAGTCCAGCAAACGGCTGGCGGCTTCGCTGGCATAGCCATAACCCCAAAATGAACGGGCTAATGTAAAAGCTATCTCAGCCTGCTGGATATCCTCGGCTAAGATATGGAAGGCTACGTCACCGATGACTTGCCAATCGGGTTTCAGGGTTACGATGATCTGATACCAGTCATCCTGACGGCCGGGCTGTTTGTTTTTCATCTCCTCCACAAAGGCAACTGCTTTTTCTCGGGGATAAGGGGCTTCCCAACCCTGATATTGTGCAACCAGTGGGTCAGAGCGATAGGCCATGAATGGCTCCAGGTCATCATCCTGGAATGGACGAAGATTCAAGCGAACAGTTTCGAAGGGTAAAGGCATAGGATAACCTACTCACTTGGAATTAATCGGCTTATTATAATTACTATTATATAGCCTGAATGTGGCTTAATGTTTAGCCAAAGATCAATGGCTGGTTTGGCTCTATTGAATCTACCTGGGAAACGGAATGATTTTCTGAGGAACGATTGAAATTACTCGTGAAATTAAAGTTTAAAACAGAAATGGGCAGGGACATCCTCCGCCCATTCTGATTCGCTAAACAGTCTGTCAGTTTCAAATAGAGGCGTATTTCTAGAAAGGTCATTCGTTAGAAGTATAGGTTCCATTAGCGTGGAAAAGGAAGGTTCCAAGGATTGGGCCAGGCACGCTGCGCGCCAGGGTGCCATAGGCCAGAAACCGGGCCAGGCTGCCTTCACCATTCCTGCCCAGAGAAAAGAAACCACCATCCGATCCGTAAAAGGCGGAGCCGCGGACAGCTCCATTTGGGAGCTCTAATGAAATCAAGCTGGAGAACACTGCGCCTGAGGCATCTGGCGGTCGCTGGTAAAACCAGATTACGTTGCCGTTCAAATTGGCCAGACTGGCATTCTGGATCAGGCACACCGGCGAGCCGTCACAGACGAGGTCAAAGGTTAGTTGTTGTGAAGCATTCACCTGTGGTTTCACTGCACCTACTCCGGCAGCCTGAACAGGAACCACTGCGATTAATGCGGCAAGCAAAACCACAAAAATTAAAAATCTTAGCTTTTTCATTATCTAATCTCCTGAATAGAATTTTTCTGATGTTGAATACTAAACTATACTTATCCTATCAGGATAGTCTGTATTGTACATCGATTGAAAAAACTAAATTTGGATGCTTATCACAATGACAGGCAGGAAGAGACCCATCGTTAAAAGTAACTAGGGAAACAATTAGAACAACCCAAGTTCCAGTCCATGATGTACAGCCGCAGTACGGGTCGTCACATCAAGTTTGTTAAAAATTGATCTTAGATGTGCATTGACCGTCAGTGGGCTAAGGGTGAGCAATTCTGCAATCTGAGCGTTTGTCAGCCCCTGCGCAACCAATTTAAGTACCTCTGCCTCGCGAACGGTCAATTGGTAAGCTGCTCGCCTTGGAGCTCGATGCGCTGTGCTATGAGACAAAGCTTCTATAGCATCGTGAATCTCACGAACCATGGGCGAAGCAAGGAATGAGGTACGGTTGTCCAGATCGAGCTGATCGGAAAGCGAATCAATGATCTCAAACGCCTGCTGATAAGCGGCCAACGAACCTGCTGGATCAGGCAAAGCTTTCAAGGCGTGACCCAAATAAGCAAGGGCACGAGCCTGGTCATAA
>DATFYI010000254.1:0-6217 GCA_035315125.1 Anaerolineaceae bacterium | reverse complement strand
GATGGGCTGCGGTATCCTCTGACGCTCTTGCGCGATGGCCTGCAAGGTGGTCTCAGCTTGAGCAATGCAAAAGACCTGCATCGAGGCTCGATCTTTTCCCGGTGGGCGAAGAAGTCTTACTCCTTGAGCAGATAGCAGGGGAGCGGGTGAGCCTGTTCATTCTCGATCGTTCACCTTTCCCGAGCGCGTTCGATCAGCTGTACCAAGCGGCCGTCCAAAAAGCCTATGACGTCATGGAAGCCAGGGGGTTGGCGCGCTTCGATTTTATCCGCTTAGATGAGCCGATCCTGGAGTGGGTCGAAATTGCGCCAGACCCAATGGACGAGCAGTTTTTACTGACCGCTGCCTCAGCTGGCTGGGACGAAGACAGCCTGCTGCAGTCTCTATTGCAGCATTCCGGGAGAGATCATTCGCTGGGCGTTTAGCTGTACCAGCATCTGTGGACCAGGAGAAAATAGATGTTAATAACAGCAGCAATTCACGTCAGGCAGCTTGCCTGGGAAGAGGCGGACATCGACCAGATCCTGGAGATCGAGCAGTCCTCATTCAACCATTTCGACGCTTATTCCTTGGCCGATTTCGAACGTTGGTACCATTGCAACCCCGATTTATGTATCGTGGCGGAGGTCAATGGGTGCATTGCCGGGTATGTTATCACGCGTATTTTACATCGGATTGGCGACCTGGCGTCGCTGGTAATTAACCCGGCCTACCGGCGGCGTGGGATCGGAACGGTCTTGCTCGATACAATTGAGCGACGCCTCGAAGAATATGGCGTGAACAAAATCAACCTGGAGGTTCGAAAGACCAACCTGACCGAGCTGGCTTTCTGGCTGAACATGGGCTTCGTCCCTTTTGGGACGCTGCCCGGTTTCTATGAAGATGGGGAGGATGCTATTCGAATGAGGAAGATATTAGCTGAGATGGATTGACTGAGCCTTTCCTGAGAATGCCATGGCCATGTCCAATGGCTTCTTAATGTCGGCCCCTCCTCCCCCAACGCCGCGGGGATTTAAGGGCGGACAGGGTTGAAATCGGGGGTGCAGCCGAGGATCGGGATGCCAATAATTGGTCTGTTGATAATTATTTTAGCTATGGCATTGTTTATTTATGGTGCATCTAGAGGTTAAAATCCTACGAAACAAAAAAGGCATCTGCGAAAAAATTACAGCCTCAGCAAGATTATTGGGATAGAAAATGGAATCTGGCGATGCAGAGGTGGAACCAACTTTATTATTGTGCCAGAGATGATTGTGTTTTTTTGCCTGGAACTAACACTTCTGCAAATATTGCGAATTTGAAGGAGTATCTTTATCGGGAATGAAAACATGATTGACTTGATTTATAAACTTTGGTGATCCGTTGGATAGTGGTCATTTCTCCAACGTTGGAGAAAACAGATATTGTCTTAACAACTAGCATATTGCATGGTTGGTTTTTTGAGAGCACAAGGATTGCCTTTCCTTGCATCACCGCTGGTGCAGATGTGGTGCAGATGGGATGGTAAGCGGTGGAAATAATGGACAGTATGGATGGTTACACCCCCATATATGGGACGCATTGGACAATAAACCACCATATGTACGCCATGGAACGTTCGTTCTACAACTTTGAATCAGTAGGTTGAGAGTTCGAATCTCTCCGGGGGCGCCTGACTTCGAATCTCTGCGGGGGCGCCAGATGTTAGGTTGAGAGCCCCACAAGGGGGTGGTATTCGAATCTCTGTGGGGGCGTCTGATGTTAGGTTGAGAGCCCCACAAGGGGGTGGTATTCGAATCTCTGCGGGGGTGCCAGATGTGGGGATTGCTGGCAACGGATTAGGGGAGCGGATTGAACGGATTGTTAAGGTACGAAGATGCTTTAACCACGAGCCTGCGACACGAAAAAAACCAAATCAAAAAGCTGGTCGCACATTCATGGGCCACGCAAAAGGCCCTCACTCCCTGCGGGAGCGCTACGGCGGCCCTGCCCTCTCCCTCCGGGGGAGAGGGTTCATATCAAATAAGAAATATCAGCTTTATCTTTATCCCGTTTATCCCCTTGATCCCTGTATAAATTTGCGCATTTGTTATTGTTTTAAAAATAATTCGGTTCAATTGGTGGGAGGCGGTTTGGGGGAGGGTGTATCAAAGGCACCGCCGGGGTAGGCGCCCAATTCGAACAGGGCCTGGTGGAGAGCGTCCTGGATGGGGTTATCCAGCTGGCCGAGGGTGAGCTGGGTGCGGGTGAGGCGGTTGATGGAGAGGGCGGCGAGGCTGAGGACGCGCGGGGCGCGCAGGGTAAAGGCGGCCTCGCTGAGGGTTTGGGCCTGGCTGGAGAGCTCCATGACGCGGCGGGATTGGACGCGCAGCATGGCGATTTCGTCGTTGAGGCCGGTATCCCGGCATTTTTCGAGGTCTTTGAGGTCAGCGGGCTTGAACTGGTTGGCGTAGAAGCCGTGCTTGAGGGCGTTGTGGTTGCCGCGGGGTGCGCCGCGACGGCGATGGGGTAAGGCAGCTTCTGCAAGGATTTCACGATCGGTGGGCATGCTGAATCTCCTGTGGGAAATGGAAAGGGGATAAGGGCGGGAAAGTGGCATCCCGCCTGTGTTTAGTATAGAATATATGTTCTATATTGTCAATGTGAAAAATGAGAAATATGCCAGAAGGAAAAACCCTAACCACGAACCTTCGGCAGGAGCCTTCGGCACAACCTCCGGCCCGAAAAGAAGAAATTTAAAAAAACTTGAATGGTCGACCTGAAGGGGCAGTGGTAGAGTCAGCGTAGAGAATGGCACTCAGGCGGATGCAATCAGGGTATTTATATACGGGTGCAGTCGGGGTGACGGATTACAGGATGAACTTGATTGGAAATGAGTGAAGCGAGGATGGTCAAAATGGTGGGACGCCCCTGGCACCGCCCGCGCCTCCCGAAAGATATTGGGAGGACTGGCGCCCTGTGTCAAGACTGGCGCAGGGCAGTTGAAGAACGATCCCATCACTACACACTAGTTTACGTTTCTCCATCCTCTGAGATATCATTGAAATATCTGCCTTCTTAAATCTCTAATTCGTAACAGCTGGTGGACACATTTGACAATGCGTCGCTAGTGATGATTACTCCCCTGGCGGAAAGTCTGTAGATGCGGCGAGCTCTGCCTGCGCTTCGAAGTCGGCGATGCGCTTGCGCAATGTCGTAAGGGTACTGTTAAGCGCCTGTGAGCCAAGCATCATGCGCAGCGGAGCAGGTTCCACCTCAACACTTTCGATGATCCGTGCTGCCATTCGGGCAGGGTCTCCGGGAGCAAGCCCGTTTTTGGGGTCCAGCATTTTAAGAAAACTGTGCGCCGGTGTGTCGTCGTAAACTGGCATAAGCTCTGCGACCTGTGCGCTGGCATAGCGGAACTCGGTGCGCGCCCCACCCGGCTCTACGATCGTCATCCCGACGCCAAAGGGGGCGACCTCCTGGGCAACCGACTCACAAAAGCCCTCGATGCCCCACTTGGTGGCATGGTACAGCGAATTGCCCGCAAAAGCGACCTGCCCGCCGTATGTCGACATCTGGATGATGCGTCCACTACCTTGCGTGCGAAGATGCGGCAGTACGGCGCGGATAAGCTGAATTGACCCGACCAGATTGGTATTGATAATATCTTCGACCTGCTGGTCGGAAAGCTCCTCAGCCGCACCGAACAAGCCGTAGCCAGCGTTACTGATGATCACGTCGATCTGCCCAAGCTCGGCGAATGAACGTTCGATCACCTCATGGATGGTAGCCGTGTCGCGCAGGTCGAGCAGTTCGGCGCGGAATGTGTTGGAATATCGCTCCTTCAGATCGGCCATCTTGCCGATATCCCGGACGGTGCCGACAACGCGGTCGCCGCGCTCGAGCAGTTGTTCGGTCAGGTGGCGGCCGAAGCCGCTGCTGACACCAGTAATAAACCATGTGCGGTGTATCATTTTTCTTTCTCCTTTTGCTGAATTGATCATCGAGCTACCCGGCTTACTCCCAAACTATGCCGCACTTCCATCGTAGACGAAAGGGCCAATTTGACGATCAAATCGGATAAGCTGTTGAGCGACACATCATGGCCCTTGAAAGGTTCACCTTTTTGCGTGATCTGATAGTTGATTTCATTGTCCTGAACAAACCAACCTGGTCGCAGAATGGTGTAATCCAGATCTGACGCTTCGATAACGGCGGCGGAATCCCGATAAGGGTCAAGAACACTCCGGTATTTCTCACCCGGCACCTCACCATAAATGCCCATTGAACTGATGAAAATCAACCATTTCACCCCTGTGGCATGCATGGCGTTCACAATCATCCTGGCCTGCTGTTCCATTGCACCAGCCAGGTTGGCGTAGACCACATCCTGGCCCTGCATAGCAGCCTTCAGGTTTTCCTCATTCAGAACGTCGCCTTCAACAATAGTGACACGGCCTGGTTCGGGATTTTTTAGCCGGTTTGCCTTGCGCAAGTACAACGTCAAGTGAACATCCGGGTGCTTTAGAAAAACTGGGGCCGTATTACGTGCAAGCTGACCATTTGCACCAAGAATTAAAATTTTTGGCATTTCATTATCCTTCTTTTGATGGAAAAGAATGATTGCAGGCGGAACCCCGCCAGATCATTGTTCGGGCCAGACAGGTATTAATACCGGTTTCCGACCACCGTGATTTGTGCCATGGCATTTTTGATTTCATCGAGATCACCGTCTGTCAATTCGATGTCTGCTGCTGCGATGTTCTCATCGAGGCGCTCTAATTTACGCGAGCCTGGTATGGGCACGATCCAGGTTTTTTGCATCAGCAACCAGGCCAATGCAATCTGGGCCGGTGTACCTCCCTTCTGTGCGGCGATCTTCTCGAGCAAATCAATCACTGCCCGGTTGGCGCGGATGGCTTCCGGCGTAAAACGAGGATTATGGCTGCGAATATCAGATTTGTCGTAAGTTGTGTTCTCGTCGATCTTACCGGTCAAATAACCCCGGCCAAGCGGGCTGTATGGCACCAGGCCGATGCCAAGCTCCTCACAGGTGGGCAGGATAGCCGGTTCAATGGCTCGCCACCAGATTGAATATTCGCTTTGCAGAGCGGTAACAGGCGGTACGGCGTGGGCTCGCCGGATTACATCTGCGCTGGCTTCGGACAACCCAAAATGCTTCACCTTACCGGCCTGGATCAGGTCCTTGACCGCGCCGGCCACCTCTTCAATGGGCACATTCGGATCCACCCGGTGCTGGTAAAACAGGTCGATCGCATCCACTCTCAGGCGCTTGAGCGAAGCGTCTGCTACCCGCTTGATTTGCTCTGGCCGGCTGTCAAGACCAACGCCGGTGCCTGGCCCTGTTTTGGGATCGTGTTTAAACCCAAATTTCGTGGCGATCACTACCTGCCTACGATACGGCTCAAGCGCTTCGCCTACCAGTTCCTCGTTCGTGAATGGCCCGTACACCTCGGCGGTATCGAAGAAGGTGACCCCCCGCTCGACCGCCGCCCGCAGGAAACGGATCATCTCTTGTTTATCTCCAACGGGCCGATCGCCAAAACTCATCCGCATGCAACCCAGCCCGAGCGCCGAGACTTCCAGCCCACTTTTTCCAAGTTTTCTGGTCAGCATTTTTCAAACTCCTTTATTCGTAATAGTCCATGATTACTTTCAACCGGTTCAGGAGATAAAGCAGACCGTATGAATTTGTAAGCATGCCTGATCCAGGCGCTTGTTCGTATCCAATTACTCCGGGAGAACTTCATTCAGGCACCGGATTGCATTCAATGTTCTCGGATAGCCCACGTAAGGTAATAACTGGGTAACGACGCTCAGCAGTACATTCTTATCATTACCGACATTTACATTACCCTGGATATGCCCTTTGAGCTGCGGCTCACAACCACCCAAGGATAGAAGCATGGAAAAGGTTAAGAGTTCTCTCGTCTTGACGTCGATGCCGGACCTAGTTAGATAATCGCCAAAACAATTGGCTGACAAATATTTTTGAATGTGGATTTGATTGGAGGGTGAATCCTGGTACATTTTGTCAATCGAATCACCAAAGATTGCTTTTTGGACGGCCAACCCTTTTTCAAATCGTGTTTCTGGTGTAGTTGTGGACTGTCCTTCTAGTGGCAGTTTTATGCCCCGGCTTTCCAATACTTCATTGGTTGTGTTGATAAAATCAAACACTTTTGCCATGCCAACATAAGGTACAGCCTGGTAGACAATTTCCTTCACTTCC